>CAYQZZ010000062.1:6585-12003 GCA_964422155.1 uncultured Dehalococcoidaceae bacterium | reverse complement strand
TGAGATAAAAGCCACATGGAAGGATACCAAGATATGGTTGGCAATGACCCAGCCCCTTTCCAAGAAAGATTTTGGAGAGTTAGGAGATTTAAGGGACGGTCCTATTTTTCTCATTTTCTCAACCTCATATTGCTAACCTGATAATCAGGAGTCACTAAACCACTTAAACTGGCCCCGGCCGCCCCAGAATGCCTACACCGGGCACAGAAAGGTAAGAGCAAACCTTAAAATTAAAAATAAAAATCCATTCAATTTTATACGATACGGGCAGAAATGTAAACCTTCCACAAAAAGGGCAAAGTTCACTCTTCCTTGTATAGAGTGCCTAATTAGTTTTAGGAGGGAGAAATGGATACAATTGAAATACCCCAAATCGTTCCTTTGGTTCTCGTATTGATATTGTTCGCTATTGGTTTTCTGGTTTTATTAAGGGGCTTGATGCAGGAAATAACGCACTGCTGTAAAAATCAGAAGAAGGAGAAGAAAACCACTAAAGATATATGCTAATATCGCAAGAACCGATAAGCCTATATCGCCAACTGAACCAAGTAGAAAAAGGTCAAAGAAAACCACGCCCGCTACGGCGAATAGTAAATTACTGTCAAAGGTATTATTTCGAAGGGAACTAATTATCATTGAAATGAAAACGATAATGCCAGCTAGTAGTAAAACCAAGAATAGCCATGCGCTTCAGATGTGGTTGGTCGTATGCCCCCAAATAAACCACGATATAACAAGGGCTATACAGTATGTGATAAATGCAGCTGTAACGTTTCTGTTAGACATGAAAGTACCTCCTTCTAATCTTCTTCAGATTCTCGGGATTTATACCTAGGGTTGAGATGAAGAAAAAATAACTTGTGGTTGGTGGGAATCCCAACCGCTAGTTAATTGTCTTACGAATGATATAACGGCAGGGTTCATCTGTGGCCTTTCCTTCGTCATCGTATTGTTTTCCCCATTCGACCACCACGGGTACCCCGAGCCTCTGGAAGAGATTGTTGAAGACATGAGCGTGGATACAATAATAAGGGACTCCAGTACGGTTGAAAGACCAGTGCCATGCCTTCTTGGTCAGGCCGCCTTCCCGCTGAGCGATGCCATCCTTTAGTAATCTGGCGCCGACATTGCATTCCACTATCGTGATTACGGTCTTATCGTTGTTCTCTTCCACATAAAAGCGGTTGTAGTGCTTCCTATGCAGGTCGGTGAATACCTTGACCAGTTGTTCATGGTTTAACGTTTTCATTCGGGCAAACATGCCGGTGGCGGTTTGTTCAACATAGTACTGGGCGGCTTCGGCAACTGCTTCCTCCCCGAGCCTTTGGGAAACGAACGTTAATAACGAATTTATGCTCTCCACGTATCTATCATGGATAGGTCGGAATTCCTCATATAATTCATGGATATACTTTAAGGTTTGCGCCTTTTTATTCTGATTAAGCGCTTCAATTGCTTTCTCCTTGGGACCCTGAAGGAGCTCGTCTCGCCTTTTCATCACTCTACTATTACCCCCTAAATTAGTATTAGTGCTGTAATGCTTCCGTCGCTTTAACTAAATCGATGACGCCAAAATGATACGACCTTCCCCTGATTTTTGTCAATTCAGGCTGTCTGCTCGCCTCCTTGCCTCAGTTTCCTCTTTGCTATCTTGGTCTCCTACTCTCAGTAAACACTGGCTAATTCTACTGATTAGACTCAACCCTGTTGCAGTATTATAATAGATATCAGCTACCCTTAGTTATGTGCACAGGCCACAGAGTATTATTCATGATTATTGAGGAGCATACCGGTATAGCATCCTGAGGTTTTGGAAGATAGAATGAAGAAGTTTCTGCAAGAGGCAATAACATATTTCTGGATTCCTTTAATCGTGGGTCTCGTTTCCTATATTTTTTTCCAGTTGCGCGATGTTGTACTGGGTATCGTAACGCTGATTTCTTTAAGCGCAATGTATACCCTGCTGCGGCTCTATTTCCTGCACAAGAAATGGTGGCTGCTTATCATCCTGCTGGTGGTCGTTTTCGCCGCGATAGGCTTCTTTGTTACCAGGGCACCAGCAATAACTCTTACCATTAACGGGCAGAAAGTGACAAGCACCAGCGTCAACTTAAACGCAGGGTCGGTATCGGTGAATCCTGCGCCTCAGAGCAACGGCTTATATATCAAGAACACTGTAGTTACCCTCACCGCTAATCCAAGCTCAGGCTTCGACTGGAAAGGCTGGTCAGGCACCGGTGACGACACAGCCAACCCTACCATGTTAACTATGAGTAAGGATAAACAGATAAAGGTGAACTTCGAACCGCGTTTCTCGCTGATTATCAACAATCAACTGGTTATCGGCTCCTTCGTGAGCTTTACCGAAGGCTCGGTTTCAGTCAACCCCGCTCCCGATGGCGACGGTAAATATACCAGCGGCACCGAAGTTATACTCACCGCCCAATCGGATTCCGGCTACGATTGGAAAGGCTGGTCAGGCACTAGCAAGGACACATCCAATCCGACCAAGGTAACCATGAGCGGCAGCAACAAGAATGTAACAGTTAACTTCGAGCCGCGCTTTTGGCTCATGGTAAGCAACCAGCTGGTTATCAGCCCGGTTGTAAGCTTTACGGAAGGCTCGGTGACTGTGAACCCTGCTCCCGGGGACGACGGTAAATACGCTTATGGCACCAAAGTCACGCTTACCGCCAGTCCGGAGCCGGGTTACGGCTGGAAAAACTGGACCGGCACCGGCAAAGATACATCCAATCCCGCCACGATAACGATAAGCAGCGATAAACATGTCGCGGTGACCTTCGAGCCGCGTTTCTTATTGACCGTTAATAACCAGGCGGTGGTGGGTTCAAGCACGAACTTCACTGGAGGTTCGGTGTCTGTGAATCCCGCCCCCGGGACGGACGACAGGTACACCAAAGATGCAATCACCGTACTCACGGCCAGCCCGGCTTCGGGCTATCGTTTCGACCGCTGGAGCGGTGACGTCTCCGATAAAATAACTTCTGTTACCGTCACGATGAACACCAACAAGAGCATCGGTGCTACCTTTATCAAGGTTTACACCCTCGCAACGGCAACAAACCCAACAGATGGAGGAGCCGTCTCTCCGGTTAGCGGCACTTACGATGAGGGCAGCAGCGTTATCCTTACCGCCAGCCCGGCTTCGGGCTATCGTTTCGACCGCTGGAGCGGTGATGTCTCAGATACAGTTACCCCGGTCACCATCGCGATGAATACCGACAAGAGCGTCACTGCCAATTTCATCAAAGTTTATACCCTGACGACTTCGGTGAGTCCCGCAGAAGGCGGTTCCATCTCTCCCAGCAGCGGCACTTACGATGAGGGCAGCGACGTTACTCTTACCGCTATCCCGGCTACAGGCTATGTTTTCGACCAGTGGAGCAGCGATGCCTCCGGCAATGTTACCCCAATCACTATCATGATGAATGCCAGCAAGAACGTCACCGCCACCTTCATCAAGTCTGTACCCTGACCGCTTCTGTGAGCCCCTATGGGGAGTAACTTGGCTTACATAGGCTTGAAAGGTATAGTTCTCAAACGAAGCAGAGTAACCGTTTTGGATTTTCGATCATAATCGTATTTATCTGTTCTTGGCTCATACCTTCTCTCAACATCGCAGGTGTTACGTAATTAGAAATGTGAGCAAATCCCCAGCCACCATAAAGGGTTCGCCAGGACTTTGGCCAGATATCTTGAGATATTAGAATTCGATCAAGGTACCCCTCTTCAATGAGCTGCATGATTTCATGAATACGCTGTATGTCGTTGGGAAGGTTAAGATCAGTATCCCGGTAAAGAGACAAGGGAACATGGCCTTCCCACCCAAAACAATCGTATTCGATATAGCAGCCCGCTTTGGCTACTTGACAACGCACGTCATGGTCGCGGATTCGTAGTTCCACGTGGCTCATAACGGTACGTGATAGGTCAGCCCCGGCGTCTCTTAGTATTTCAATTATTTCCAATACCGATTGGTTATTTATGCGGCCAGGGTGTATGTTCAGTGGTGCCCCGGTAATTCTCTGAGCGTGAGCAGATGCTCGAAGTGACTTCCTTTCGTTATCATGCAGAGGCCATGAGGCACCAATTTCTCCTATAATTCCAGCACGTATTCCCGTATTGTCTGCTCCAATATTAATATCCCGCACAATTTCTTCAGTAATCTCACCCTCAGTCTTGGCGGACATATTTGGCGGGTGGCAACGATGAACCATATAGCCCGACCCCATAATTACATTAAGACCTGTAGCCTGGGAAATGCGCGCTAACGCCTCGGGATTGCGACCAAGACCAATGCTGGAAGCATCGACGATGGTGCTTCCTCCGGCTTTTTTAAAGAGCCTAGCCTCATCTATAGCTTCTTTTTCGTCAAATGCCTGGCAATTCTCTAAGTTTTCAGAAGGGTGGTATCGGAGCCAACTGAGGATTTCCATGCTGACTGGTTTATAGGCCAGAGCCTTTTCGCTAGCTTTGGCTGGCTCCGAAAAGTTAAATCTGGCATCACAAAGCAGGTGCTCATGAGGAAGTGTAATCCCGAGGTCTTCACCTTCAATCCAGCCTAATACAGTTTGAGCTTTACCGGCGCGCTTTGATGTTGACATATTTTCTTGACCTCCTTTTAAACTTAACATTAGGATAACGTTTTCTTAGACAATTCTCTATCTCTAATCGAGGGCTTTTGTTGTTAATTAAATCTCTGTATGAAAAAACGAATTCAAATCCACCCGCTGCCAGTTTTATGTTTGAGACACCTCACAGGAGATACACTGTCAGTTTAACTTCCACAGTGGTTGACTTCAATAGGCTGTAGGTCTATTATCATTAGTAATGCTTTAAAAATAGTCTGAGTTAATGACGAAATAGAGGGAAATATGCTTGGGCGTGTTCATGAACATATCATCACGGAACTGCAACAAAACACTCGTACCGATACGATTTTCATCCTCACGGCGATTCTTCTGAACCTTCTGGCTCTGGGTGTAAATTCAGCAGTGGCTCAGGGTTCAGATAAAAACACTACTACTTGGGTTGTGTTCTTTACTTTTATTTGTCTCGTGATCGTAGTCAATTTTGTCGTAGAAGTAGGATTATTGAAAGGGAAACAAACCAGAATTAAGCTAATAAATGGTTTGCTGAAGATGTACAAAGACCAGGGCGTGGAAGGTTATTACGACGCATCTCTTTTAAGTAATTACGCCTTAAGGTATAACCTCTTCCTTTTCGTAGTAGTCTTTACCGGGCTAATAGCGCTTGTTGTGCCTCTTGTGTTAATCATGTGATTCTGGCGAAGTAAATTAACGTTACGCCGGTTCAAATCCACCCGCTGCCATTTGTTTTTAGCTTCAAATACCTATTGACCTTCTCCAGAGCTAGCGGCTTTCACTTTGAGTTCTA
>CAYQZZ010000062.1:0-6485 GCA_964422155.1 uncultured Dehalococcoidaceae bacterium | reverse complement strand
CATATAGTTTAGGTATTTTCGAGTTCAAAAATAAGTATCACGGCGGAAGCGAGTTTTAACGGCAAGTTGGTAAGCTAGTAATGTAAATAAAAGAAGGAGGTAACTAAGATGGAATGGCAGTTAGTAGTAGCTCTAATAATTGTGGTGCCAGTCATTCTCTTCCCGGCCGCTTTCGTCTGGTATCTGAACCTGGGTGGCGTTTATGCCGCCGTTAAAGAAGCCAGAGCAAAGAAAGTTGCTCATGAGAAGGGAGTCAAGGAAGTCGAGGCGAAGTAGCAATAGTACTTATTATCAGAATAGCCCTAAATGCAGAAAAAGGAGGTGAAAAACGATGCAGTTAGAATTGATAATCGCACTAGCCATAGCCATACCAATTCTTCTCTTCCCGGCGGCATTTGTGTGGTTTATCAACATCAGCGGAATTTTAACCGTGTGGAAGGAGAGCCGGGCCAGAGAAAAAAGACGAGCCAAAGCACGCAAAGAAGCGCTGGCACAAATAAGGTAGGGAGGTTGAAGAACTGAAGCCTAACGAGATTCACCTGAACTTTTAAGGCTGGATATCCTGAAATAAGGTATCCAGCCTTATCGTATAACAAACTATACAAAGAAATAACCGATATGCTATATTGTATGCATTTTAATAGATGGAATAGCAGGACGTTTCTGGGAGGTAAAACAAAATGAAATCTCTGCGCATTATTATTCCGGTTCTCATTACCGCTATTCTGACAGCTCTCGCCATATTTTCGGCAATATGGCTGACTGGACTGGTACCCGCTGGACCGTGGTCTGAATTAATCAAAGCAGCCATAGTGATATTTATTATTGGTTCTACTCTTTTAATTATTGCCTGGTCAGCGTATTTCACCTATATAATAAGGGAGACTATTGAAAGGTTGCTTTCTAAAAAGACCTAATCGAATTATTTAGTCATAATATCTGGAACTAATCTCTGAGATAGTAAGCGTGGGTGTTGACTAAATATCCGTATAGTGAGAGTCAGGAGGGCGACATGGGAGACCAATACCCGAAATTCAAAGCGGCGGCGGTACAGACAGCGCCTGTTTTTCTCAACCGGGAAGCCACCGTGGACAAGGCCTGTCAGCTAATACAAGAGGCCAGTCGCAACGGGGCCAAGCTGGTGGCTTTCCCCGAGGTCTTTGTGCCCGGATATCCCTACTGGATTCTGCTGGATTCACCACTGAAACACAACGAATTCTTCAGCCGACTCTTCAAGGAAGCGGTAGAGATACCCAGCCCCGCCACCGATGAGCTCTGCCGGGCGGCCAAGGCCGCTGATATCTATGTGGTCATCGGGGTAAATGAGAAGGTGCCGCTCAATATGGGAACCATGTGGAACACCAACCTCGTAATCGACCGGCAGGGGAGTATCCTGGGGAAGCACCGCAAGCTGGTGCCCACCTTCCCCGAGAAGATGGTCTGGTCCCGGGGTGATGGCGCCGGTATGAGGGTGTGGGAGACCGATATCGGCAGATTGGGCACCCTGGCCTGTGGCGAGAACAGCAATACCCTGGCCAGGTATGCCTTGCTGGCGCAGGGTGAGCAGGTGCACATAGCTAACTACCCGGCCCTGGGCCTTGCCGCTAAACTGGGGCAGAACACCTGGATACACCTCAGGGCAGGTGCCCATTCCTGTGAAGGCAAGGTCTTCACCCTGGTATCAACCAGCACCATTAGCCAGGAAATGATAGAGATGCTCGGCGACACGGAGGAGAAGCGCCAGTTCCTGACCAGTTCTAACGCTTACAGCGCCATTTACGGACCGAACGGTGAAGTTTTGAACAGCCTCGAGGGCGAAGAGGGCATAATATATGCCGACATTGACATCGAGCAGGAGATAATCCAAAAGCAGTGGCACGATATCATCGGGCATTACAACCGCTTTGATGTGCTCTCACTGAACCTGAATATGGACGAGGACCAGCCCATAAAGTTTCTCACCAGCCGACCCCGTGCTCTGGACGGTGAGTTGGCCACAGCCGATGCCATAAAAAAGCTCCTGGAGCAGAGCCAGGCAGACCAGCGAGAACTAAGGAAAGCCATAGACCTCCTCTCCCAACGGCTCAGTCAGGAAGGAAATAAGAAGGAGAGAAGATGATGGATACGGTTTGGGATGCAGGGCATATTTTCCACCACTACTTGGAAGCCGCGATACCAGAAGAAGAGTGGCAGCGCATGTCAGTTGAGAAGGCACTGGGAATTGCGAAAGATGTTGCCGCCCTATTCGATGGTAAAATGTCGGCGAGTGAATTCAGTAAAAAATACCGATTACCCAGAAGTCCTTAGTTCCACCATCGCCAGTTATTTTTTGAGCCTGTTTTGCGCTTGCGAGATGACGGGTAATTATCTTAAAGAAAGGCTGGCTCAGCACTCATACGGTAGGAATAATGGAGGGTATAGCGAACTCACCATGGCCCAGAACCTCAGCCCTGGTTAACTTGCCTGAGGCGACCTCAACAATCTCTCTGAATATGCGGTCACCGATACCTTGAATTGATTCCGTGCCTTCGATTACGGTTCCGGCGTTGATATCGATGTTGTCCTTCATCTTTTCATAGAGTGTACTGTTGGATGAGACCTTGATTACCGGAGCAATAGGCGAGCCAATCGGGGTCCCCCTTCCGGTAGTAAACACAATAATTTGAGCTCCCGCGGCCAACATGCCGCTGTTGCATACCACATCATGAGCCGGCCCGTCCATTATTATCAAACCCTTCTGTTCTGGTTTTTGAGCGAAATCAATTACCTGAATCACCGGTGTGGTGCCACCCTTAAGTATGGCCCCCAGTGATTTTTCTTCCAGAGTGGTGAGCCCGCCCGCTATGTTGCCGGGTGAAGGTTCAGCTCCCCGAACATCAACGCCCATTGATTTTATATTGTCATAAGCTGCCGATATTCTTGCCCGAACACGACTTCCGATTTGTGCCTTTACCGCCCGTCTGGTGAGAACCTGTTCCGCGCCTATCATTTCTGGTGTTTCCGAAAGAATTACGGTCCCACCTTCAGCGATTACTAAATCAGAGGCAACGCCCAGTGACGGATTAGCCGTAACTCCGGAGATAGTGTCGGAACCACCGCATTTGGTGCCCACTATCAATTCGGAAACAGGAACCGGTTCTCGCTTTGCCGTGGCCGACTCTTCCCTAAGCCGCTTGGCCAATTGTGTGCCTCTGGCTACGCTGTTGGTGGTGCCGCCAGCTTCCTGTATACTGAGTATTTCAAACCTCTGCCCCGCTTTTATCAGTTCGGCAGCGATTAGCTCAGGGGTAAGTTGTTCACAGCCCAGGCCGATAAGCAGCACCCCGCCGACATTGGGGTTGGCGCAGAAACCGGCCATGGTCCGAACCATGAGCTTCTCTTCATCACCAAGGTGGCCACACCCGTGACGATGAACCACAGCTACCGTCCCAGGTACTTTTCGGCTGACCATCTCGGCCACGGCTGAGGCGCAGATTGTGGTCGGGAAAATCAGCACATGGTTGCGCACGCCCACAGAACCATTTCGCCGGCGATATCCCTTGAAATTCACGACTATTTACCTATGAAGAATAAAAGTTTTCCGCGCTTACTAGCAGCACTATACACTCTATTAGACAGTGTAATCAAGTTAAAACTGAAGAGTAAAAGTCTGAATTCGTATTGCAAACAGGTAGCCTTTGCATTAGAATGCAAAAACTAGGTATGGAGGTTAGCACCCGTGAGACTAAAAGATAGGGTGGCCGTGATTACGGGAGGTGGCTCAGGTATCGGACTGGCGATTACCCGGGCTTTTAACGCCGAGGGTGCGATTGTGGTCATCGTGGCGCGCACTGCGTCCAGGCTCAAGGAAGTAGCCGACACTATCAATTCAAGAGGAGGAAGGGCCAGGGCCATACCGACAGATATCAGCGATGAAGGACAAGTCAGGCGAATGGTGGCACAGACTCTGGCCGAATACGGAAGGATAGATATCCTGGTCAATAATGCCGGCATCGCTGGTCCCACCGCCAAGATAGTCGATATGGAACTGGACAAATGGAACGCAGTACTGGCGGTAAACCTGGCGGGAATGATGCTCTGTTCCAGAGAAGTACTGAAAGACATGATTCCGCGAAAGAGCGGCAATATCATCAATATAAGTTCGGTAGGAGGGATGTCTGGTTTCCCGATGAGAAGCCCATACTGTGTCTCCAAGATGGGTGTTATTGCCTTTACCGAGACCCTGGCCATTGAGGTAGGAGAGCACAATATCCGCGTGAACTGTATCAGTCCCGCGGCAGTCAGGGGCGACCGTATCCTTAACGCGGCCAGAGCCAAAGCTGAGGCACTCGGCGTTGACCGCGAGGAAATACTGGCCAGGTTAATCAAAGACTTCTCCCTCAAGAGGCTTATTGAGCCATCAGAGGTTGCGGCGGCGGCTGTTTTCCTGGCTTCAGATGAATCAAGTGCCATAACCGGTCATACGCTGGCGGTAAACTGCGGGATGCATATTTCGCACTACTAAGATTTATGAAGCAAGAGGGAATCCGGGCCGTGAAACGAGAGAAACGCAGAATCGTACGTACCACTACGTGGTCGGCGGGGCCTGGCTGTCACGGTGGCTGCGGGGTGCTGGCACATATCGAGGGTGGCAGACTGGTTAAGATTGAGGGTGACCCGGAGCATCCCTGGAATCAGGGACGTCTCTGTGCCCGGTGTCTGGCCATGACCCAATATGTTTATCACCCCGACCGGTTAACCCGCCCCTTGAAGAGAGCGGGAGAGCGCGGGGAGGGGAAGTGGCAGGAGATTTCCTGGGATGAGGCCTTTGACCTGATTGAGAGCAAACTGGGCGAAATCCGGGAGGAATTTGGACCAGAGAGCGTTATCTTCTCCATGGGCACCGGCAGAGACATCGGCCCCTGGATATGTATGCTGGCCTATGCCTACGGTAGCCCGAATGTCATGTTTGCCCTGAGTGGCATTGCCTGCTACAGCCCCAGAATCGCCGCCGTTGATACTATCCAGGGAGATTACTGTGTGCTCGACGCAGCGCAATGGTTTCCGAAGCGCTACGATGACCCGAGATACAAGATTCCAAAGTGCATCATAGTCTGGGGCTACAATATACCGGCCTCATGCCCGGACAACGTCTTCGGGCACTGGATTATTGACCTCATGAAAAAGGGCACCGAGATTATCGCCATTGACCCCAGGCTGTCGTGGTTTGCGTCAAGAGCCAGGAAGTGGCTTAGACTCCGGCCGGGAACAGATGGGGCTCTGGCCATGGGTTTCCTTAACGTAATTATCAGTGAAGGTCTGTATGATAAGGGATTTGTGGAGAAGTGGACGAATGCGACGCATCTGGTTAGAAGCGACACGGGAAAACTGCTTCGGGAGAGCGACCTGGCGGACAGCGGTTCGGCCGGCAATTTCGTGGTGTGGGACACCGCGAGAGGGGTGCCGGTGGTCTGGGACACCACAAGATTAGACTACCAGCTAACCAATGTAAAGCCTGCCTTGGAGGGAGAGTATGAAGTCGGCCTTTCTAATGGAGCAAAAGTAACCGTTAAAACGGTCTGGTCCGTGTTCTGCCAGCAGGTGGCGCAGTATCCAGTGGCACGGGTGTCTGAAATCACCTGGGTTCCCGAGGCAGATATTGTGGAGGCAGCGCGGTTATACGCCAGAAGCAAGCCCGCGTCCATACACTGGGGCGTGCCCATTGACATGACACCGGCCATCACGCCCACCGTCCAGGCCATTGCCAACCTGTGGTGTCTAACCGGGAACCTGGATGTGCCTGGTGGGAACGTGATTTCCCGCTTTGCTTTTGATGCCGTGGCCTACGCCTTGCCCGGGGCCAAAGGGGTCATCAAGTTAAAATCCCAAGAGGCGGATAAGAAGAGGATTGGCGCTGACCGGTACGGGCCTCTGAATAGATTTATCTGGCGGGCTCAGACAGACCTGGTGCTGGAGCAAATCTTCACCGGGAAACCCTACCCCATCAAAGGCATGTGGCTGCAGACGTGTAACCCGGTGGCCGGCATAGGTCTTGACCCCCGGAAATGGGTTGAGGCCATTAAGAAGCTTGACTTTGTGGTGGCCGTCGACCTTTTCATGACTCCCACGACCCAGCTGGCAGACGTGGTTCTGCCGTCGGCCAGTTTTCTGGAAAAAGACGGCATCAGGAGCTGGTGGGTACCGCTTCAGAGCATCAATAAGGCGATATCGGTGCCGGAATGCAAGCCCGACGTGGAAATCAACTTCGAGCTGGCCAGGAGATTTGACCCGGATTTCCGATGGAAAAACATTTATGAACTCTATGATGAGATTATAAAACCTTCCGGTATGACTTTTAAGGAGCTGCAGAGGAAAGGCTGGGCCTTTCCCCCAGAAGGTCACCCGAGCGCCCCGTATCACCGGTTCGAGAAGGGGCTATTGCGCTCAGACAGAAAACCGGGATTTCAAACTCCATCCGGCAGGATTGAGCTATACTCATCGCTGCG
>CAYQZZ010000061.1:0-12051 GCA_964422155.1 uncultured Dehalococcoidaceae bacterium | reverse complement strand
CGAGGGTGTGAAAGTCCGGCGGCATTTCCTCGATTTTATCGCCGTGGCTCATCCACACCGGTGTTGATTCGGGCAGGCCGGCGAACAAGGGGGAGTCGACCTGGCTCAGGTGCAGGACAGCGTGTCCGTATTCGCGCTTGGTGCCTGGCTTGACCTGCCCGCCGAGCTGCTTGGTGATGACCTGCATTCCATAGCATATACCCAGAACCGGCAGGTGGCTTTCGTAAACGTAGGCCGGGGCAAGGGGGGCATCCGGCTCGTAGACGCTAGCTGGTCCGCCCGAGAGGATGAACCCCTTGGGGTTGAGTGGAGCTATCTTTTTCCAGGGCGTGTCATGAGGTAATAGCTCGCAGTAGACCTGGGCCTCACGGACACGCCGGGCAATCAGCATGTTGTACTGGGAGCCGAAGTCCAGGACGATGATAGCCTCGCGTTCGGCGCCGGAGACGGCTTCTTCGGTTACCGCCGACTGTTCGCCGCCGATTTCCTTGGCGATTTCCAGGTACGTTGATACCTCGATGTCGTCAGTGGTGGCTATCCGACGGCTTTCATCCGGGTTTGGACTGATATTTTCGTTAATCATATTTATAGAACACAGATTACCATTATGTTATACTATCGTCAAGTGGACATAAAGAGGTAGTTTGATAATTACCTTGTTATTGCTTCGTCCCGATGGAATCGGGGCCTCAAAATGACATAGGGAGTCTAAAAACAATCTTAAACAAGAACAGCTATATATTTCTCAGCAATAGCCCCGCCGCCACTTCGGCTCTCGGCAAGGGGATGGGTTTACTCCTCGAAGCTGGCAGCGTTATCGCTTTAATCGGTGAACTGGGCTGCGGCAAGACTCTGCTTACGCGTGGCATCTGCGCCGGACTGGGCGTGCCTCTGCGGCAAGTCAACAGCCCTACCTTTGTCATGGTGAACGAATATCGCGGTCGCCTGCCTGTTTTTCACATGGACCTGTATCGGCTCGGCAGTATCGATGATGGCTTCGAGATAGGCATTATGGACTATCTCTACCGCGCCGAGTCCGGGGTGATAATTATCGAGTGGGCGGAAAAAATTCTTTCCTTGCTCCCTGCCGACCTTTTAAAAATTGAGTTTCAGATATTATCGGCCAGGAAACGGCGGATAGCGTTTTCTACCTCCGGCGGCAGGTTCGGCGGTCTGTTTAAGGAGTTGGGTTTACCATGATAGTGCTGGGCATAGATACATCGGGTTACGTCAATGCTGTGGGTTTAACTGATGGCGTCCGTACTCTGGCGGACTCCGCCTTTCCCGCGAAAACTGACTCCCTTGAGCAGATTGTCGATAATATTGATTCTACTCTAAGGAGCGCCGGATTGGGCCTCGAAGATGTGCAGGGAATCGGGGTGGGTTTGGGGCCGGGCTCTTGGACGGGCATAAGGGTGGGGGTGACGGTAGGTAAGATGCTGGCTTTCAGCACGGGAAAGCCGGTAGCCGGCGTGCCCACTCTGGCAGCTCTGGCGTATGCTGCCCGCGATGAATCTCCGTTGATTTGTGCCGTCATCAGTGCCGGGACCAGGGATGCTGTCTATGCTGCCTGCTATCGCGTCAGAGATGGTATGGTTATTCAGGATGGAGCGTACTTTGCCGGCACTGTTAGAGAATTATCAGGGATGTTAAGGGGACCCACTGTTTTGGTCGGAAGCGGGGCAGAGGTATATCGCCAGATGATAATTAAGGAAGATAGCTCATTAAAAACAAAGGTCAGGGCAGTGGAAGCTATGCCGGGCGGCGCCGCAGTAGCCCGCCTTTCGGCGGGTCGTCTTGAGCGCGGCCAGAGCGATGAAGCCCTTTCCCTGACTCCGCTCTATTTAAAAGAATCAACGGCTAAGGCTTTTGTAAATAGATATTCGGGTAGTGATTAATAATATTTTTGTGTCATTCCCGCGAAAGCTGGAATCCAGTGGTGGGGAAAATGGGGTCTGAATGCCGATTCAATCGGCATGACAATATTAAACAATCTCATTCGGGTAGTGAGAAAGTGACGGAATAGGCTTTATCAATGCTTGTTTTAGGTATTGAGACATCATGTGACGAGACGGCCGCGGCGCTGGTGGTCGATGGTGAGATGATTTTATCCAGCATCATCGCCACGCAGCTCGATTTGCTGAAAAAATACGGCGGCGTGGTGCCGGAGATTGCCGCCAGGAGACACACAGAGTTAATAGGCTACGTCATTAAGGAAGCCCTTGATGTTGCCGGTAAAACTATGGATGATATTGAAGCCGTCGCGGTTACTTCCAGGCAGGGACTCATCGGCTGCCTGATGGTCGGTGTAGCGGCGGCGAAGTCGATAAGCTACGCCCGGCATTTACCTCTTATCGGCGTGCACCACATCGAAGGGCATATCTTCGCCAACCGGCTCAGCCACCCCGACCTGCCTTTTCCCCACGTCTGCCTGACTGTCTCCGGGGGGCATAACATGCTGCTTTACGTTCGGGATTCGTGCCGCTACGAGCTGCTGGGTACTACTCTGGATGATGCCGCCGGTGAGTCCTTCGATAAAATTGCCAAGTTCCTCGGCCTTGACTTTCCCGGCGGGCCGGTAATTGATAAACTGTCCCGACAGGGAGATAGTAAAGCTTTTAATTTTCCCAGGCCGATGATAAGAAGTAAGACGCTTGATTTCAGTTTCAGCGGACTGAAAACTTCGGTTATCAACAAGTTCAAAGATAGCGTTGCCCGCAACGATGCATTACCTCTGGCTGATATCGCCGCCAGCTTTCAGGAGGCCGTCGTCGATGTGCTTGTCGCCAAGACCATGCGCGCCGCCGATGAACGGGGAGTATCGGTGGTAAGTGTTACCGGCGGTGTTTCCGCTAATAGTCGACTCCGTCAGGTATTTCAGGAAACATGCCGGAAGAAAGGAATTGATGTTTTTTTCCCCAAACTTTCCCTTTGTACCGATAACGCCGCTATGATTGCCGCCGCCGGATACGCTAGAATGATGCTGGGGGAAATTTCTGATTTACGTCTTAACGTGTTTCCCAATGCTCCGCTTGGGGGATAATATGAAGACGAAGATAGAAAAGATAGATGCCGCCAGTCCCGATGCCAGAATACTTGAACGCGCCGTACGGCTGCTCAACAGGGGTGAGGTGGTGGTCTGTCCTACCGATACCGGTTATGCTTTCTCGGCCAATGCCCTGGATACACGCGCTATAACCAGGGTCTTTCACCTGAAGGGCCGCGCCTATTCCAACCCTATCCATGTCGCCGTCAGCTCCATCGCTGAGGCGGAGAAGTATGCCTGTATGAGCGAAGCCGCCCGGTATCTTGCCGTACATTATCTGCCCGGGGCGCTGACCCTGGTGCTGAAGAAAAAGGAGACAATTCCGTCAATGCTGGTAGCCGGACTTGATACCGTCGGCATACGCATACCGGATAACCGGGTTATACTGCGCCTGGTGGAAATGACGGGCCATCCCCTGACCACGACCAGCGCTAATATCAGCGGACGACCGGGTACTTACTCTGTCGAGGAGGTCGTAACGCAGCTAGGAGAGAGCATCAATGAGGTAGCTCTGATACTGGACCAGGGGCCGCTCAAGATGCGTGAGCTATCCACGATTGTCGATTTGGCTGCCAGTCCGCCCCAGCTTATCCGCCAGGGGCGTATCAGCTGGCTGGAAATCCGTGACGTATTAAAAATGTTTCATAACTTCGACTGAATGGCGTTAACTTTATATAGGAGGTTGTTTCCGTGCGTATTGCTATCGGTAATGACCACAGGGGTTGTGCTCTCAAGGAGCTTGTCATCAAAATCATCACCGAAGCGGGGCACAGTTATCATGACTTCGGGTGCTATTCCGAGGATGCGGTTGATTATCCCGATATCGCCGTGCAGGTGGCCGAGGCTATCGTCAGGGGCGAGTTCGATAGGGGCATCCTGATATGCGGCACCGGCATCGGCATGTGCATCACCGCCAATAAAGTGAGAGGGATAAGGGCCGCCCAGTGCTACAATGTCTTTACCGCTCACCACGCCCGGCTTCATAACGACGCCCAAATTTGTTGTCTGGCGGCGGAAGTAGGTAAGGCGCAGGCAAAGGTTATCGTTGAGGATTTTCTCAGCACCGAGTTCGAGGGCGGTCGGCACATCGCCCGGATAAATAAGATAAAGGAAATCGAAGAAAAGCAATGTCGCTGAGATTGAGGTTGTTATTTTTGTCATTCTCGCCCCGTACTCGCCTGCCAAAGAACTTGTCCCGCCTGCCATAGTCACGGAGAGACGGCGAGCAGGTCAGCGTACGGGGTAAACTCCAGCGGGAATCCAGACTTTCCATATTGTCATTCCAGCGAAGGCTGGAATCCAGAGGGAGGGGAGAAGGTATAGCCGAAGCAGGAGGTGACTATGGATACTGAAAGTTATCGCTTTAAGGTGGGGAATTTTAAATGTATCGCCGTCAGCGACGGCACCCATACCTACGCGCCACCCGATTTCCCGCCGCCAGCTACACTCCTTTTCTCCAATGCGCCGGTCGAATCTCTTGAGCCGGCACTGCGCCAGCATAACCTGCCAGCGCCATGGGCGGCATGGACGAGCCCCTATATCTGTCTGGTCGTCGATACAGGTAAGCACCTGATACTGGTGGATACGGGGGCGGGTGACCTTGCTCCGACCACCGGCAGACTCCTTAAAAACCTGCAGGCTGAGCGGATTACGCCTGAAGACATTGATACGGTCATCATCACGCACGGGCACCCGGACCATCTCGGCGGCAACACTGATAAAGATGGAAAGCCGGCCTTTCCTGATGCCCGCTATGTTTTGTGGGGGGACGAGTGGGATTTCTGGACCTCAGGGAAGGCGGAACGGAAACTGGAAGGGCACAGTCGGGAAATCCTCCTGAGATGCGCGCGTCAGAACCTCCCGCCGGTACAGGGTCGGTTGGACCTGATTGACCATGAAGCTGAAATCGTCCCGGGTATATCTGCCGTCGCCGCGCCCGGCCATACGCCGGGGCTTATGGCGTTAGCTATTTCATCGAAGAGTGAGCAACTGCTGTGCATCTCCGATGTCGTTCTCCATCCCATCCATCTGGAACATCCGGAATGGTGTTCTATATTTGACATTGTCCCTGAGTCGGTCGGCATGACTAGGCGCAAGCTTTTGGACAGAGCCGCCGCCGAAAAGGCTCTGGTAATCGCCTTTCACTTTCCCTTCCCGGGTCTGGGCCATGTGATACGGAAGGGAAAGGCATGGCAGTGGCAGCCTGCAAAGCCGGCTTCATAACGAAGGGGACGATGGGGGCGGGGTGGTGAATAGTACCTTAGTACTATTCACCACAACCAATGATTGCCCCCTGTTGGGGGGCTATGCTATAATAATGTACTTGGATTGCTAACCAAGCAGTCCTCCTTTCCGGGGCTGGAAGGGTAGCCGGTGAAGCTGAGACCTTCCAGCCCCCAGGTGTATTCAAAGTGGGTTGTCTCACCCATCCAACTTTGGCAAATTAAACTTGAATCAGCCTTTCTTGTGCTACTGGTGTTTTTGCCTTATATTTATTACGCTTCATACCTTCCCACAAACCTCTCTTTATCCCATTACGCAAAGTAGAAACTAAACTCTGTTTCACTCTACGTAGGTCTTTTGGATTCTGAATTTCATAGACCTTATGGGCTATCACATCTGCATGTTGAATTTCATTTGGGGATGCTTCCAAAATAGCCTTCACTGCCTCAAACAGTGACATGCCTTCCCATTCTACTTTACGTATAGGAAAGTCTTTTGCCCTGTTGCCTGGTTTTCCAACTGGACTCACATTTGGCGATTCCTTTAGCAGTGCTGGTCTTTGTCCTTCAGCTTCAAGAAAAGCATTCAGTTGGTTAAGGTACTTCTTCGCACGCTCTATAAGCATCTCTATACGCCTTTGGTCATGTAGAAGTTTGTTTATCTCTTCCACTTTATTTTGCGCTCGTTCACGCACTTGAATGATAAAGTCTATATCACTACTGCTATTCATTTTTTATTCTCTCCTTAAAAATATCTTTCAAAATATATAATACCACAACATGTCAAGCATTGCAACAAAATGGTAACCAAAGAGGATATATAGGATAATTATGTATGGAAACCTTTTGAGAGAATCTATAAGGAGTTTAAAAATGGGCAGAGGATTTGAAATAATAATAAGGTTTTAGTTCGTATAACTTTATTGTGTGTTTTAATTTGGAGAGTAGTTTCAGAAAACTCTGCAAATAAGGGTGCATAACCTTCACCAGTTGCTTATTTGACAACCCACAAGGTCACTTCGCTGAGATTTAATTATTCTTATTGTTTTATCCTTACAAATAAGATAAAATTAATGTAGTGCTATTGATTAGTCAATGGCTGGGCAATTTAAACAGATACAATACCTTTTTAATCTCTCAGCTTGACAATAAACACACGCTCGTGTTATCTTTAGATACGGGCTTTAAGCTAAAGTTTTTCCCAGTCCGTCTTTAGAGACGGTTATTTTTTTAGTAGAGCTTTTTAAGAGGTAGAAAAGTGAAAAGTGACGCTATCAAAAAGGGTTTAGAGAGGGCGCCGCACCGGTCGCTGCTGTACGCTCTGGGCTGCACGCGTGAAGAGATAGACAAGCCGTTCATCGGCATCGTCAACAGCTTTACCGAGGTCGTGCCCGGGCATATCCACCTGCGCGGTATCGCCGAAGCTGTTAAGGAGGGTGTGCGCGAGGGTGGAGGTGTTCCCTTCGAGTTCAATACCGTGGCTGTGTGCGACGGCATCGCCATGAACCACGCCGGCATGAAGTACAGCCTGCCCAGTCGGGAGCTAATTGCCGACTCCGTGGAAATCATGGCGGAAGCCCATGCCTTCGATGCCCTGGTCTTTATACCCAACTGTGACAAGATTATCCCCGGTATGCTGATGGCGGCGGTCAGGTTGGACCTGCCGGCCATCTTTGTCAGCGGCGGCCCGATGCTGGCGGGGTACCTGGACGGTAAGAAGATTGACGTAAATACGATATTTGAAGGTGTGGGAGCCGTGACCGCCGGCAAAATGACCGAAGAAGAGCTGGAAAAGCTGGAGCAGGCCGCCTGTCCCGGCTGTGGTAGCTGCGCCGGCATGTTTACCGCCAATACCATGAACTGCCTGACCGAGGTCCTGGGTATGGGTCTGCCGGGGAACGGCACGATTCCGGCGGTGGATGCCCGGCGACGTGGTCTGGCCAGAAAGGCCGGCGAGCAGGTGATGAAGCTCCTGGCCGGGGATATCCGTCCGCGTAGTATTATTAATAGTGACGCCATCTACAATGCTTTCACCGTCGATATGGCCCTGGGAGGCAGCAGTAATTCGGTCCTGCATCTCATGGCTATCGCCAGTGAGGCCGGTATGGACTTTAAACTGGCCACGATAAACGAGATAAGCCAGCGTACTCCCTATCTCTGCAAGCTGAGGCCGTCCGGCCCTCACCATATCGAGGAGCTGGACAGGGCGGGGGGTATACCGGCGGTGATGGGTGAGTTGAAGGGGCTGCTGAAACTGAAATCGAAGACCGTGACGGGCAAAACGGTAGGGGAAAATATCGCTGGCGTGAAGACGCTGGACAAAGAGGTTATCCGCTCCGTGAAAAACGCCCATTCGGCCACCGGAGGTCTTGTCCTGCTTTTCGGCAACTTGGCGCCGGAAGGTGCCGTGGTCAAGAAAGCGGCGGTAGCCCCGGAGATGATGGTGCATCGCGGCCCGGCCCGCGTTTTCGACTCCGAGGAAGAGGCTACGAAGGCGATTATGAATAAGAAAATAAAGTCCGGCGACGTGCTGGTCATCCGTTATGAAGGCCCTAAAGGAGGGCCCGGTATGCGGGAAATGCTGACGCCCACCTCCCTGATTACCGGCATCGGCCTGGAAAAAGATGTCGCCCTGATTACCGATGGCCGGTTCTCCGGGGCTACCCGCGGCGCGTCCATCGGCCACGTCTCTCCGGAAGCGGCGGCTAAGGGGCCTATTGCTGCCGTGAGAGAAGGGGATATGATAAATATTGATATCCCTGGCCACAAGCTCGACCTAGAGCTTACCGATAAAGAAATAGCCGACCGCCTGCGTAAGCTGCCCGCTTTTGAACCGAGGATAAAATCGGGTTACCTTCGCCGGTATATAGATAAAGTTACTTCAGCCAGCACCGGGGCGGTGTTTACTAAATAGAGGAGCTATTATGAAAAAGACTGGTGCCCAGATTGTATGTGAAAGCCTGATACAGGAGGGGGTCGATGTTATGTTCGGCTTCCCCGGCGGTTATATTTTGCCGTTTTATGATACCCTGCCTCAGTACCCCCAGCTCCGGCATATCCTGGTGCGTCACGAGCAGTGTGCCGCCCATGCCGCCGATGGCTACGCGCGGGCTACGGGCAAAGTGGGTGTCTGCGTGGCTACCTCCGGTCCCGGCGCTACGAACCTGGTGACCGGCATCGCCAACGCTTACCTTGATTCCGTACCGATAGTTGCTTTTACCGGTCAGGCCACCCGGCCGTTTATCGGCAAGGACGCCTTCCAGGAGATAGATATTACCGGTATCACTCTGCCGATTACCAAGCACAGCTATCTGGCTACGGATACGGCGACACTGGCGGCAACGATTAAAGAGGCGTTTTATATCGCCAGGACGGGACGTCCCGGCCCGGTGCTTATCGATCTCCCCAGGGATGTCCAGATGGACCAGGCCGAGTTCATCTATCCCGATAGGGTGGACCTGCCCGGCTATAAGATACCGACCAGGGGGCACCCCACGCAGCTTAAAAGTGCCGCCAAACTGATAAATGAAGCGCAGCGACCTCTCATTATTGCGGGGAGGGGCGTTATCATATCCGGGGCCAGTGAAGACCTGAAAAAGTTTGCCGAGACAGCCCAGATACCGGTTGTCACTACCCTTCTGGGCATCGGTTGCTTCCCGGAAGACCATGTGCTCAGTTACCAGATGGCCGGGATGCACGGGGCTGGCTATGCCAATAAGGCTATCGATGATACCGACCTTCTCATTGCTATCGGGATGCGTTTTGACGACCGTGTGACAGGCAAAATAAGCGGTTTTGCGCCCCATGCCAAAATTATCCATATCGATTTAGACCCGGCGGAAATTGGCAAAAATGTGCGTGTCGATGTACCTATCGTCGGCGATGTCAAGGCCGTGCTCCAGGCGATGCATAAGATGATTGAAAGCCGGCAGCACGTCGACTGGATTAAACAGCTTGATGAGTGGCGGCAACAGCACCCCCTGACGGATATCAGGGAGGGTGCGGAACTGCTGCCGCAGTATATCATCCGGCAGTTATATGAAGCTACCGGTGGCAAGGCTATCGTTGTCACCGGGGTTGGCCAGCACCAGATGTGGACGGCGCAGCATTATTCCTTTAATGAGCCGAATTGTTTTATTTCCTCCGGCGGTTTAGGCACTATGGGCTTCGGGATGCCGGCGGCCATGGGGGCTAAGGTGGGCCGTCCCGATAAGGTGGTCTGGTGTATCGATGGTGACGGCAGTCTGCAAATGACGATTCAGGAGATGGCTACCCTTGTCCAGGACAATATTGCCATAAAGATAGCGGTGATGAATAACGGCTTCCTGGGCATGGTGAGGCAGTGGCAGGAGTTGTTTTACGGTAAGAGATATGTCGCTACCCCTCTGTCGTGCCCGGACTTTGTTAAGGTTGCCGAAGCCTACTGTATCGCCGGGTTGAGGGTGACCCGCCGCGAGGAGGTAATGCCGGCGATAGAGAGGGCGATGGCGCATGACGGCCCGTTTTTGATAGATTTCATGGTGGAACCGGAAGAGAACGTTTACCCGATGGTGCCGCCAGGGGCATCTGTCGCCGAGTTTATCGAACATCCGGAGAAAGAGGTGTCAACATGGCCGCGACGAAGCACACCCTAGTTGCTATTGTGCAGGATAAGCCCGGCGTCCTCAATCGTGTGGTAAGCCTTTTCCGCCGGCGCGGGTTCAACATTGATAGTATCGCGGTGGGACACAGTGAGGTGCCTCACCTGTCGCGGGTGACCATTGTCGTCAACGGGACGACCGCCACGGTGGAGCAGGTAAGAAAGCAGCTGGATAAGCTGATAGACGTGGTGAAGGTTTTCGATATCACCGCGGAAAAAATTACCGGTAGGGAACTGGCACTGGTGAAGGTGAAGGCCAGCTCGAAGACACGCAGCGAGATTATTGAAATAGCCGATATTTTCCGGGCCAATATCGTGGATGTGGCTTCGGACTCGCTCACGATTGAGATTACCGGTGACGAAGATAAAATCGAGTCCATGCTCAAGTTGCTGCGTGGCTTCGGCATCAAGGAGATTGCCCGGACGGGCCGCGTCGCCATGGTCAGGGGCAACCTGGGTGCCCTGCCGCCGGAAGAGAAAGCCACCAGAAGCCGTGCTAAAAAACAAGCGTAAAGAAAAAGACCTTGACCCAGGGTAAAACACTCCAGGAGCTCGAAGAAAATATGAGAGATGCATATATGCTGATGGCTCTTGAAGATGTCCCCGAAGACCATGAAGTCAAGGAACTAGACTTAAAGGTATGAAGAGAAAGGATCTCATAAAAGTAGGGCGTTTAAGAGGGGCGTCAGCCCCTCTTCCTTTTCCTCCCCCTCTCCTTACAAAGGAGAGGGGGATACAGGGGGTGAGGTTCTTTAAAAGATATAGGTATAGACAAAATCGCTTAGAATATATATAATGTATTTATATAGCCATGTCGTATAATAAATGTTCCTTTTCCTGGAGAATTAAACTCATCCTTACCGGCCCCTCTCTAATTTGAAGAGAGGGGAACAGGCGGTTGCATCTCTGAAAAATTCTCCCAAGGAGGAACGTATACATGGACAGGGTTATCATTTTTGACACCACACTGCGGGATGGGGAGCAGGCGGCGGGTGGTACTCTCAATGTTCAGGAAAAGCTGGAAATAGCCAGGCAGCTGGAAAAGCTGGGTGTTGATGTTATCGAGGCTGGCTTTCCGGTCACTTCCCCCGGTGATTTCGAGGCCGTCAGGCTTATTGCTCAGGAAGTCCGTATTCCATCGATTTGTGTGCTGACTCACGCCAATCTGAAAGCCGTTGACGATAGCTGGGAAGCCGTGAAAGGGGCGGCCAACCCGCGCATCCACATTGTCCTGTCGTCTTCAGATATTCACCTTTTTTATCAACTTCGTAAAAGCCGGGAGCAGATTTTACAGATGTCCCGCGATACAGTCGCCCATGCCCAGAAATACTGTACCAATATCGAGTTCTCGGCTATGGATGCCTCCCGCACCGAGCCGGAATTTATCCATCAGTTATTGAAAGCCGTCATCGATGCCGGAGCTACCACGGTAAATGTCCCGGATACGGTCGGCTATGCCATGCCCCATCCCTTTGGCGACTTAATCGAGGGAGTCTTCAAGAATGTCCCCAATATTGACCGGGCTGTGGTCAGCGTGCACTGCCATAATGACCTCGGCCTGGCAGTCGCCAACAGCCTGGAGGCAATCAAACGTGGGGCCAGGCAGGTCGAGGGTACGATTAACGGTATCGGCGAGAGGGCCGGCAATGCCGCCCTGGAAGAAATCATCATGGCTATCAAGACCCGTGCCGACTTTTTCAACGTGACGACGAATATCGATACGAGGCAAATCTATCGGACGAGTCGTCTTGTCAGCGACCTGACCGGATTTCCCGTACAGCCCAACAAGGCTATTGTCGGCGGCAATGCCTTTCGCCACTCTTCCGGTCTGCACGTCGACGGCATGATAAAAAAAGCCGTTACTTATGAAATTATTGACCCCAGGTCGGTGGGCATACCTTCGAGCAGCCTGGTGCTGGGTAAGACCAGCGGACGCCATGCCTTCAGGGAACGTCTCTCCGAGTTGGGCTACAGCCTGAACGATGAAGACCTGAATCGGGCCTTTGCCGCCTTCAAAGAGCTGGCCGACAAGAAGAAGGACATTACCGACCGCGATATTGAATCGCTGGTGGCCGAGGAGCAGCGTACCGTTTCCGAGGAGTATCACCTTGACCGTGTCCAGGTTACCTCCGGCGACCAGGGTC
>CAYQZZ010000060.1:0-12092 GCA_964422155.1 uncultured Dehalococcoidaceae bacterium | reverse complement strand
GAATAATAAAGATATTCAGCTGGAGCTATTGACCTTTAGGAATATAGTATGTTGTGAGTCGACTTGAGTATTGTTAACAGTGTCAGGCAGGGAGAGCAGGATAATGATTCTGATATGGAACGATGCGAAATCTTTCCAGCGGCATCTTGAAGATATGAGAGTATTCCGCCAGTCGCATGTCGTTAATCCGGGGGAAGGACTAAAGCTGCTCAAGGATTTCCCGGTGCAATCTGATATCAAGCCCCCGCGTGAGACCGGGTTTATTAAAAGTTTAACCGATGCCAGAGGCAAGTTAATTCTCATTCCTATATGGGAAATAGCACTTTGTAGAGGCTCGCAGAATTAAATAGCGATATGAGCTTTAACCAATATAAGGAGAACCTAATCAGGCATGAATGAGCGTCAACGTATTATGGTGGTGGATAATGACAAGGATATGAGGAGGTTGTTGAATCACACTCTGGAGTCGGAAGGATTTGACACCGTGATAGTTGACGATGGCGATTCGGCGTTAAATTTACTGGATAAAATAGAACCGGACCTTATCATTCTGGACGAGACAAATGCGGAGAAAGACAGTTTACAGATTCTCGACCAGATGCGCGAGCATTCAGACGTTCCTATTATCATGCTTACCTCAGAATATGAAGTGGAGTTGCTGCGCACGGCATTAGCCCATGGTGCCGATGACTTTGTTCGTAAGCCCTTCGGGACACGGTCTTTTTTAGCCCGTATTCGTGCCAAGCTGAGACGCGCCCGACATGAAGTAGTATAAATGCTAGCTGACAAAGGGCTTACGGCAAGGTGCTTATGAATAGTATCCCGGTTCTGACATCAATATTTACTCAACCAAATCTCTTCCCACTTCACCTTAATTTTATTGAGAGTGTTTAGCAGAATTTCCCCGTCATTCTCGCTTTCTCACAATTGTCATTCCAGCGAAGGCTGGAATCCAGTGGTGGGGAAAAGGTGGTGTGGATTCTGGCCTACGCCAGAATGACATATTCAATTGTTTAATCTATGCTTGTCATTCCAGCGAAGGCTGGAACCCAGTAGTGGGGAAAAAGGGGTTCTGGATTCTCGGGTCAAGCCCGAGAATGACATTATTAAATAATCTCTCTTATTATTTCTTGATTTTTTATCTCACATATTGTATATTGATAACAAAATAGAATAGGTTAACAGGGGGTGCCCGAGCGTGAGCGAGGGCCCAACTGGAAAGCAAGTCGGTGAGAGTCCGACGCGGCCGCGCCGCTGTAATTGCTTCTTCTAATCAAAAGCATAAGCCAGAACGCCAGCCCCTGAATTGCCTACAGCACTCCGCGGGGAGTGGTAGGACTTTTTATTGAGTCATTATCACCCCCTCGGCTAAAGGCGAGGGGGTTTATTTGTTAAAAGGAGGAAAATGAAAAACGCAATAAAAAAACTTGGCGCCATTTGTCTGGCAGCCGCTTTGTTCGCCGGTCTGGTGACATCCTGTGCGAAAGCGCCTGAGAGCGCGACGCCGATACCCGCCCAAATTACCGACCAACTGGGAAGAGCGGTGACGGTAAAAGCCTCCCCGCAGAGAATCGTCTCTCTCGCCCCGAGCAATACGGAAATCCTGTTCGCGCTCGGCCTAGGCGACCGCATCGTGGCCGTGACGGACTACTGCAACTACCCGCCGGAGGCTAAAACAAAGCCAAGCATCGGCGGTTTCAGCACGCCCAATATCGAGGAGGTCATTGCCAAGAATCCGGACCTCATACTGGCGGTGGACATACATAAAGATAAAGTAATCCCCCCGCTCGAAGCGAAAGGACTAACCGTGATAGCCCTGAATCCCAAGACAATCGACGAAGTCATAACCTCCATCGAGCTGGTCGGAAAGGTCACCGGTAAAGAAAAGGAAGCCGCTGATTTAGTGGCTAATATGCAGAAACGGATTAAAGTCGTGACCGAGAAAACGGACAAGCTATCTCCGGAGCAGCGGCCATCGACCTGCTTCGTGGTATGGCATGACCCGCTGATGATAGCGAATTTCGGCACACTTCAAGACGAGTTAATAAAAAAGGCCGGAGGCTTAAATACGGTCGGTATGCTGAGTTCCAAGAGCGGCTATGCCGAAATCAGTCTAGAGACCTTTCTTGCGGCCAATCTCGCGGTGATGATTGCCGGAGTCGGCATGGGAACGGGCGAAGACTTACCCCTGCAGTTTCTCACCTCCGAAACAAGGCTGGCAGACACCGATGCCCGCAGGAACAATGGAATCTATTCGATAGACCAGGACCTGGTAGGCCGTGCCGGCCCGCGAATCGTCGAGGCACTGGAGCAGTTCGCCAGGTTTATCCATCCGGAGCTATTTAAATAAAGGGGCGCAAAACATTTTTCTATGACATCAAATCCAGTCCCGACGCTGCCGAATAATACGTATTTATCGGGAAGGCGCAAACGAATCTATAGCCTCCTGGGGCTGTGCGCGGCCCTGATAGTGGTCGCGGCAGTGGCGACGAGTATCGGTAGCGTCAAAATCCCGCTGCTCACGACATTCCGCATCCTGCTGGACAGGCTGCCGTTCGTGGATATTTCCCCGACCTGGCAGAGCGCCATTGCCACCATCGTCCTGGAGATACGCCTGCCCCGCGTTATCCTCGCCGGACTGGTCGGCGCCGCCCTGGCCATAGCCGGAGCCACCTACCAGGGGCTATTCCGCAACCCCCTCGCCGACCCGTATCTCATCGGAGTCGCCCAGGGAGCCTCGCTGGGGGCTATCGTCGGCTTCCTGCTGCCCACCGCCTGGAATATCCCGGGATTCGGCATCATTCCCCTGCTCGCATTTATCGGGGCGCTTCTTGCCACGGTCATCGTCTACGCCCTGGCGCGGGTGGGAAAAACCCTCCCGGTGACCACGCTGATTCTATCCGGGGTGGCGCTCAGCGCGCTACTCGGGTCCATCGTCTCCTACCTCATCATATCCAGCGGGGAAAAGATGCACGGCATCATCTTCTGGCTGATGGGCAGCTTCTCCATGAGTCAGTGGTCGGAAGTTAGAATTGTCCTCCCCTACGTGGCTGTAGGGACGGCGGTCATCATCATTTTCGCCCGTCTGCTCAACGTCATGCAGCTCGACGAGGAGCAGGCGCAGCAGCTCGGCGTCAATGTGGAAAGGCTCAAGCTCATCCTGCTGGCGGCGGCTACCCTGATTACGGCCGCCAGCGTTTCTTTCGTGGGCACCATCGGCTTCGTCGGCATCATCATTCCGCATGCCGTGCGTCTTATATGGGGCGCCGACCACCGTTTTCTGCTGCCGCTTTCGGTGCTGACCGGGGCTATTTTCATGATTCTCACTGACATAGCGGCACGTACCGTGCTGGCCCCCACGGAGATACCGATAGGCGTGATTACCGCCATCTGCGGGGCACCTTTCTTCCTGTACCTGCTGCGACGGAGGAAAAAGGCGATATTTTAATGGGGAGGGGGTAAATCCTAAATTCTAATATCTAAACTCTAAACAATGCGTAATGACCAAGATACAAGATACAATAACCAAACAATAACCAATAACCAAATTCGAATAACCAGGCTATTAGTCATTGGTTATTGTATCTTGAAATTTGTTTGGAACTTGTTTCTTGGTTATTGGTTATTCCATCGAGATTTAGTGCTCAGGATTTCCTTTTAAACAAGAGGTCTATGATGATTGAACTGGAAATGCGAAACGTGACGCTGGGCTATGACCACCATCCGGTGCTGCAGGATATAACTCTCAAAGCATCGCCGGGGGAAATGGTGGGGCTCATCGGCCCCAACGGCTGCGGCAAGTCCACCATCATCAAGGCGCTGAGCCATGTCATCAGCCCCAGCTCCGGCAGAGTACTGGTGGACGGGCGGAATATCAAATCGATACCGAGGCGGGAGCTTGCCTGCCTGGTCGGAGTGGTCCCACAGTTGCCGCTGCTGCCCAGCACCTTCACCGCCTTCGAGATAGTGCTCATGGGCAGGAACCCGCACCTGGGCCTGTTCCAGTCGGAAGGCTACCGCGACTGGGCCATCGCCCGGCAGGCCATGGAACAGACCGGCACCGAACCGCTGGCCAACCGGAGGGTAAACGAGCTTTCCGCCGGGGAAATACAATGCCTGCTCATTGCCCGCGTCCTGGTGCAGGAGACCAAGGCCATCCTCCTGGACGAGCCTACCGCCAATTTGGACATCGGGCGACAGGTAGAGGTACTCGACCTCATCAAGAACCTCTGCGTGGCCCATAAGCTCACGGTACTGGCGGCCCTGCACGACCTTAACCTGGCGGCACAATACTGCGACCGCCTATTCCTGATTAACGAAGGGCATATCCATGTCCAGGGGACACCCGCGGAGGTTATCACCGATAAAAACATCAAGCAGGTCTACGGCGCCGAGAACTGCGTTTACACTCACCCCGTAAATGGTTTACCGACCGTCCTGCTCGGCGCCCACAGGAATAGAGAATAAACCGACCGGAAGATAAGTATGGAAATAATACCGATACTGGCCCTGGCGATAGCCATCGACCTGGCTCTGGGCGACCCACCAAATGCTTTCCACCCGGTCGCCTGGATGGGTAAGGTCATTGCCTTCCTGGAAAAGGGCGGCTTTAAGTTTAACCAGGTCGGCCAGCTTATTTACGGGATAGCGATGACCATTCTCACCACAGCACTATTTGTTATTTCAGTTTATTTCCTGACTATCTATTTGCATGACCTCAACCAGGTCGCTTATATTATTGTTACCGCCGTGCTCCTTAAATTTACTTTCTCCATCAGGGGACTGCGGCGCACCGCACTGAAAGTCAAGAGACTTTTACAGGAAGATAAGCTCGATAAAACGCGCTTCGAGTTGCGGGCGCTGGTCAGCCGTGACACGAAAGACCTGAACGAACCGCTGCTGGTATCGGCGGCGGTGGAATCGGTGGCGGAGGGGACGTGCGACAGCCTGGTGGCCCCCATGTTCTACTTTCTATTACTGGGCGTACCCGGGGCAATCGGCTACCGCGTGGTCAACACGATTGATTCCATGATAGGCTATCACGGGAAATACGAGTACCTGGGCAAGTTCGCGGCCAGACTGGATGATATCCTCAACTTCATACCGGCGAGGCTGGCGGCATTATTGCTGGTCCTGGCAGCGACGACGAAAAGAAGGGGTCGTGACGCCTGGAAAACGGCTCTAAAGGAGCACGTCAAGACCGAGAGTCCCAATGCCGGTTGGCCGATGGCTGCCATGGCCGGCGCGCTCAATGTGCGGCTGGAAAAGGTGGGGCACTATGTACT
Source organism: uncultured Dehalococcoidaceae bacterium (assembly GCA_964422155.1). GTDB lineage: Bacteria > Chloroflexota > Dehalococcoidia > Dehalococcoidales > RBG-16-60-22 > JBGPRB01. Next base: position 6,807 of record CAYQZZ010000060.1, on the reverse strand, counting down.
GGGAGAAGGAAGAGCGGCGCCGGTGCTGGAGAGCATTGATAGCACCGTTAAATTATTCTCGCTGGCTGCATTGATATGGATATTGATATGCTTTATCGCAGGGGGTATAAAAATTGTCGTTACGGCCTAAACGGGGGATAGCCAGACTCAAAACCTGCGCGCACGGCGGCATCCTTCAGCTGAAGGATACCGAGCTGAAGGCTATCGGGGTAGACCCGAACAATATTCTCGACTTCAGTGTTTCCACCAATCCGTTCATGCCGCCGCCGGGAACAAAAGAGAAAATGGGGGCGGCATCTATCGAGCAATACCCCGATTCCCAGTCTACCGAACTGAGACAGCGGCTATCGGGGAGGCTGGGTTTAGCTCCAGAAAATATCCTGGTGGGCAGCGGCACCACCGAGCTGATACGACTCATCGCTTTTGCCTACTTCCGGCAGGGAGACTACGTCCTCCTCCTCGAACCCACCTATGGCGAGTACGAAGTCGCCTGCCAGTTGACCGGAGCCCGGCCGCTAAAACACCGCGCCAGAGAAAGCGATAATTTTGCACCCAGGATAGAGGAGGTCGTCGACATCATCAGGAAGCGGCACCCCCGCGGTGTCTTTATCTGCAATCCCAATAATCCCACGGGTTTATACCTTTCACGCCGCGAAATCGAGACAGTACTGGAGGCAATGGAGGACAGCCTGCTCATCCTTGACGAAGCGTATGTTACCTTTGTCGAGAAACGCTGGGACCCGTTCGACCTCATAGAGCAGGGCAACGTGGTCGTCCTGCGTTCCATGACCAAGGATTACGGCCTGCCCGGACTCCGCCTCGGCTATGCGGTTGCCCCCCGGGAGATTATCGACAGCCTCCGGCCCGTCCTGCCGCCATGGAATGTCAACGCTATCGCCCAGAAGGTGGGCGTCGATGTCCTGGAAAAAGAAGAGTACCTCAGGCAGAGTCTCCAGCAGGTACGGGAAGCCAAACGGTTCCTGACCGGGGAACTAAACCGCCTGGGCTTCAAGGTGCTGCCTTCGGACGCCAACTACTTTCTTGTAAAAGTAGGCAATGCCCTTGAATGCCGCCACTCACTCCTTCGACAAGGCATTCTGGTACGCGACTGTACTTCTTTCGGTCTCAAAGAATACATCCGTATCGCCCCCCGCACCATGTCCGAGTGTCAAAAATTGATAGCGGCTATTACTAAAATATTCCGCTCGGGAGAGGATATTGTTTCAGCCCGGGGCAAGTAACGTATATAATAGGAGTAAAAAGCGCACAGCGAAGGGAGAATTTGAACATGGCCGCTAAAAAGCAGGGTATAGCCAAGGCAAGCACCGGAGTGCAGGACATTTTATCGAATCTGGACGTCGACATGGTGGGAGTCGCCCGGCTGAAGGATTTAAAGGGAACTAAACTCGAAGAATCGGCATTAAAGCTGTTGCCTTCGGCGCGCTCCATCGTTGTTGTGGGTATGGAGGTCTACCCGGAGTTTCTCGACCTAACCTCGCCGGAGAGGTTAATGGGCACGGCAAATCTGAATGACCTGTATAATCGGCACGTTGATTATCTGCGCGGGCGGTTAACCGGGGCTGTCTATAAAATCGCCCAGGCTTCCAGGAAGTCCGGACGGAAGGCGCTGCCTTTGCCGGCTCAAGGGCCTGCCGTCGATGGCAGGTTCCTCGAGGCGATTATTTCCTATAAACATGCCGCCGAGGCCGCCGGCTTAGGCCGTATCGGCATGAGTAGTCTGCTGGTAACGCAGGAATTCGGACCGAGAGTCAATCTTACGGTATGTCTCACCGAGGCGTCCCTGAAATCCACCGCCGACAAATCCCTCAAAACCTGCCGGTACTGCAACGTCTGTATCGCCAAGTGTCCGGCGCACGCCCTGGACTGGCCGAAGAACGATGAGCCGTATGTCATCAACAAGTTCGCCTGCCGGACTTATATCGATGCCGCCGGCGGCTGTTCAGAATGTATGCGGCAGTGCCCGGTGGCATCACCGAGATATGAATGATAAGTTATCAGTTAACAGTTAACAGTGTACAGTTTTCAGTTTTCAGTTTAATAACTGACTACTGACAACTAAAAAAATCAGCAAGGAGAAAGAATGAAGTCTCTTAACCAGACTATCAATTCCATTAAACCTCTCGATAAAGCGGCCATGGCCGAAGCACGCGACCGCCAGGATAAACTGACCAAGCCGGCAGGCAGCCTGGGAAGGCTGGAGGAACTGTCAATCCAGATAGCCGGTATAAAGGGGAAAGCCAGGCCAGGTATCGAGAACAAAGCCATGATTACCATGGCCGGCGACCACGGCGTCGTCGACGAAAAGGTGGGTAACTGGCCGCGGGAGGTCACCGCCCAGATGGTGGAGAATTTCCTGCGGGGCGGGGCCGGCATCAACGTGCTGGCGCGCCAGGCGGGAGCCAGAATAGTATTCGTGGACATGGGAGTAGCCAGCGACCTCAAACCTGACCCGCAGCTTATCGTAAGGAAAATCGGCTATGGTACGAAGAATATGTGCCTGGGCCCGGCCATGACGAAAGAACAGGCGATAAAAGCCGTTGAGGCGGGTATTGACATCGTCAGCGGCGAGGCGGATAAAGGGCTGGACATCGTGGGCACGGGAGACATGGGCATCGGGAATACCACCGCCAGCAGCGCCATCTTCGCAGCCATGACCGGAAAGCCTGTCGAAGAAGTCACCGGCCGCGGCACCGGACTAAACGATGAACAGCTTGCCCACAAGATAGACGTCATCAAGCGCGCCCTTTTAGTCAATAAGCCCGACCCTTCCCAACCCCTGGATGTCCTGGCTAAAGTGGGCGGCTTTGAAATCGGGGGGCTGGCGGGGGTTATGCTGGGAGCCGCCGCCCGGCGTATACCGATCGTTATTGATGGCTTTATTTCCGGGGCGGCGGCCCTGATTGCCATGGCGCTGGCGCCGCAGCTTAAAGACTACATCATCGCCGCCCATGTCTCGGCGGAAGCCGGACACGCTGCCATGCTTAAACATATGGGGCTAAAACCCCTACTGAATCTCGATATGCGTCTCGGCGAAGGCACCGGCGCGGCGCTGGGCATATTCATCGTCGAAGCCGCCGTCAGGACACTCAACGAGATGGCAACCTTTGCCGAAGCCGGCGTTTCGGAAGGAGAGGGCATTTAACAATGAAGAAAACCACTTATTCTCCCGCTCACCCCCGTATCAAGTACGGGGCAAGCTCTGAGCATGTCGAAGGGTGAATTATCCGTACCGCTCATGGTGAGCCTGTCGAACCAGAGCGGTTGTTAAACACCTTCGGAAGGAGGCTAGGCAATACATTGAGTTTCTTAGCCGCTCTGCAGTTTTTAACGAGCATACCGGTACCTTTGAAACGCGAGCTCAGCCCGGAGCAGCTGGGCCGCGCCACGGCCTACTTTCCGTTAGTTGGCCTGATTATCGGCGGTATTCTGATTGTCCTGAACTGGCTGCTGAGTTTCATCCTACCGGCATCGTTAGTCAATGCTTTGCTCATAGTAGCCCTGGTAATAATAACCGGGGGTCTGCACCTGGACGGCTTTGCGGATACCTGCGACGGCATCGCCGGACACAAACCCGTCGAAGAAAGATGGCGGGTGATGCACGACAGCCGGACCGGGGCTTTCGGGGTGGTAGGCATCGTGCTATTACTGCTTGTCAAGTACGTAGCCCTGAACAACATCCCGCCGGTCTTTATGACAGCCGTACTGCTTTTTATGCCTTTAGTCAGTCGCTGGGCTATGGTCTACGCCATTTTCGTTTTCCGCTACGCCCGCCCCTCGGGGCTGGGGACAGCTTTCAAGAAGGCCACCCGCTGGCCCGAGTTTACAGTTGCCACAACATTCACTTTAGCTATAGCTGCCGCCCTCTATCCCCTATTCTCCATAACAGGATTTCTTTTAATTTTCGGTATCTGGATTATTACCTCAGTATTCGCTTTCTACTTAAAGTATAAATTCGCCGGGCTTACCGGCGATACCTACGGCGCCATCAACGAGGTAGCGGAGGTAATGACGCTGGTATTTGCCATCGTTATTTCTAACTACGTGGGCCCGATTTAATAAGGCTTATTATCATGAATAAAGCTAAGACCATAATGATACAGGGGACGGCTTCCTCGGTGGGGAAAAGCATCATGGTGGCGGCGCTCTGCCGCATTTTCCGTCAGGACGGCTATCGCGTGGCGCCGTTCAAGGCGCAGAACATGGCGCTCAACTCCTTCGTCACGGCGGAGGGCGGGGAAATCGGAAGGGCGCAGGTGGTACAGGCGGAGGCCGCCGGCATCGCGCCCACGGTTGATATGAACCCGGTGCTCCTCAAGCCGACGACGGACACCGGCTGCCAGGTTATCGTGCTGGGCAAGATGACCAGGACGATATCCGCCCGGAATTACTATAAATACACCCCTTCTCTACTAAAGACAGTTTCAGAATCATTAGAACACCTCCGCGCGGCTTATGACATCGTCGTCATCGAGGGAGCGGGCAGTCCGGCGGAGATAAACCTCAAGGATAAAGAGATAGTCAACATGCGGATTGCCAGAATGTCCGGCACACCTGTGCTTCTGGTAGGCGATATCGATAAAGGCGGCGTCTTCGCTTCACTCGTCGGCACGCTGGAACTGCTGGACGAGGACGAACGGCGGTACGTCAAAGGCCTGATTATCAACAAGTTCCGCGGTGATGTAACTCTCCTGAAGTCAGCTATTGAGTTCCTGGAGAAACGTACCGGTAAGCCGATGCTGGGCGTGGTGCCTTATTTCCGGGATATTCGCATCGCCCAGGAGGACTCGGTCTATCTCGATGAAAGGGAGGAAAGCCAGGCTAAAGGCGACCTGGATATCGCTGTCATCCGACTGCCCCACATCTCCAACTACGATGATTTCGACCCGCTGGAAGAGGAAGGCTGCATGGTGCACTATATTACCCAGCGTTTCGAGCTCAGCAATCCCCACCTCATTATCCTGCCTGGCACCAAGAGCACGATTGCCGACCTCAATTATTTACGGCGTTCAGGCCTGGCGACCACCATTCTCACCAGAGCCAAAGCCGGCACACCGGTAGTGGGTATATGCGGCGGCTACCAGATGCTGGGGCAAAAAATACTCGACCCGCAGAGAGTGGAATCAAAAGAGACAGAGGTAACCGGACTGGGACTGCTCAACGTGGTGACGGAGTTCGTCCCGGAAAAGTCCACACGGCAGGTCAGGGCGCGGTCGCTTTCCGACCTCGGGCTGCTGGCCGGGACACAAGGACAGGCACTGACCGGCTATGAAATTCACATGGGGCAGACCCGAAGCGAGGAGAAATCAAGCGCTTTTCAAATCACCGAGACACCGCAGGGCCCGGCCGATTATCCCGATGGCGTATTGAATCCCCAGGGCACGATACTGGGAACTTATATGCACGGGCTTTTCTATAATGACGGCTTCCGGCAGGTCTTTTTAAACAACCTGCGGCGCTACTGGGAGCTGGAGGAAAGTAAAGACAGCTCCATCAATATAAAAGAGCAGCAATATGATAAGCTGGCGGAGCTGGTACGCCGGAGCCTGGATATAACTCAAATATACCGGATAATGGAGGAGAGCGTTTGAAAATTACTCTCATTACCGGGGGCGCTCGCAGCGGGAAGAGTCGGCTGGCGCAGGAACTTGCCCGTAAATCGGGCGGCCCCGTTCTTTTCGTAGCTACAGCCGAGGCTGGCGACGAAGAGATGAAGCAGCGTATCGCGGCGCACCGTAAGGGAAGACCTCCGGCGTGGGTAACCCTCGAGGTAACGACCCATATCGGCAGCCAGATTACCCGCAATATCGGCCAGGCCCAGACGGTAATTATCGACTGCATTACCCTGCTCATCAACAACGTCTTTCAGCAGTATGACGAAAAGGCGGATGCCTCGCTGCTGGATAAAGCGGTTACGGCTGAAATTAAAGAACTGCTCGACAGCATTAACCATTCCGATGCCCATTTCATCATCGTCACCAATGAGGTCGGCCTGGGCATAATACCGGCCGATAGAGTCAGCCGACTCTACCGTGATTTGCTCAGCAAAGCCAACCAGATGCTGGCAGAGCACGCCGACGAGGTCTATTTAATGGTGGCCGGAATACCGGTAGTCGTTAAAAAACTTAACGGAATTATCTGATATAAGTGTGTAACATCGATGAAATCAGAGACCCCATAAAAAATTGCTCAACAACCTATCCCCCTGTCCTTCGGCTGAAGGACCTACCCCCTTCCCTTAGGAAGTGAAGGGGGAGGGAAGGGGAAGTGACGCGGATGCGTCAGGAGAGTCGAAATCAGGAGCTTCCAGAAATACCTTCTCCCTTTATTCGTGATACCTAAGAACCAAAGGGATTTAATAAAACCAGTGATATGAGAGAACCGCAACTGTGATATCCCGGCTGTCTTTCGAGGTCTGTATTCCTTCAGAAAGGTAACGACCCGCTCATAATAATAGCGTGGTGAGTAGATTGTATCCAGAACATTTTTATAGCCGGTCACGAGCGTTTCGTATTTCATCTTGGGAACGAAGTTAGAGGATAGACAAGAAGTATTTTCATATTACTTCTCCGTTTTGTTCAATAGCCTTTTTTGTGTTATCCACTGCATTGGTTAATATATCTCTTAACTGAGAGCCCGGTATCTCAGGTTAATGAGCTTTGTTAATCAGACTTAATGCTCTCACTGTGTTTTGGTAATCGTTTTTCGTGTCAAAACATACGCTGTCTTCGGCATGCTGGGTATCTCTGGGAAAACAACTTAATCCGAACTTTCTTCCTGCCAGTGCTT
>CAYQZZ010000059.1:6609-12404 GCA_964422155.1 uncultured Dehalococcoidaceae bacterium | reverse complement strand
TGGACATTCCCCACGCAACCTTATCCGGGTGCTCACTTTGCCACCTTCCCAGAGGCCTTACCAGAGCGATGTATCAAGGCAGCCACGCCAGAGTACGGTTGCTGTTATAAATGCGGTAAACCCTGGGAAAGAATTGTTGAACATAAGAATATGCAGATAAAACGCTCTGATTGGGGGATTTTAGCGGGTAATAGAACCGCCAGCTCGGGGACTATGACAAACCCGACTGAAACAAAAACCCTCTGCTGGAAGCCATCCTGCAAATGCCAGACTGATTCATCCCGAGCAACGTCGAGGGATAAACCGCCGGTTTCCTCCATCGTCCTCGACCCATTTGCAGGGAGCGGTACGACTCTGTGGGTAGCCAAGAAACTCAATCGCCGCGCCATCGGCTATGAACTGAGTGAGGAATATTGCCGCTTGATTGTCGATAGGAATAAACAGCAGGTGATTCTCTAATGCTCCGCTACTACTTCAAAGACCCGATTGATAAAAAAGAATATCTTGCTTGGGTCGCTCCCGGCGCCGTCCGCTATGACCGGGAAGACACCGAGTTCCTGCTTCCCTGGCTCCTCGAGATGAGGGAAGGCACCTACCCCGCCGAACCTACCGGCGGTTATATAGAAGGTAAACGCTCCGGCATCAGCTCTCATGCTTTCTACGAATCTGCCTGCCAGGTAGCCGCGGAGATTGACCTGCGCCTTGCCAGGACTGGTCAAGACCATTATCTTGTCCTTGATAATTACTGTCACGGCCTGATGGATGAAGATATCGCTATAAAAATCTTCATGCCCACCTGGGAAGTGCGGCGGCGCATCAAATCGGCAGTATCTTATATCGCCTCGGGTACCTGTCCCCGCTGGATTAACTGTATTGATTGTGGCAAATATCAGACCTGCCGGCGCAAAAAGCGGGTCGGCATAACCTATCAGGAGTGGAAAGGTCATCGGAGAGTAAAAATATCGCATTTGCCGTCGACCCCTTGACAAACCATGCCTGATGTGTTATTTAATTAATTAATATCAACCCTTGCGCCTCAGAAGAGATTCTGGGGCTTTTTTATTTGGGGTGAAGCAGCCAGGAACTAAAACTGGCGGGCTGAAGCTTTTAAATGGGCGCTAATCCAAAAGGATTTCAAAGCGCTTAAATAGGTGAACACCAGCCTCATCATCGCAGGGTAGAGTAGTGGTCTAACTCACCGGCCTCATAAACCGGGTTCGTGAGTTCGAATCTCACCCCTGCCACCATTCATCCTGAGCCTGTCGAAGGAATATTTCTCAAGGAATAAAAGCTGGAGGCACCATGCCCCGAAAGCCGATGCGCCCCTGCAGTTATCCCGGTTGCCCTCATCTCACCGAAGATAAGACTGGCTATTGTGAAACCCATCGGAAGCAAGTGCAGCGCCAGTACGACAGCCAGAGAGGCACCGCCAACCAGCGAGGCTACGATTATCGGTGGCATCAATACACCAGGGTCTACCTCGCCGAACATCCGCTCTGCGCTCTGTGTGCAAAGAAAGAACCGCCGGTAATCATAGCCGCCTCTCTCGTCGACCACATCATACCTCACCGCGGCAACCATGAATTATTCTGGGACCCGTCCAATCATCAACCTGCCTGCACAGAATGTCATAACATCAAGACTGCTACAGAAGATGGTGCCTTCGGGAATAAGTTATCAACAAAATAAATTCCAATAGGATAGGGGGGTTAAAATCTCTGCAGCTTCTAGAATGTAAACCGAGTGCCAACCCTTGCGCGAGAAATCGCAGGTTAGACAGGGGGGGATTCACACCCGCGCGAAATTAAAGTAAATACCACCTTTAAAAACCTGATAAAAAACGAGGAAAAACCATGAAAACAGGACCGGCGCCGAAGCCGACAAAACTAAAGACTCTTGAGGGAAACCCGGGGAAGCGGCAATTGTTGGCAAATGAGCCGCAGCCGCAGCCAGCGATGCCTAGTTGCCCGCCTTTCATTAAGGGTGCAGGACGCCTCGAGTGGAAGCGGATTTCTTTTGAACTTTACCAGCTGGGGTTACTGACGAAAATTGACAGGGCAGCTCTGACGGGATATTGCTCATCCTGGGGGCTTTATGCGGATGCCGAGCATGAGCTGGCCAGGCTGCGGCGTGAATACCGCGATATGGCCAGTCAGCGTAAAAAGCACCCGAATATCAAGATGCCATCGAACGGGATGGTGAGCATCACCAGTAACGGGAATGTCATTATGGAGCCGCTATTGAGTGTCCGGAAGCAGGCGCTGGAGCAGATGCACAAGTTCCTGACAGAGTTCGGGATGACGCCGGCGAGCCGCGGCCGGATTGAAGTGGATAAGGTAAAGAAGACCAAAGACCCCACGGAAGCGTATCTGGACCATGAGCAAAGGAAGAATTGACAAAACGGCTGCCGACCGCGCGGTAGGATTCTACGAGTCGTTGAAATATACGAAAGGCGAATGGCGCGGGCAGCCTAGCAAATTGCTTCCCTGGGAGAGAAAGATAGTCAGGGATGTTTTCGGTACATTGAGACCGGATGGCACCCGGCAATATCGCGTCCTATATATCGAGGTGCCGAAGAAGCAGGGGAAGTCGGATTTTGGGGCAGATACTGCCCTTAAACTTCTTGCTGCTGATGATGAAAAGGCTCCTGAAGTCTACAGCGCAGCATCAGACCGGGACCAGGCGGCCATCGTCTATAATATCGCCCGGGAAAAGGTCGAAATGTCGCCATCATTATCGGAACGATGCAAAACAATCGACAGCGTCCGCCGCATCGTCAACTATCATAACAGTGGATTTTACAGGGTCCTTTCCGCCGAACATCATACCAAACATGGTTTTAATATCAGCGGTCTTGTATTCGATGAACTGCATACCCAGCCGAACCGTCAACTATTTGATGTTTTAACGCAGGGAAGCGGCGCCGCCAGGCGGCAACCGCTCTTCGTCTATTTGACTACGGCCGGCATCGACCGGAACAGCATCTGCTGGGAAGTGCATGAGAAGGCAGTCCAGATAATCAAGGGCATCCGGAACGACCCGGAGTTCTACGCCGTAATCTACAGTCTCGAGGACGAGGAGGACTGGGAAAAGGAAAGTAACTGGCGCCGGGTCAACCCATCGATTGGCGTGACGATTAATATCAGGGACCTGCGGCATGATTTCAAAGAGGCGGTGCAGAATCCGGCGGAGGAGAATCTCTTCCGGCAACTCCGGCTCAACCAGTGGGTGACATCATCCATGAAGCCGATATCGATAAAAGCCTGGGATGCCTGCAATGGCAAGACAGATGAAGAGGCGATAAAGGTTCGGCCATGTTATGCCGGGCTCGACCTCTCGAGCACCATCGATTTGACGGCGCTGGCTCTGGTCTTCCCGGATGAGGAAGGCAATTATGACATCAAGATGCGCTTCTGGATACCGGAAGAGACGATGAGGGCCAAGGAGGAAAAGGATAAATTCCCCTATTCCAAATGGGTTAAAAAGGGTTTCCTCGCGGCCACGCCCGGGAACGTCGTCGATTACAGCTATGTCAAGGCCGAATTGAACAATCTCCGAGCTATTTATGATATCAAAGAGATTGCCTATGACCGATGGGGAGCGGCGCTTCTGGTCCAGCAATTCCAGGAGGACGGATATGTTATCGAAGAGAAAGAGGCGGGGCCGGGACATCCTCTCATCGTGCCGTTCGGACAAGGTTGGCAATCAATGTCGCCACCGACGAAAGAGCTGATAAAGCTGGCCAACGATAATGAGCATAAGCAGCGGCTCCGGCATGGGGGGAACCCGGTGCTGAGATGGAATATAGAGAACCTGGAGGTATCGCAGGATGCCGCCGGCGGCCTGAAGCCGGACAAGGCAAAAGCGACACAGAAGATAGACGGCGCCGTGGCGCTGATAATGGCGCTGGACCGGGCGATAAGACACAAGGACGAGGGGACGTCAATATATGAGGATAGGGGGGTGTTAGCCCTATGAAGAATAGATTTGACATTGATGACGCACTGTTAGTCATCGGAGGCGCGATGGTAGCAGGCGGCATCTGGTTTATTTATTGGCCGGCGGCGCTGATAATAATAGGTCTGGCGTTTGCGTTCCTGGGAATCAGGGGCAGTAAATTGCATCGGAGTAAATAAATGGGGAAAATCTCTGAATTCATAGAACGAAGAACCGGATGGGCCGCCGGCGATGAGCGCTGGTGGCACGACATAGGATTTGGTCGAAGTTCTAATGCCGGCGTCAATGTAAACGAAGCAACGGCATTGAGGTCAACCGCCGTTTATGCCTGCATTACGCTGATATCTGATATCATGGCAGAACTTCCGAAAATCTTATTCCGGCGCCTTGAGCCGAGAGGCAGAGAGCGGGCGGTGAACCATCCTCTTTACCCTCTCCTGCATGAATCCCCGAACCCGGAAATGGATGCATTTACCTTCGACCAGATAAGGATGGGGCATGTCCTCGGCTGGGGCAATTCCTATGTCGAAATAGACTGGGACATAAATACAGGGCGGGTCAGGGGATTATGGCCGCTCAGGCCCGATAAGATGAAGGTCATCAGAGCCAGCGCTCCGTACAGTCAAATGTTCGATGATAAGAATCAGGGCGACTTATTATATCTTTATACCACCCCGGACGGCATCCAGCATACACTGCCGGCCTGGCGCGTCTGGCATATGCCCGGATTCGGTTATGATGGCATCGTCGGATATTCACCGATATCGCTGGCAAGAGAGGCTATCGGTCTGGGGATGGCTGCGGAGGAGTTCGGAGCGCGGTTTTATTCCCAGGGTTCTCACATGGGGTTGGTTGCTTCCACTCCCAGTGTAATGACAAAACAGGGTTCGGAAAATCTCGAGAGGAGTTTAAATAATCAGTATGCCGGGCTGGGGAAATCCCACCGGATAATGGTGCTCGAGCAAGGTCTGAAAATCGAGAAAATCGGCATCAACCCGAATGACGCCCAGTTCCTGGAAACGCGGAAATTTCAGTTGAATGAGATATGCCGGTTTTTCAGAGTTCTCCCGCATCTCATCGCCGATACAGAAAAATCTACTTCATGGGGAACGGGCATCGAGCAGCAAAACATCGGGTTCCTGACTTACACGATTGGGCCCTGGAATAAAAGGAACGAACTTTCGGGAGACCTCAAGCTGCTTGGCCCGGAAGAACGTAAAACATATTATATCGAAGCGCTGGTGGATTCACTGATGAGGGGGGATGCAGCGGCCCGGGCGACGTTCTATAAAGAGCTATTCTATCTCGGCGCGGTGTCTCCCAATGATATCCGGGAAAAGGAAAATATGAACCCCATCGAAGACGAGAACGGGGATAAATACTTCGTGCAGGCGAATATGGTTCCGATTGATATGGCGGGGCAATTTAAAACGGTACCGAAGCCGGGGGACTTACAGAATATGCACACGTTGCCGGAAGCAGTCCGGAAAATAGCCGAGCGGGAGAAGCAGAATATTTTACGCGCGGCGAAGAAAAACCCGGAGGGTTTCGGCACCTGGCTGGAGGACTTTTATAGAGACTTCCCGGAATATATCAGCCGGCAGGTGGAACCGATGCTGGGGGATAAGGCCGGGGAGTTTGCGCAGCGCTACATCGAGCAGTCCAGGAGGTCGCTGGCGGGGATAGACGTGGAGAGGATAGAGGCGGCGCTGGGAGACTGGGAGGAAAGGCGCTGTGGGGAGATGAAAAACGAATAAAGTATCTTCAGAGACGAATCATGGACCCCGATTTAATCGGGGCTTTTTTATTTGGCTTGTCCAGAAGACGAAGCCTGAAGG
>CAYQZZ010000059.1:0-6509 GCA_964422155.1 uncultured Dehalococcoidaceae bacterium | reverse complement strand
AGCATCGGGCGGAAGGACATCAGCCAGTGCTCTTTCGCCTTCAACATCGAAGGGAAGAAAGGGGAGAGGTGGAACGTCGATGGGAAGGACGTCGAGGCGAGGGATGCGTTCATGGCGATGTGGGATAGGGAGAAACATAAGATAATCCGCTATGTAGCGAAAGCCAGACTCTGGGACGTGAGCCCGGTGACCTATCCGGCGTACCCGCAGACGGATGTGAAAGCACGGGCGGCGCTGGAGAGGGCGGGTATCGATTACGAGGCGCTGGCCGGGGTGGTGACCAGGGCGCAGGGCGGGGCGGTGCTAACCGAAGAAGAAAAAAAGATGCTGGCGGAAGCCGGCGATAAAATACGGAGCTATATACCTGCCGAGGCTGAACCGGCTGGAGGTCAGGACGCCGTGACAGGCGCAACTGATAGGCTGGCGGAAGCAAGGCGGCAGCTGGAAATACTGGCAAAACAATAATCTAAAAAATCAGGAGGAAAAATTAAATGGGAATGGATAAAATTCTCGAACTAAGAAGGAAACGGGCGCTCCTGGTGGAGGAAGCGCAGGTTTACCTGGACAAGGTGGAGAAGGAAGGCCGCGCCTGGGGTGATGAGGATGAGCGGAAGTTCAAGGAACTGACGGGGAAAATCGAGGGCATCACCAAAGACGAAGAGCGGCATATGAAGCTCGAGGGGGTCATGGACGTCCGCGACATGGTGCCCCACAAGCCCGACCCCGGCGACGGCGGAGGCGCCACGCCGAAAAAGAGCGAATTCCGCAGCTTCGGGGAGTTCCTCTATACCATCCGGTATAAACCCGAAGACAAGCGCCTGGCGGAGCTGCGCACCGGCCTGGTCGAAGGCACGGATACCGCGGGAGGTTTCACGGTACCGACTGAATTTCTGAAAACAATCATGATGCAGAGCCTGGAAACGGCAGTTATCAGGGGCAACGGGGCAACGGCTTTCCCGATGAGCTCGGATACACAGGATATACCCAAGATAAATGATACCAGCCATGCATCCTCTCTATACGGCGGCATGATTGCATACTGGAAGGGCGAACAGGCTGAATTGGCAGAAACCGACCCGACCTTCGGCAATGTCAAAATGATTGCCAAGACATTAACCGGCTACACATACGCCTCGAATCAGCTCCTCGCCGATAATGGGGTTGGTCTGGCCGCCCTGCTTCCGCGGATGTTTGGCGGAACCATCGGCTGGTTCGAAGATAGCGCCTTTATCAGCGGGAACGGCGTGGGCAAACCGCTGGGAATCAGGAATTCCGGAGCGCTGCTGTCAGTAAACCGCAGCGCGGCCAGCACCGTCGCCATCGCCGACCTGGCCTCGATAATGGGGAGGGTATTGCCCCAGAGTCTCGGCCGCGGCATCTGGATTGCCAACCAGGGTGTCCTGAAGCAGCTCGTGGCGCTGGGCAGCACTTACCTTACCTGGCTCTCCAACGGCATCGCCGACCTGACACGGCCCATACCGGCCACTCTGCTCGGGCGCCCGATATTCTTCACCGAGAAATGCCCGGCGCTGGGGACGGCGGGAGACATCATCTTCGCCGACCTTTCCTATTATCTCATCGGCGACAGGGAGCCCATCTCCATCGCTACTTCCGAGCACATCCGGTTCACAACCAATGAGACGGCCTGGCGGTTCATCAAGAGACTTGACGGACAGCCCTGGGTCGATAGCGCATTCACTCCGGCCAACGGGTCGACGTTGAGCCCCTTCGTGACGCTGCACAGCACGACCAACGGCGGCGACTAAGCCGGCGTAGCATCCGAATAATTCAGGAGGAAAATCAGAAATGATTCACAAATTCGAAAACAATGTACTCGAAACGGTGGCGGTTAAGCCTAAAGCTTCAACGGCCGCCGAGAATGCCGGCACCGGCGTGGACATGGCCAAATTCCGCAACTATGTGGCCGTGGTCATGCTGGCGGCCGCCACCCAGTATTCCGGGGCTCTGACGGCGGTCATCGCGGAGAGCACGGACAACTCGACCTATTCCGATACATACCTGGCGACGGTGACCATCGCCAGCACCACGGCCGCGGATGGAGTGGATACCGTCGAAGTGAGGGCGGAGCAGATGACAGCCGGCTACCGGTACCTGCGGGTGGAACTGACGCCTGTAGGGACGGTGAGCAATATCGCCGCTGTCAATCTCCGGTTCAACCCGAGGTTCGCCGCAGTCCAGTAAACCTGAGCCGAAGCAAAATGGGGAAAAAGTGGGGAGGGGAGCCTATCCCCTCCCCGCTAATTAAAAGGAGGAGAATTTTGGAAACGATTATCAAGGAACTCGCCAGGTTCCTCGGGACCAGCGAGGAAGAAACCGCCCGGAAGGTCAAGGAATATTCCGTGAAAAAGATGGCCGCCGACTGGGAAGCGGCGCCGCACGGCACGGCGGAGGAAGTCCGGGAGTTCTACCGGACCACGGACAACTATCTTTATGAGCTGACGAGCTGGAATCAGAGCAAGACATTTTATGAAAACATCCGGCCCCTACTCGTCTACCGGGAAAAGAAAATCCTGGAAATCGGGGCAGGAATAGGGTCGCTGTGCATCAGCCTGGCGCTTAACGGCAACCGGGTCACCTATTATGACATCAACGAAAAGAACCGGGAATTCGCCAAACAGAGATTCACCGACCGGATGCTTCCCATCGAGATAGTCGAGAGCCTGAACGGGCTGAAGGACTTCGATATCGTGGTGGCCATCGATACGCTCGAGCATATCCACCCGGATGACCTGCGGCCGCTGATGAAAGAAATATTTAACATGCTGACCAAGGATGGCTTCCTCTATAGCCGTTCGAACTTCGGTCAGCAGAACGCCTACCCGATGCATTATGACCACGCTACTACCATCCGAAAGCTGGCGGAGGAAATCGGGTTCACGCTGTTGCCGAACGGCGATTATACCAAAAAGAAGGCGACCAAGGGGGTAATGCTCGGCATACCCATACGGGCTTACAGCATCCACAACGAGGTCTTCCGGCGCATCATGGATATGGAGTTCCCGGTAGGTACCACGGTCACGACGGTCGAAGGCAAACCGGTCGACGTAGCCAGGAACGAGATAGTGAAGAAGCTCGACCGTGACTGGCTATTTTTCATGGACTCGGACCAAACATTTCCACCCGGGGCAGCCGCCCGGCTGCTTTCCTGGAACAAAGAAATCGTGGCGGGGCTGGTATTCAAGCGGGCTGGCGAACCGATACCGATGTTCTACAAATACAGGTACGAGCAGGACAAGGGGAAATACTACCAGCCGCTGACAATGGAGGTAGGGGAATTTCTCGAAAAGCATAAAGACTTGTGGTGGGATGCCCCCCATGGCGCCGTGGTGCTGCCGCCCGGGCCGGGGCTGCTCGAATGCGACGGGGTATCGGCGGGCTGTCTGCTCGTCCACCGCCGGGTCTTCGACGCTATAGGCGAGCCATGGTTCAAGTGCAGCGAGGGTTTACAATCAGGTGAAGATTTTGATTTCTGCCGGAAAGCTCAGGCGGCGGGGTTCAAGATTTACGGCGACCCGTCCGTCATCTGCGGGCATATTTCAGAATATAACCGCAGCGCCAAGCATTTCTGGATATGGTCGATGAAGGAGCCCTGGCCGTTCGAAGAGGAAGTATGATATTTGAGACGGTGCAGGTTGAGACGACGACCTACTGTAACTCTCGATGTTTCTTCTGTCCCCACGAGAAATTTGAAAAATTCGCCCATATGGATGAGGGACTTTACAGGAAGATAGTCGATGACGCATCGCAATATCCGCTCAAGTATTTTATCCCGATGCTTACGGGGGAACCTTTCTGCGACCCGGCCATCATGGAGCGAATCAGTTATGCCAGATGGAAACTCCAGCCGGAAACAGTTATCAGGATTTTTACCAACGGCAGCCTTCTTAGTGAATCTATCATGGAAGAGTTAGCGAGGCTGGGAAGAATCGAGCTATCGATATCGGTGAATGGGCCGACGCGTGAGATAAGATATGAGCTGATGGATTTGGATGACTTCTATGAGGTTGTCGAGATGGCCATAAGCGCCGACAGGTTGGGCATCCTCTTGAATACGACGGCGGTCTGGATACCGACTATGACCATCGATGAGGTCAATGCCATGGCGAGTCTACCCAGGCCATCGGCACTGACAATGCACAACTGGGGAGGCCGTATTTACCCCTTCCGGAAGAGACGGCCGACGAACTGCTCGAGAGTGGCGGAGATAATAAGCATCCAGGTAGACGGGAGCGTAAATCTATGTTGTTTCGATGCCTTCGGCGATGTGAATTTCGGCAACATGAATGATATTACACTCAGGGAGGCCTGGGAGAATCCAAAGCATTTGAAATATCTTGAGATGCATGAGCAGAATCGGGGTCAGGAGATGCCACTCTGCGAGCATTGCACTCAGGGATAAATAAAAGGAGCCCGCCCTTCGGCAAGGCGGGAATTTGTTCCAATGATGCCCAGTAGAGTTCCTCCTTAAGCTCGCTGGGCATCGCATAAAGGAGGGTAACATGAAAGTCAGGTATTTGAACTATCGCATCGATGGGGTGGAAATGACGGGGAAGGTGGTGGAGAAACCGGAGGATGAGGCACGGATACTTATATCAAGCAATATCGTCGTGCCGGTAGAAGGAAACGAAATCGAGACGGCAACGAAAGAGCCGCGAGAGAATGCCATGATAAAAAAGCCCAAGCGGAGATAACATGGCGGTGATATTAAAATCAGGAGGCTAATATGGCTATAGCAGCGTCAGATATCAAGTTCAAACTATCTGTCAAGACCGGCTCGGCGGGCAATAGCGTCTCAGGAACGCCGGCAGGTTCGCTCGGGAAGTATATCTCCACGACGGAAATCACCGATGCCACTCTGAATAATCTTTTCGATGATGTGTCGGGCGATGAAAATGCTGCCTCCGATGTGGAGTACCGGTGCATATTCGTCCACAATGCCCATGCGACGCTGACGTGGACAAGCGTGGTAGCCTGGCTGAGCGCCGAAGTATCGGGAGGGGCAGCCGCCGCCATCGCGATTGATGACCTTCCTGATTCTGCCATAGGGGATTCAAACGCACAGGCCGACGAAATCGCCGACGAGAGCACCGCTCCGGGTGCCGGCGTGGGCTCGTTCAGCAGCCCGGTCACCAAAGGCACCGGTCTTGCACTGGGTGACATCGCCCCCGGCTATTGCCGCGCCATCTGGGTACGGCGGACCGCGGCGAATACGGGAGCCGTAGATAATGACGGCGTAACAATAAAATGTGAAGGAGATACGGCCGCTTAATGCTAGAACTCAAAAACTCCAAGACAATCGAATTGATGAGAGCTAAGGACGGCAGACGCAGATTTGCCATTGACGGTTTCATCGGCGCTGTCCAGATGTTTGACCCTGTGCTTGGTTGGCAGGATATAAAGCCAAGACTTGTCAGAGATTTAGATGGTTGGCATGTTGAAGGTGCCCCTTACTATGCTGAGGTCAAGGACAATGGCGACAGACTATTCTGCCCTGACAAGTATGAACGGAGCAAGTATATCCGGCTGCCCTCGATAGCCCTATTTAGCGGTCTGACCAAGAATATAGTCAGCCTACCGTCTAAACTGGACGGGCAATCGCTGGCTACAAAGATAGCCATGCCCACTTCTTACGGTTCGGTAAACTTCCAGTTCACCAACACGGGGATGTACCTGCCCCTTGAATTGAACTCTGCGCCTGTAGTAGCCAGTAAGACTATCAACCGCCTGACTTTAGCTGTGGACTCCAATCTTGATATAACCGCTCTTTTGTCCTCAAAGAGTGGTCTTGGCATTGTACCTGGCTATGTCGTTGATGCTCTTGGCGTTGAAAGACGGCTTGAGTGGACATATAAGGATGGACAGCTTGAGCTTGGCTTTGACTTGACGGGCCTAAAGTTCCCTGTGACTCTCATGGATGCCATTGATGTGCAAGTTAATGCTAACGTGAACGATGGTTATGTAGCAGAGCCAGCCACTTTTACTAATTCCGCAGGTTGGCAATACGTTGGTAAAGGTGCAGTATCTAGCAATGTAATATATCATAATTTCGCCCTCTTTACTGCCATAACGATACCCCAGGGTTCAACCATTGACGCTTGTACTTATATTCCATACTTCAGTGCCTGTTCTGGTAGTCCCCTAACAAAGATATATTTTGAATTGGCATTGAGTCCCTCGGTGGTGGCTGACTACGACGACTTTTTCGCAAGGTCGTTAACATCGGGTGTAGATTGGGATGGTGCACCGGCAAACGGTGAACAATCTTCGCCGTCACTTGCCGTACCGATGAAGCAACTTGTAGATGCCTATGACCTGAGCAACTCCAACGTTCAAGTATTTCACAAGGATGATGGGAGTGCCAACAATGCTTATATGCGTGCCTATAGCCGAGATGGATGGGCTTTGCACGCCGTAAAACTACACATTGAATACTCGGCGGGGGGTGGGACGCCGGTCTCCGATGAGATTCAAGCCATCTATAATGTCCG
>CAYQZZ010000058.1:0-12577 GCA_964422155.1 uncultured Dehalococcoidaceae bacterium | reverse complement strand
CCTGCGGTATGGCTCCAAACTCCTGCCTGATTGAAATAGAAAAATGGGAGTAGAATAATAGAAATAAAAGAACGGGGGACATAAACATGACACAGTGGGGTTTTGTAATTGATATATCAAAATGCATCGCTTGCTATTGCTGCTTCATCGCCTGTAAGGACGAATACTGGGATAACGATTATCCTTCCTATACCGCGGCTCAGCCTAAGCACGGGCAATTCTGGATGAACATTGCCAAGAACGAGCGTGGAAAATATCCGTACATTAAGGTTGCTTATATGCCTGTACCTTGTATGCAATGCGAAGATGCGCCCTGCATTAAGGCTGCTAAGGATGGTGCTGTATATCAAAGACCTGACGGGATAGTGGTAATAGACCCGCAGAAAGCCGTCGAACAGAAGCAACTGCTGGAACCAGAAGCCTGTCCCTACGGCGTAATATTCTGGAACGAAGAAAAGAACCTCCCCCAAAAGTGTACCTTCTGTGTCCACAGGCTGGAGGAAGGCAAAATCCCAAGGTGCGTGCAGGCTTGTCCAAGTGAGTGTATAACCTTCGGCGACCTGGATGACCCTGAAAGTGATGTGTCTAAATTGTTAAAATCAGCTAAAGCCGAAGTCTTCCACCCCGAGTGGAAGGCAAAACCCCGGGTCTACTACATAGACCTTCATAAGATGACCAAGCACTTCGTAGCTGGTGCCGTGATATACGGAGACACGGATGAATGTGCTGAGGGTGTGGCCGCGACCCTGATAGCTAATGGCAAGTCAGTAAAGACAACTACCAACAACTATGGAAACCTCGAATTTGATGGACTTGATGCTGGCAAGTACTCGGTGAAGTTGGAATGTGCTGGATATGACTCGAAGACAATCGATGTTGACCTGAAAACTGATAGTTACCTGGGTGATATAATCCTAGACAAGACAAAGGAATAATAAGGAGGGTATAATATGACTGATTTATTTGACTTGACGGGTAAAGTTGCTGTAGTGACAGGTGGTGCCGGTGGCATCGGTCGTGCTCAAGCTCTGGGTCTGGCCGATGCTGGCGCGGATGTTGTCGTAGCCAGCCGTAAACTTGAACACCTGGAAAATGCCGCCGGAGAGATACGGGCTAAAGGCAGACAGTCGCTGGCGGTTACTGTGGACGTGGCTGATGAGCAATCAGTGGCCGGTATGGTAAAGCGTGTTCTGGAAAAATTCCCACGTATTGACATTCTGGTAAATGCTGCCGGTATATCCATTCGCAAGCCAGCTGATACATTTCCCATCGATGAATGGCAGCAGGTAATGGATATTAATACCCGAGGGACATTCCTCTGCTGCCAGGCAATCGGCCGGGGAATGATCAAGCAAGGCAGCGGTAAGATTGTTAACTTATCGTCGGTGAGAGGCAGATATGGGCTGCCGGCAGACTATGCAGCCTACTGTGCCAGCAAAGGCGCCGTGGATACCCTGACGCGAACACTAGCTTGTGAGTGGGCCAAGTATAATGTGCTGGTAAATGCAGTTGCCCCCACTATTGTGGAGACCGACCTGACCCGTTCTGCCTTAGCCAATCCAGATTATGCCAAGATGATGAAGTCTCGTATTCCTCTAGGTAAATGGGCGATGCCGGAGGATATAGTTGGAGCTACCGTATTCTTTGCTTCAAAGGCATCAAATTTTGTCACCGGGCAGGTACTCTACATTGATGGCGGCGTGACTACGTGGTAGCAGTATGCGATGGAAAGCCGATTTTTGTAAGGAGGTAATGAAGTGGACTGGGGAGTGAAGTATTATCCAGAGTATTGGGGTGGTAAGAAACTGGCTTATCCCCATGTGGCTCCCGAAGCACCTAAGTTCTCTAAGTCTGTCGTGGTTGGCAATCTAATTTTTGTCTCCGGTTGTCAAGGTCAGAATGATGAAACTCTCAGAACAGAGACGAACATTCTTGAAGAGCAGATGGTAATAGCCCTTGATAAAGTCAGGATGGCCATGGAAGAGGCCGGTAGTTCTATGAATAATATTGTCAAGACGCTCATACTCCTCAAGAATTTAGAGGATTACCCTCGCATGCGAAAGACGGAGCTGGAGTATTATCAAAAGCATGCTCCTCTCTTGGTGGAGAATCCACCGGCTAGTACCTTTATGCAAGTCGCCAGTCTGGCAAAACCTGAATTTTTGGTAGAGATAGATGTAATCGGTGTTCTTAAGAGGGAATAACGTTAGTTGATATATTTAATCCCTCTGTGCTGGATGACAACCCGCAGGCTAGAATTTGTTATTATCGTATGATGATCAGGGAACCGTCTCAAGCTTGTATCCAAGCTTGAGAACAAAGAAAGTGAATTTTTAGGGAGGTATCTGTTATGGGAAAAGAAGTACTGGTAGATTTAAGCCATCCGTTCGGGAATGGTTCGCCCCTGTGGCCGTATTTTGCCGACGTCAAGATTGAGCGCATGCATTACCATGCTAAATCCGGAGTGCTCTCTCAGGTAGTTACCACTACCATGCACTGTACCACCCACGCCGATTCACCAGCGCATGTGTTTGAGGGAGGCCGCTTTACCCATGAAATTCCCCTGACCTGCTACTATGGCGATGCCGTAGTCTGGGATATCCCCAAGAAGAAATGGGAGCTGATTACCGCCAAAGACCTGGATGCCGCCAATAAGAAGCTGCTGATGAAAGAAGGTGATATTGTTATCGTTCATACTGGCTGGAACAAATACTGGGGTGACAGCACCCAATACTTCTGCTATTCACCCGGATTGGGAAAAGAAGCCGGCGAGTGGTTCGTCGCCCATAAAGTCAAAGCCGTCGGCGTGGACCAGCAAGCTCTAGACCACCCGCTTCACACTGCCATTGGCCCGCATGGTCCCGGTCCGCTGAGAAAAGACCTTTTTGAGGAATATAAGCAGTTTTCTGGTGGTCATGAAGTAATCGAGGATTTCCCGGAGTGGGAACCCTGTCATAATCTCTTAATGCGGAACGGAATACTGGGGTGGGAAAATGTCGGCGGTGATATTGCTAAAGTCGTGGGCAAGAGATGTAAAATCTCCGGCTTCCCAATTCGCTGGTATATGGGCGATGGCTCAATTGTCCGAATGGTAGCCTATATCGATGAAAAAGACCTGAACCCGGTGCCGGATCGCGTTTACAAATACGGAACACAATAATCCTGCACATCCACAACTTATAAAGGAGGATATATGAAAAAGGTCAGTCTGGATCAGGTTAAGCCCTATGCGGCACCCGGCCATTTTGACGTGTCTGTGCTTAAGCTAAGCGGTAAGGAGGAGACCGGGGCTGGGAAGTTCTGGGTGGGACTTTCCTATTTCCTACCCGGCGGTGGGGCGGAATACGGCTACGAAGATTCACCTACAGAGAAGGTATACATTGTCCTGGAGGGAGAACTTACCGTTAAGACCAAGAAAGAGGAGTTTACCCTGGGCCCCATGGAATTACTTTACATCGCTCCCTATGAAGGAAGAGAAATCATAAACAAGACTAATAAGCCTGTAACCATGCTGGTAGCTATTAGCTATTAGTATGGAGCTTTCCGATGTCTTAGGGGGGCTGTTTCCAGTTCCCGCCACAGGGAGCACACAAACTTGCGAGAAGGGAGGGGCAAATGGTTACACCGTCTCAAGTAAGAGAAAGAGGAAAAATCATCAAACCGAACGAGGTACCAGATACCATAAAGTATGGTTGCCGAACTAAGTTATTGATGTCGCCATCAATGGGCTCCGCTCTTACGGGGTGCCAAGTCATTTACCACAAGCCTGGAGAAACCTACACGGTTCACATGCACCCCATCTCAGAAGTTGTCATTGCGGTCTTTAAAGGTGAAGGAGAGGCCTTCCTGGGAGACTTTTGGTATGAGGTTAGGAGGGGTGATGTCATCTACGTACCAGAGAATGTGAAACATGGCACGAGAAACCCTTCTACCAACTCGGAGGATTTCATTTGCTACTGCTGGCAGGTGCCGTATCTCTCTGAATATGAGTGCCTACCTGGTGCTGAGGATCAGCTATTTGAGGACCAAGAAGGACAGGTCATTGCTTATGATGCCCGCGGCAAGTTTGATGCTCGCATCCCCGGGACGGGAGTTATAACTAATGTGGATTGTGGTGCCCTCTTCACCGCATATGATGCCGAAATGCGCTTTGTTGTCTGGCCAGGGATGGGCGCGCGAAAGATCAGCTCACACAGAGCCAAACATCCACCGGGAGTCGAATTCAAGGTGCACATTCACCCGGGTTCGGAAGACACTGTACTTGCTTTCCAAGGGCGTGGACAGGGGTTTTTAGTTGACCGATGGTATGATATGGAAGAGGGAGACGTTATGTTTGCACCTCGTCCAATCAAACACGGCACTCGCAACCCTGCCGGACGTAGCCAGGAACCGTTTATCTGTCTAGGCTCAGCCGGACCGCCTCAGATGGACTTATACACCCTGGCTAAATATATATGAACCCCGGTCAGAATTACTGAATAATGAAAGAAGACATTTATGCTAGCTGAAGATGTCACAATTATTTCTGTGATTGGTGCCAGTTTCATCGAACCGGGTGTCGCCCAGGTTTTCGCCGTCAAGGGATATATTGTTCGTCCGCTGGATGTCAAAGATGAGATACTCATGCTTAACTGGTCAACAACTTTATTTGCTTGTGAATCTTGAAAAGAACCTACAGGGTCTTGAGGAGGCAGATAATAATGTCCGGAATGTTGGAAGGCGTAAAAATAGTCAGTTTTTCACAGGTTGTTGCTATGCCGGCAACCACTACTATTTTAGCAGACTGGGGTGCCGATGTTATCAAAGTTGAGCCATTATGGGGAGATTGGCAAAGAAGCCTCGTGAGTTTTAATGACACTCCGCTTCTACTCAATTTGGAAAAGGGAGAAATTGAACTTCACTTTGAGTTTTTAAACCGGAACAAGAAAAGCGTTGCCATAAACCTACGGACCGAACAGGGCAGGGAAATAATGCACAAGCTCCTTGAGGATGCTGATGTCTTTGTCGCCAACTATTCCGTAGATGTGTTGGAGCGTTTTGGTCTGGACTATCCCAGTCTCAAAGACCGGTATCCAGGACTTATTCACTGCCTGCTTACCGGATATGGGACAAAGGGTCCAAAAGCGAGAGACCGTGGTTACGATTATGTCGCTGCCTGGTCTTATGGCGGCATGATGGGTCTGGTAACCGCTGACCCGAATAGCCCTCCCGCCATACAGCGTCCCGGCATGATGGATATGGTGGCATCAGCCCATATGGCGAGCGGAATCTGCGGCGCCCTATACTATAAGCAAAAGACAGGTAAAGGGCAGTCACTGGAGCTTTCTTTATACCATACGACAGTGTGGACGTTGGGACTGGATACTCAGGTGGCTCTTTTCGGCTATCCACCAAAGGTGTGGGACAGAGTACGCATGCCGAATCCTATGTATAACTCCTATCGAAGTAAAGATGGGAAGTGGTTCATGATGGTTCATCCTAACCAGGAATACTGGCAGCCATTCTGCCAGGCTATCGGCAAGCCAGAGTGGATAGATAACCCCCGCTATGCCACTATGGAAAGCAGAGCGGAAAACCGTGAGGAAATGATTAGTCTACTGGATGAACTGTTTGCTTCCAAGACCTGGGCAGAATGGGAGAAGAGTTTTAGAGAAAATGACCTTATCGTTAGCGCGAACCAGACTATTAGCGACATCCTAGAGGATGAACAAGCAATTGTTAATAATTTTTATACAGATATTGAGCATCCCGTAATGGGTAAAGTACGGCTGCTTAATAGCCCCGTTCAATTCAGCGAGACACCTGCCGAGGTAAAGAGCGTGGCACCAGCGCTGGGTTCACATACTGAAGACGTGCTGTTAGAACTAGGCTATAGCTGGGAAGAAATAGCACAGTTCAAGGAGCAGGGTGTAATTCCATAAATTTTAGAAGGATTATTTGTTATGGAGGGGGTGGTAAATGAGATTGAAGGATAAAGTATCATTGGTTACTGGTGCCAGTCGTGGTATTGGTAAGGCTATCGCTCTAGCCTTTGCAAGAGAAGGGGCTGATGTTGCGCTTAATTGCTCGGCGTCAGTTGATTTGGCTGAGGAAGTAGCTCGGGAAATAAAGGGCCTCGGACAGCGTGCGATGGTAATTCAGGCTGATGTGGCTAATAAAGCGGAAGTTGATGAAATGGTTAATAAGGTGGTGGATGAGTTTGGTAAGGTTGACATACTCGTAAATAACGCGGGAATGTCTGTAGTCGGTGCCTCTGCCGAACTAGAAGAAAGTCGCTGGAGACGAGGCATAGATGTGCTGTTAACAGGCGTATTCTTCTGCAGCCAGGCAGCCGGCAAAGAGATGATAAAGCGGAGGAATGGCAAGATTATTAATATCACATCTATAAATGGGATAGGCGCTTTCCCGGAGAGGGTATGCTACGGCAGCGCCAAGGCCGGGGTAATCCAGCTTACCAGAGCTCTGGGCTGTGAATGGGCTGGATACAATATCAATGTCAATGCTATTGCTCCTGGTTATATTAAAACTCATCTTGTCGAAGATCTAGTGGGAAAAGGAATACTTGATGTAGAAGAGCTAGCGACGAGAACACCTTCCGGTAGGCTAGGAGAATGTGAAGAGATAGCCGATGCCGCCATCTTCCTAGCCTCGGAGGAGTCAAGATACATAGTGGGGCAGACCATAGTCGTAGACGGTGGGTGGTCTGCGTATATGTATCTGGAGTCTTGGCTGGCAAAGTCTAAACAAATAGAATAGTGCTTCGAATGTATTCGAATATATCAGCCAAATTAAAATTATAATGTCAAAATCACTAGATGGTAAGTTATGTAGTTTCAAATATACGAGATAATTAACGCGATTTTGATGGAGCATTATCGGCTTAAAAGGAAAGGATAAAGTAAACTTCTAGATAAGTATTGAAAAATGATATAAGAGGCTTTAATTTCTGGTGGGTTGTTCCAACTTAAAAAGCTCCTATTAAAACTGAAGATGTATTGGTAGACTTTGGCCTAGACGTCAGATGCCAGGTATATAGCACAGCGCTCTCACCATTAGAACTGACACGCAACCAGCTCTAAAGACTTTATCAGCAACACTGGCATGGTCCCATCGGCCAGGAACAGACCGTCCATGACTGCCTATAACAATGAGGTCGTAATCCTTAGCCTCTGCATAGATGGCAATTTCCTAGTAGGATTCGCAAGGAGCACTTCCGCTCGCACCTTTATGTCTTTAGATTCAAGCTCCTTGGCTAAACTGTCAAGATATCTTTGGGCTTACCCTTCATTTCCCTAAAGCAGTCAGAATTTAACAAAGGCTTGATTTGTGCAACTACCAACTATATGGTCAGTCTAAAAGCAAGTTCAAAAGTTCTGCGTATTGTACACTGTGGTGGGCCATTGTGGACTCGAACCACAGACCCCAGTCTTATGAGTAGAGATGTTTTCCATTTTGATATCCCCCTTTCAATTAAAGCTATTGTAGTGTAATAAAGAATAGATATCAAGATAGTGGGGGATATCTTAGATTAAACTTGATTCTACAGTTTTCGGTATACCCTCATATATTTTAGCTTTGACGTAAATAATAGGCATTATTTTTCGGTATACCTAAGAATTTTCCACATGCGAGGAGATGATGGAAGAACGGGCTCAAGTATATTACTAAGGCCGATTAGAAGGATGACACTGTTATGTCACGCGATTGTAACTTGTCCCTGTCTTCTATCTAGGAAGGGCAATAAACAGCTAGTGCACGGTTCTGCAAATCGGTAAAGTTTTCTCCTATCGTCGGACGAAAACCGGAGAGGTTGAACAATAAGATGTATTGTGTAGTTAGTGAGTTATGCCTTCCTAATACGAGTGCCGAGCAGAACTTAATAACTTGTTCCCTTAAGTCTTAACAGTACCTTAATATCCGACTGTTACAATCGAGACTATCAAGGCTATCGTCGAATTAACGTAGTGGATGCGAGATTAGGCTCCCACCAAGAGAAAGTGTGTTGGGAGCTGATGTCGAGACTTCATTCCAAGTTTACCCTCATCTAATTGTGGCTTATTTTACCCTGATACCTATTTCCAGTAGTCGCGGAGCATATCGCGTCTAAAGTGTAGCACTAATATCATAATTATTGTACTCAGGGCGAGAACGGCACCGATAACTATACCCAGAGCTTTCCAGATGACCACCGTCGTCGATTCGGACGTTACTGTCAGATGTTGGAATGATGTGCCCTGGATAAGATTTTCTCCTTGATATAATTCTGCCCGGAAGGTATATTCTCCAATCTGCCATCCCGCGGGGGGTATATAGTCCAGCTCACCCGTTTTACCATCCGCTTGCAGCTGGCTCAAAGTAAGCAGAGGGAGTTGCTCCACGAACTGGCCATCACGAAATACGGACAGCATTAGCCTGGTTTCGCCCAAAGATTCCCATGCCTGGTTCATCTTATACACTATCCTGGCATAGACGAGCTTATTGGTAGCCGGATTGAAACCGGGAGCGGTACTGAAACTATCGATTTCCGGCCCGGATACGATGTCTGTCGCCGGTGGGGGGAGTAACGGAGGCGGTGATTTAACCTCAAACGGCTCTACCAAACCTCCGATACTTACTTTATGTTGCCCAACCGTATCTGAAGTGAAGCTAAAGCTTATTGTCAGGCTGCCGGCACCATCAAGCGTAATTTCTTTTGTCTCTATAGCAATGTCATCCACCGCCAGTATTGCCTGATATGTCCCTGATAAATCACCGGTATTCTTCACGAGGACGCTTACATCAACGTTTTCACCGGAATCTGCTAAAAGAGGGTTGACGGTGAGTTCGTTAACGGTGAAAGCCGCCGGTGATAGCGGTTTCTTCACGACGAAGGTCGCCAGCATGTCCCCGATGCTGACCTGATGCTCTCCGATGGCATCCGGAACAATGGTGAAACTAACTGTTTCACTACTGCCACCGTTTAGAGTAACGTTTTTAGTTTGTACCGTGGCGCTATCCAAATTAAGACTCACTTCATAGGTGCCGGTGAGGTCACCCTGATTATTCACAACTATGCTGGCCGTCACTGCCTCACCTGGGGCGACTTCTCCCGGTGACACAGCAAATTCAGTAAATTCAAAACAGGCGGGCCGGGTATGAGCCATCAGGGCATAGGTAGAGAGGTGCTGGACCGGCACGGTGATGGTGCGGGCGCCCGTGTCAATGGTGCCGCCAAGGTCTGTCCAGGTCAGGGCGACCGGATCCCATAACGCTATATAGAGATTGTCTACCGGAACATCGGCCGGAATATCCGAACTGGAATACTTGAAAATCAAGAACGCTTGCGCCTCAAAGGTGGCTCCGCCCGGTTCAATTTCAAATGACTGCCCGATTATTCCTGAGCCTGAGTTAGCGGCCTGGCTTTCTGCTTGCGGTGTGATACGTATGCTGGTCAACGGCTGGCCGAGTCTATTCTTTACAATAGTGCCTTTAGGTATACGAAGCTCTACCTTCAAGTTGATATCCGTAGCCGATACGTCTTCAACCATCAGACCATTGATCGTCGTGGAGCCGCGCAGACTGGTGATTCCGGCCGCCCCACCACTCCCACCACCACTCCCGCCACCACCGCCACCATCTCCCCCAGAAGGAGGTGTAGGGTTTGAGGGGATAGCCACCACGGTAATGGTAATGTTCTTAGAGGCGGTTATGGCACCATCGGATACCCTGAATTGGATATTCGGATAACTGCCTACTTGCCCGGAAGCGGTTGTCCAGGAAAAGCTACGGCTGGTGCCGTTGAAAATAGACCCGGCTGGCAGGTTGGAAGCAGAATAAGTCAGTGAATCACCATCTGGGTCTGTAGCGGAAATGGTAAATTGAAGTGACTGTCCCGCAGTGACTGTTTTGTTGCCGATGGAGCCGAGAACCGGTGCTCTATTGACGTTCTTTACGGTGATAGCAATATTCTCGGAATCGCTCAGTACACTATCGGTCACGGTAAAGCGGACATTAGCGTAAGTCCCGGCCTGACTGTAGGAAGGCGTCCACGAGAAAGCTCCGGTAGTAGGGTTAATGCTGGCTCCTGATGGCATGTTGCTGGCCGAGTAGGTCAGGCTGTCACCATCGGGGTTAGTGACGGAAAGGGTAAAAGCAAGCGCCGCCCCTTCGTTAACCGATTTATTGCCGGGGTTGGTGAGCACCGGGGCCTGGTTAGGGGCAACGGTGATGGTGATGGCTTCAGTGTCCGTGAATGTACCGTCGGTCACCGCAAAACGGACGTTGGGGTAGCTCCCTATCTGGTTGGCGCTGGGCGTCCAGGAGAAAGTCCTGGTGGCCGGGTTGAAACTGGACCCTGATGGTATATTATTCGCCGAGTAGGTCAGGGTATCACCATTAGCGTCTGTGGCTGAGATGGTAAACTGGAACTGCCACCCCGGGTGAGTCGTCCGGTTTCCGATAGAGGCGAGCACCGGCGGTGCGGGAGCCAGGGGCACCGACTCATAGGCTCCTATATCCGGGGCAGAACCGGTATAAGGCCAGGGGGAATTGGCATCGTTAAAGCCAGGCAGGATGACGCCGGTATTAATGGCAGGGGAGTCCGATTGTAAGGTCAGGTCGCCGTTAGCCGGATCAGTAAATCCGACATCGGCGACTGAGATGCCATGAAGTTCCTGTCCTATAGTCTGGAAAGCCACTAATGTTCGGTATCCCTCTCCATTCCACTTG
Organism: uncultured Dehalococcoidaceae bacterium; assembly: GCA_964422155.1. Lineage (GTDB taxonomy): Bacteria > Chloroflexota > Dehalococcoidia > Dehalococcoidales > RBG-16-60-22 > JBGPRB01. The sequence goes on along the minus strand of CAYQZZ010000058.1, from coordinate 1,870 downwards.
ACAAAACGTGGAGTCCCCGTATCAGTGGTGTAAAGAAAATCATAGTCAAAATCACTCGGATAGGCTGGGTCACTACCGGAATATGTCTCTATGATATATCTTGAGCTGTAAATGATGTTATTCCTGGCGACTATATTACCAAGCCCTGAGTTTGTCTGTGACAGTCCGTTCTTCCCGGTGTCACCTGACCCTCCTACCAGGTAGAATGTATTATGGTAGTAATAAAGTCTCCCGTAGGATTCTTTGCCCATCTTTGTTCCCGTTGAGTATTTATCTGTGTGCATCCAGACTGTATTTCTGAATACATAGCATGGGCCAACTACAACAGGGCAGGTAGCAATCCCGATTGTGTCTCCTCCAGAACTACCACTGGCAGACACATTGTTGCCCCATATCCTCATGTTCTTGTCGCCGCCCTCTAGTTGAAAACCATCATCATCACAACCGTAAAACACATTATTGTATATGTCGCAGCTTTCCAAGAACGGAGCGCTTCCCTCATCCTCACTTTCGGGGAATGTGTTAATTCCATCCTTCATAGAGTAATCGTTTGAGAATATGAGGTTATTTCTTATTGTTACCCCATACTTAATCCTGAATAGCTCAATACCACTACCTGTTCTCTTGATTCCAGTTGCCATTTCAATAGTACAATTCTGAATGAGGAAGTTATACATATCCGGGCCTTCCGCAGACCTACTAAAAGTAATACTACCGTGGTCGGCATCGAATGGTGGTGTAGTACTCGTTTTGCAGTTGTAGAAGGTACAGTTCTCTATGGTTACATCATGAGAATTTTCAATTTCTATCCCAGGTTTTAATGTATCTCTAAAGTTGATTCCATCTATCTGTATGTAAGCTCGACCGGTAGCATAGATGCAATAATTTCTTGTTCCGTTACCAGTCACGGTAACATTCTCATTGTTGTAGGGCATGAACGTAATCCAGGCGCCTTCGTTTCCAGAATTAGGAATTGTAACCTCTTCATTATAGGTGCCGGCCCTAATCTGAACCGAGCTTCCCGGAGAGGCCATGTTCGCACCCTTTTGTATTGTTCTATAAGGTTTACCTATAGTACCGTCTCCGGTAGAATCGTTGCCGTTTGTAGCTACAAAAATATAATTGGTTCCAATCGGTGGATTATCATTCCTCGTGGTGGTGGTCGTGGAAACCGAACCACCACCATCAGCGTCGGTGAAAGTAACCTTGATTTCATACTGGGTATCTGCTGTCAGCCAGAAGATACTCCCCCGGTACTGGCGATTGGTCCTGTCGGCATACATCTGGGGAGCAGTTTTCCAGGCGCCGTCTGATGCCCGGTATTCCAGTACGGCGCTGTTATTCCGGTTGTTGTCTCCGGTATAGCCGACAGTAACCCCGATACATTCAAAGGTAGGAATGGCGGTAATTCTGCCTGCTATGGTCTCATCACCGGCGGCTGCCATTACCGCGAAGGGGGAAACGAACGACAATACCAGTACAAGAATCAGACTAACCAGAGTAATACGGGGAATCACGAACTTGTATATCATAAAAAACCACCTATTGGTTCTAAAATCAGCCAATATTAGTTTCATAATAGGTCATGGCAGAGTGAATAGTCAATACGGTGGCTCTAACATAAGACGGTTTAATTAGTCACATACACTCAAAATGTTACTTTTGAATCCCTACCCGCACGGAATGTAATCACCACATTGGAGAGGCACCAATTCTTTTGTCCGCATATCAGTGTCCCTCGCCACTCTGTGAAATTAGGGTGACTTTCATTTCAGATGAAAGCTTCCAGTTTTCTAACACCAAGCTCGAATTCGCCTTGAGGCAAGAGATGATAGGTCGGTACATATTTACGCTTTACTTTGTCCAGATA
>CAYQZZ010000057.1:0-13383 GCA_964422155.1 uncultured Dehalococcoidaceae bacterium | reverse complement strand
GTCATCGTCGCCATCAATGACAACCCCGATGCCCCCATCTTCCAGGTGGCTCACTACGGCATCGTCGGCGACCTTTTCCAGGTAGTGCCGATGATGATAAAGAAGCTGAAGGGGTAAAAGACCTAACTATTTGCTTTTTTGGCTATCAGGGTATATTTAAGGTTCCTGGCTTTACCTTCCGGTTTTAATAAGCCTGCCTTAACCATCGCAGCAATGTCCCTTGAAGCTGTTATTAGCGAGACATTCGCTATTTCCGCGTAATCTTTGCGCGTGAGATAACCCTTTTTACCTGTATATATTATTCCATCTATCTGTCTGTCATTCAGTCCGGTTGGTTTCCAGTCTTTATGGATTTGCTCAACCCCAATTCTCCAATCGGTTAGCCTCCGTTCTAGGGTTTCAGATTGCCAAATAATTGACCCGGTAAAGAAATCCAGCCATTTGGTACTATCGTATTCTGGATTGTAGGTTGTACCCAATGAGTCCCTTAACGCATTGATATACTCATCCCTGTTTCTCTGATAATAGGCATCCAAAGATAATAGCTTCCTGAAACCATAACCGGCTTTTTGTAAAAGTAAAGTGGCAAGCAATCTCGCCGTCCGTCCGTTGCCATCTACAAATGGATGAATTGCCACCAGATGTAAATGCGCAATCCCAGCACTGATAACAGGTGACGGTTGTTCTTTAGCCATCAGCCATTCAGAAAATTCCCGCATTAATATCGGCACATCTATATGTGACGGCGGTTCATATACCCTGATACCCTGGTCCTCTATCCAGTTTGGTTCCACCCTGTACTTGCCAGGCAGAAAATGCGTATCATGAATCCCACTCATGAGTTGCCAGTGTATCTGTAATATAGTTCCTTCGTTTAAAATTGGAATTCCTGTATCAGTTGAATCAGAGAGATAATCAACAAAGCTCAATGCGCGGACGTAATTAGTCACATCGAGTCTATCCTTTGGTATTTCTTTGGGAGAATAAGCTTTAACCGCTTTTTCCATCTCACCCTGGGATATCGTCGCGTTTTCCACCATTGTGGATGAATATGCCGTGCGCATAAAAGCCTCGCGGCGCAACCATTCTTCGTGCTTCGGCATTATTAACTGGCGTTCTATTCTATACCTGATTCTTTCAATCTCTTCCAGGTTATAGTTGATTTCATCCGTTGTTGTATATTTCGGCGTATACATTTTCATTACCCCTTATGCTCTTGACAATGATGCGATTATTCTTATCATTCGTATATATGATATGTTTAATTAGTATACTTGCTACTATTATATAATTCATTCGCATCATTTGTCAATACTTTAAAAGGATTTCGGTTCACTTACCATAACTCTAAAAACAAATCAAAGCTGCCCACGCTCGATTTGTTTCCCTAAAAAAATTTATGTGTCTTGTCGCCCCCTAAAAACCGGTCTAAACTCCTTCGAGCTTGCCACGCATGCCCCATTTCGCTTATAATATTAAGTTGTGTCAGTTCGGCTGGAGTGGAGGTGAGGCGGGATGGAGATGAATGTATCTCAGCTGCTTCGGGACCCCATCGGGTCGACGCGAGACTACCGGATAGACGAAGTGGCTGATGTTAACGGTGACGGTAAAAGCCATAAAATCCAGGGCGAGTGCAACCTGCTTCGTATCCAGCGCAGTATCCTTGTTAAATGTACGCTGAGCACGGAAGTTGATCTCACCTGCAGTCGCTGCCTGGGCAGGTTCCGCCACCCGCTGAAAATAAATTTTGAAGAGGAGTTTTTACCGACCATAGATGCCACCAGCGGGACGCCGTTACCCCCGCCGGATGATGCCGGCGCCTTTACCATTGACGAGAACCACATCCTCGATTTAACCGAAGCGGTACGTCAATATTCCCTGATGGCTATCCCGATAAAGGCGCTCTGCCGCGAAGACTGCGCCGGTTTGTGCCAGACCTGCGGGAAAAACCTCAATGAGGGGAGCTGTGATTGCGCCGCGCCGGATATCGACCCCCGCTGGGCCAAGTTGACGAAACTGCGGTAACCTCTGGTAAAATAGAGGTTAAAGAACGGAGTATTATATGGGAGCACTACCAAAGCGAAAAAAGAGCAAGTCACGTGCCGGTAACAGACTGAGCCACAATGCCCTGAAGCCGCCGGCGCTGGACTATTGTCCCCAGTGCCATAGCCCCAAGTTACCTCATCATGCCTGCCCTGTCTGTGGGACCTACAATGGCCGGGAAGTCGTCAAGATTGAAGCGAAGAAGAAAGCCGCCATCTGATTCTTCCGTCAGGTGGAGCCATCCCTTTGTTAGTCTTCTTTGTCCCGACTATGCATAGGAAGTTCACCCTGTATTTCCGAATTATTTCGGAGGAGGGAAAACTACCGGTATGACGAAGGTAGCCTGGGTATTCCCCGGCCAGGGTTCTCAATCGGTAGGCATGGGGCGCGACCTTTATGATAACGTCAAATCGGCCAGGGCCGTCTTCGCACAGGCGGACAAAGCTCTGGGATTCCCCATTTCCCGACTCTGTTTCGAAGGCCCGGACGATGAACTCCGCCAGACCATCAACGCCCAGCCTGCCCTGGTTATCGTCGGTTACGCCTGTCTGGAAGCCATCCGGGAAATCAGCGGTAACAAACTATCCACGCCTGTATTCTTAGCCGGTCACAGCCTGGGAGAATACACGGCGCTGGCGGTAGCCGGGGCCTTAGATTTCAATACGGCTGTCCGCCTCGCCCGCGAGAGAGGACGTCTGATGCATGAAGCCGGGCAGAAACACCCCGGAAGCATGGCTGCCATTATCGGGCTGGATGAGTTAAAACTGGCCGACGTTTGCCGCGAATCCGATACCGTCATGGCTAATATCAACTGCCCGGGTCAGATTGTAATAAGCGGAGCCACCGAGAATGTCACCAAAGCCATGGAAATGGCTACTGACGCCGGCGCCAGCCGCACCATTACGCTCCAGGTAAGCGGCGCCTTCCACTCACCGCTGATGCAAACGGCGGTCGAAGGTATGACCGGATATCTCGAATCTACCCCCTTCAGAAAGCCATCCATTCCCGTCATCGGTAATGTGACCGCTTTACCCCTGGATACTGCGGAAGCGGTCAAAACGGAGCTCCGCAACCAGTTGACCAGCCCCGTCCAGTGGCAGCGCACCATCGAATACATGATAAATCAGGGCGTATCCACCTTTATCGAGATAGGGCCGGGCAAAGTGCTTACCGGACTCATCAGGCGTATTAATAAAGAAGTCAAGACCATCAACATAGGTGATTTAGAAGCGGTAAATAATTTAGCTAAACCTTAAAAATCCTTACGAGAATTGTCATTCCCGACCTGATCGGGAATCCAGATTTATGCCTATAGTTTGAAAAATGGATTCCCGCTTTCGCGAGAATGACAAAAAAGATATAATTGTGAGATACGGGGGTATTGTATGGACCTCTCGAATAAAGTCGCTATCGTTACCGGCAGCGCCCGGGGCATCGGACGGGCCATCGCCCTGAAACTCGCCGAGGCCGGGGCCAATATCGTGGTCAATGATATCGCGGCTGCCGCCGATTCACTCGAAGGCGTCGCCGCCGAAATCAGGGCGCTTAACCGTCAGGCTCTGGTCGTTACCGCCGACGTCAGCTCTTCGGAAGACGTTGCCCGCCTTATCGAGACCGCCGCCGGTCACTTCGGCAGGATTGATATCCTCGTCAATAATGCCGGCGTTACCCGCGACCAGATTTTGATGCGCATGTCCGATGAGGACTGGGACACCGTTCTTAATATCGACCTTAAGAGCGCCTTCCTCTGCACGCGTTCAGTCCTGCGCCATATGGTCCGGCAGCGCTGGGGCAGGATTATCAGCATTTCCAGCGTCGTCGGTATTATCGGCAATGCCGGCCAGGCCAACTACGCCTCGGCCAAGGCTGGAGTTATCGGCCTGACCAAGTCCATCGCTAAAGAAGTCGGCTCTCGCGGCATCACTGCCAATGCCATCGCCCCCGGATTTATCGAGACCAGGATGACGGAACATCTTGACGAGAAACAGAGGCAGGCTATTCTACAGCGTATCCCGCTGGGAAGCATCGGCACCCCCCGCGATGTGGCCGAGGCTGTGGCTTTCCTGGCTTCCGAAGAGGCAAGGTATATTACCGGCCAGGTATTGAATGTGGACGGCGGCATGGCCCTGGGTTAATCAGCCTATATGGACTTTCGAGATTAATCCGTTCCCCTTTTTCTCTCCGGCATCTGAATTTTGGCTCCGTAACGCCGCATACGCCATTCCTTGAGGCAGTGGAGCACCTCGCTATCGGTGATATCGTGCCAGTACCGGTAATAGTCCGATACGTAAAAAACAGGCTCGTTGCCGATGACACAGGTCACCACTCTATCAGCCACCTTCCGAATATCATTCACCACATTCTCCGGCCCCACCGGCACTGCCGCGATTATTTTCTCCGGTTTGCGGTGGCGTAGCGACTCTATTGCTGCCCTCATCGTATAGCCTGAAGCCAGCCCGTCATCCACGATTATCACCGTCCGCCCGGTGATAGCCAGCGGCGGCCTGTCGGCATGATAGAGCAAGCTCCGGTTGCGTATATCAGACCTTACCCGGCTTACCTGGTAGTTTATTTGCTGCTGGCTCAGCCTGGCTGTTTTCACCACTTCCTCGTTAAGAATTATGGTGCCGTCGTCCGTCAAAGACCCGAACCCGCCTTCAGGGCTGAGCGGCAGCGGAATTTTTCGGGAGATGACGAGGTCGAAATCGGCATTCAGTGCCAGGGCCACACCGAGCGCCACGGCGACACCCCCGTTCGGGATGCCCAGCACTACTGCTGCTTTATTGGCATACTCGCCAAGCTTTTCGGCTAACTTGCGTCCGGCGTCATAGCGGTTCTCAAAAATAGGCTCGGCAGCAGAATGGCGCATCACTGTTATCTCCATTAGAAAATACTATTTCATTTTAAAATATTGTATGTTGTCATTCCAGCGAAAGCTGGAATCCAGGGGTTGGGAAAAGGCGGGGGTCTGGATTCTGGCCGGAGTTTCCCCATACTCTGATACGGGGCCAGAATGACAATAATGACCAACCTTATTTTATCAGCTTAAACTCGTTCACGTCCACCAGCCCCAGGTCGGTCAACCTCAGTTCGGGAATTACCGGCAGTGCCAGAAAAGAAAGGGCGGCAAAGGGCGAAGGCAACGTCGTGCCCAGTTCTCTGGCGGCCCGTTCCAGCCCCTCCAGCCCTTTTACCACCTTCTCAAGCGGTTCCCCGGAAAGCAGTCCGGCGATGGGCGTGGCCAGGCTGCCCAGGACTTTACCCCCTGCCGCCACCACGAGACCCCCCTGCAACCGCTCGACCTCTTTGACGGCGGTAAAAATGTCCCCGTCGCTGGTGCCTATAGCGACGATGTTATGGGAATCATGGGCGGTGGATGATGCCAGAGCGCCCCGTTTCAGACCGAAGCCGGTCACCAGCCCCAGGCCGATATTGCCCGTCGCTTTATGCCTCTCCACCACCACGGCTTTCAGGATGTCCCGGTCGGTATCCGGCACGACCAGTCCGTCCCTTACGCTGACCTTAACCTGCTTTTTACGGGTGATAATCTGCCCTGGGATAATCTCAATAGCCGGCTGTTTATCGCCTTTAGCCCTGAGCTTTAAGGCATCGACGGTAAACGGTTTGATATTAACCGAATGAGTCAGCCGGCCGCCATCAGGTTTATGAATCTCAAACAGCGGCTTCCCGTCCCGGGCGACCATACGGCCCCGATAAAAGACCATTTTCACTTTAAAATCAGCCAGATTATCAAGCACGATGAGGTTGGCGAAATAGCCGGGGGCAACCGCCCCCAGCCCGTCCAGCCGGAAATATCCCGCCGTATTGATGGTCGCCATCTGAATCGCCCGCACCGGGTCGAGCCCCAATCTTATTGCCTTGCGCACTATGGCGTCGATATCACCATCACGGAGGATATCGACGCAGCTGCGGTCATCTACCACGAAGAAACACCGCTGATAGGTTTTATCCGTCACCAGAGGTAGCAGGGCTTCCAGGTTCTTCTCCGTGGAGCCTTCCCTTATCATGACATGCATGCCCCGCCTCAGCTTTTCTTCGGCCTCGGCAAGTGTGACCGACTCATGGTCGGAGCGTATACCCGCGCCGATATAGGCGTTAAGGTCTTTGCCTTTAACGCCGGGCGCATGACCGTCAATTACTTTGCCCCTTGCCGATTCGATTTTCTTTAGCATATTGGCATCGCCGGCCAGAACGCCGGAATAGTTCATCACCTCACCCAGCCCGATGCAGCCACGCCATCGCAAAATACGCCGGATATCTTCCGGACCGATGGTTGCCCCGGAGGTCTCCAGGTGTGTTGCCGGCACGCAGGAGGGGGCCATGAGAAATATATCGAAAGGCAAACGCCGGGCGCAGTCCAGCACGTATCGTATGCCCTCGAGGCCGCTGACATTGGCAATCTCGTGCAGGTCGGTAACGATGGCTGACGTTCCGTGCGGCACCACCGCCCGCGCGTACTGGCCGACATCCAGCATGGAGCTTTCTAGGTGGGTATGTCCGCTGATGAGACCGGGCGCCAGATATTTACCTCTTAAATCGAGGACCTCTTTTGCCTTTTGATAGTCCCCTAAACCGGCCACCCTGCCATCGTATATGGCCACGTTGCCCGTCTCAATCTCGCCGTTAAAGGTGTTGACCACTTTAGCGTTGGCCAGGATAAGGTCAGCAGGAAATTCACCCTTCGCTACGGAGATTAGATTATTTAAATTGTTCAAAATCACTCCTCAAGATAGCAGATATCGGGGAGATTGCGGTATTTTTCGTTATAGTCAATCCCGTAGCCGACGATAAACTTATCGGGCACGGTGAGACCGATGTAATTAAGATTGACCGGTACCCGCCGCCGGGACGGCTTGTCCGTCAGCGCACAGAGTCGGAGCGAAGCCGGCTTTTTCTTCTTCAAATACTCTAAAAGAAAAGCAACGGTTATTCCTGTATCCACGATGTCTTCGACCACCAGCACATGCCTGCCCCGGACTGCCAGTCGAAGGCCCTGCACCACCTTCACCCTGCCTTTAGTCTGCTGCCCGCTTCCGTAGCTGGAAAGCCTGATAAAATCCACCTCCAGCGGGAAATCGAGCTTCCGTACAAGGTCGGCCATAAACACAAATGAGCCCTTGAGAATACCCAGCAGGAGGGGATTTTTTTCGCGGTAGTCCCTGGCAATTGCCGAAGCCAGCCGCTCAACGGCGGACTCTATCTCCGCCTGTGAGATAAGCACATGTAGTCCGGCCTGCGAATCCATAACTAACTGAAATTATAGACTTTACCGCCAGCTATGTCCACATCGGGCATACGAAATAAGGTCCTCTACTACCGTTGTGGTTCGATGATGACTTTAAGCGATTCCTTTGCACCGGCGACAAGTTTAAAACCAAGCCCTGTCTCCGCCAGGCCAAGCCGATGGGTAATCATCTCCCGCACCGGTACGCGGCGGGCCTGGATGAGCTTGAGCGCCGCGGCGTAATCGGCAGGACTGCCGGCATAAGAAGTGGTGAGCGTGATATCGGTGCGCCAGAAGAGGTCGTTGATAGAGATGGGAATAGTAATGCCGGGGGCGGTAGGTGCGAAGAAGAGAACGGTACCGCCCCGCTCAACGGATGCTAAAGCCTGATTTACCGCTGTTACGGCTCCGGTGCACACGATGACGAGGTCGGCGAGCCAGCCGCCGTTAACCTCTCGCATACGGTCTGGAAAGAACTCATCAGCATGAAACGCTGTATCTGCTCCGAATTTATTAGCAGCCTCCTGACGGTAATCGTTGATATCCACGGCCACGACGCGTCCGGCACCTAGCGCTCTTGCTAGCTGCACATGGAGCAACCCGGAAATGCCGCTGCCGATTACGAGCACGCTTTGCCCTGTTTGAAAATTAGCCCTTCGCTGTCCGCGCAGGACACAGGCCAGCGGTTCGATAAAGGTGGCTTCTTCAAAAGACATATTGTCAGGCAGGAGAAAGACACCGCGGTCGACGTTGATGGCGGGAAGCCGTACATATTCGGCGAAGCCACCGGGGTCGAAGTTCGTGCGGCGCAGGGTATCGCAGACGGTGTGGTTGCCGCTCAGGCAGTAATGGCAGGTGTTGCAGGGCACATGGTGGGCCACCGCGACACGGTCGCCGACCTTATATATCTTAACGCCCTCCCCCACCGCCACGACCTCACCGGCAATCTCGTGTCCCAGAATCAGCGGAGCACGGTCAAGGCGGTACCACTCCATGACATCGCTGCCGCAGATACCGCTGGCGATGATGCGTACCAGAATCTCCCCCGGGCCAATACGGGGTACCGGCCTTTCCTCGACACGAACATCTCGATTGTTATACCATACGGCAACGCGCATTTCCTGCCCTTTATCCTATTGTTTTTTAATGGTATCGTATATCTCCTGGGCTTTTTCCGGCGTGGCGTCATCGTGGATGATAGCGCGTATCGCCTGAATCATCGCCACCGGGTATTCGTTTTGCCAGATATTTCTCCCCAGGTTGACGCCGATGGCGCCCTTCTGGATGCCGTCATAGACGAACTTGAATACATCGAGCTCCGTCTCAGTCTGAGGTCCGCCCGCCATGACAACCGGCACGGGACAACCCCTGACCACCTTTTCGAAGTTCTCACACCAGTAGGTCTTGACGACGCGAGCGCCTAGCTCGGCGGCAATCCGGCAGCACAGGGCGAGGTAACGGGCTTCCCTCTTTTCCATCTCTTTCCCCACCGCCGTCACCGCCATGACGGGTATGCCGTACTTTTCACCTTCGTCGACCAGTTTCGACAGGTTCAATAGAGAGTCTTTTTCGTAGCTGGTGCCGATAAACACCGAAATACCCATCGCCGAGGCGTTGAGACGTATGACCTCTTCAATGCCGGCGGTAATACCCTCGTTGGCAAGGTCGGCGCCCACCATGCTGGTTCCGCCGGATACCCGTAATATTATCGGCCTGGTATTATCCGGGTCGACCGACGAGCGCAGTACCCCCCTGGTAATGAAGAGAGCATCAGCATAGGGCAGCAGCGGCTCGATGGTCTTGCGCGGCTCTTCCAGTTTCCGTGTCGGCCCCTGAAAATAGCCGTGGTCAACGGGCAGGAAGAGACATCTCCCGTCCGATGGAATCAACTGTGCCAGGCGGTTAGCCATTCCCCATTCCATAGTCGGTATCCTCCTTGTGTGCTTGCATGGTTACACCTCTAATTTATGGTATGACTTTGGCTTTGTCAAATGAAAAGGCGACAGAAATAAAATTTTTTTAGGGAAACAAATCGTTCGTGGGGAGCTTTGATTTGTTTTTAGAGTTATGTTAAGTAATTTGGAATAAAGTGTCATTTAAATTAAAGATGGGCTGGCGTATCTTTTAGACACTCACGATAGCAGAATTATATAATAAGCAACAATGGAGGTATTTATATGGGCATCATCGGTCTAATCATCAGTCTGATTGCCGGTTTTTTCATGTTGATAGGGCTCATACCATTTCTGGGATGGTTTAACTGGTTCACAACGCTACCTATCGCCATCCTGGGGGCGATAATAAGCGGTATCGCCGCTTCACGCTGGAGGAACGGTTATGCTATCGCCGGACTCGTCATCAGCCTGATGGTGTTCGTGATAGCGTTGGGGAGACTAGCTATAGGTTGCGGAATTTTTTAGCTGGCTGAGTTTTTATCTACTGCTTTCTTTTTTCTTGTTGGGCTTTTTAAACAACCAGCTTCTTAATGGCTTCAACAATTTCAGAGGTGTGCGTGCCCGGTCCGAAGACAACCCTGATGCCGATTTTTTGGAGGGCGGGGATATCGTCCTCGGGGATAATACCGCCGGCGACGACTATCACATTATCCATCCCCTTTTTCCCCAACCTCTCCATGACCTCTGAAAAAAGCTCCATGTGGGCACCGGAGAGACAGCTCAACCCAATGACATCGACGTCTTCCTGGAGCGCCGTTTCGACAATCATTTCCGGCGTCTGGCGAATGCCGGTATAGATGACCTCCATGCCGGCATCGCGCAGGGCGCGCGCCACCACCTTAGCGCCGCGGTCGTGGCCGTCCAGTCCCGGCTTGGCTACCAGTACCCGTACCTTTTTATGACTCATAAGAAGCTACTCCCCCTCCACTGGATTCCCGCCGGAGTTTACCCCGATTTCATCGGGGCTGGAATGACAATCGTGGAAAGGCTGGAATGACAATAATAAATAATTACCCTCACTCTTTTCGCGGCTGGACGAGCTCGACGAGCACGCCGTTGACCGATTTGGGATGGAGGAAACCGATTTTTCCAGCCACGCCATCTCTCCCCTGCTTATCGATAAGCTGGATGCCTTTTTCTTCCATAGACTGTAAATCCTTATCGATATCATCGACCTCAAAAGCAATGTGATGCAGCCCTTCACCACGTTTTTCTAAAAATTTGGCCACGGCGCTATCGGGGCCGTTCGGCTCAACCAGGTCAATCTCTATCCCTCCACCGAACCGGAAAATGGCCTCGGTCACCTTCTGGCAGGGGGCATCCTCGACATGCGCCTTGAGCCCCAGCAGGCGCTCGAAGAGAGCCACGCTCTCTTTAAGGTCCTTTACGGCAATCCCTACATGGTGAACTTTCTTAATCATCGTTTGTCCTTCTCCTTACAGGAGGGTATTTTGTAAATACTGGCTGTCATTCTTCCCCCGATGCAATCGGGGGAAGAATCCGTTACCCCGCCAGAAGGACGGATTCTTCAGTCATCCTTCTCTGAAGGATTCCTTCAGAACGACAATATTATATAATCTCCTTATGCCTAGCTCTAAAAAATAAGGGACTCCCTCTGGACGCCGAATACGTCGCGTAAAGTATCGCAGATTTCTCCCACCGTGGCATAGGCCTCCACGCAGCGGATAAAAGCGGGCATGGTATTTTCCGAGCTCCGGGCGACCTTTTTTAAGTTTTCCAGAGCCGAGGTTACATCGGCGGCGTTCCGCTCTTTTTTTACTTTTTTGAGTCCGGCTATCTGTTTTTTCGCTTCTTCGGGATTAACGCTCACAAGCCCCTTGATTTTAGCATACGGGGTAACGAATTTGTTCACGCCCACGATTGTCCTTTTTTCCGCTTCCACTTCCTGCTGATAGCGGTAAGAGCTTTCCTGGATTTCCCGCTGTTGAAAACCTTTCTCGATGGCTGCTAGGGCACCGCCGAGGGAATCGATTTTAGCGATATATTGCCCGGCTGCCTTCAACATGTCCTGCGTCAGGCGCTCCACCATAAACGAACCACCGAGCGGGTCGACAGAGTCGGCCACGCCGCTCTCATAAGCCAGAATCTGCTGTGTCCTTAACGCCGTGGTGACGGCCTCTTCCGAAGGCGTGGCATAAGCTTCATCATAGGAGTTGGTGTGGAGCGACTGCGTGCCGCCGAGGACGGCCGCCAGCGCCTGGATAGCTACCCTGACGATGTTATTGTAGGGCTGCTGGGCGGTCAGCGAGCAGCCGGCCGTCTGCGTATGGAAACGGAGCATACAGCTACGCGACTCTTTCGCACCAAATCGCTCTTTCATTATCTTAGCCCAGAGAAGTCGCGCCGCCCGGAACTTGGCGACCTCTTCCAGCAGGTTGTTGTGAGCGTCGAAAAAGAAGGAAAGCCGTCCGGCAAAGTCGTCTATATTAAGACCACGGTCGAGAGCCGCCCGGACATAGGCGATACCGTCGGCGAGGGTAAAGGCGATTTCCTGCACCGCCGTCGCACCGGCCTCGCGGATATGATAACCGCTGATGCTGATGGTGTTCCAGCGGAGGAGTTCGCGGCTACAATACTCAAAGATATCGGTAGTCAGTCTCATGGAGGGCAAAGGGGGGAAAATATAGGTGCCGCGGGCGATATATTCTTTTAAGATATCATTCTGGATGGTGCCTTCGAGCCTGTCCGGTGGCAAGCCCTGCCGTTTGGCCAGGACGATATACATAGCCAGTAATATCGGGGCAGTGGCGTTGATGGTCATGGAGGTGCTGACCTTGTCCAGCGGGATGCCTTTGAATAATACTTCCATATCCCGCAACGTATCGATGGGCACGCCCACCTTGCCCACCTCACCCCGCGCTAAAGGGTGGTCGGAATCATAGCCAATCTGCGTGGGTAAATCGAAGGCAACGCTGAGTCCGGTCTGGCCCTGCTCCAGGAGGTAGCGGTAGCGGTGGTTGGACTCCTCGGCGGAGGCAAAGCCGGAATACTGGCGCATCGTCCAGAGCCGACCGCGGTACATGGTGGGCTGGATACCGCGTCCGAAGGGATACTCACCGGGATAACCGGGTGATTCTTCGAGGTCGACACCTTCAAGGTCTTCAGGGGAATATAAGGGCTTTATTGCCATACCCGAGGTAAGGTTGAACTCCGGCTGCCGCTCCGGCAAACGCTGCAGCGACGGCTCCAGAACGTCCCTGACCCACTTCTCCTTACGCTTACCGGGCACTAAGGCTTACCTCCCCTTCCGGACTTTTTCTTACGGCATTTTTCGCACAAACCGAACATAGCAACGTGCCGCAACTCGGCACGGAAATTATAGTCACGGAGCAGGATATCCCTGAGAGAAGACAGGGTCGATTCGTCAATGTCTATAACAACACCGCAGTCCTGGCAGACAAGGTGATGATGGTGGCCGCTCTCTTCCGCGTGATACCGGATGCGCCCCTCTCCCAGGTTAATCTCGTACACCATGCTGAGCTTCTTCAATAGCTCAAGGGTACGGTAGACCGTGGAGATATTGACATGAGGATATTTAGCCGCTACCTGAGCGTAAATTTCTTCGGCGGAGATATGGTCGTGGCTGCTTTCTATTGCCGAGAGAATCATTAAACGCTGGGGCGTCAGGCGATACCCTTTTTCATGCAACCTTGCGGTGATACCGATGGTATCATGCATATGACCGTGTTTTCTATTAGATTCAGGCATTTAATAGTCTTCCAGTCCCCATTGTTTGAACATTGCCTTATAAAAGTCCGGACGGGGGAAATCCGGGAGCATAAAATAGTAATTGTTACGGTAAGCAAAGCCCTGGGACTGGAACTTGTTCAGCCCCACAAGTAGCCCCGCCAGCCTGGCGGCGGGCACGGCGAACATCATCTCGCCCTCGTCGCAGAGCGCCCGCTGGTACTCGCCGGGGTCGGGCAAGACTACCCAGTACCCGTCTTTGAGCATGGGAGTAACGACGGCGTGAGCGCAGGAGGGAGGAAAATAACGCCCGTCAACCTGCGATATTTCATCGTGGTTCAGGGAAAGCAGCACACTCCGCAATTGAGAGGTGTTAGAATAGATAATCACCACATCCGGTTTAAAAGAGGCACTTTTAAGCGGCGCGGTGAC
>CAYQZZ010000056.1:0-13423 GCA_964422155.1 uncultured Dehalococcoidaceae bacterium | reverse complement strand
TTGACGAGGAGATATTCGGGGGCGACTTCGTGCCGCAGCGGGATGCCCTGGCGGAAGAGTCGCAGCTTCGTGAGCGGCGCGGTAAATGGTATCTGGCGCCGAGCATCTCCTACCCGGCGCAGAAAATTAATATCCGCTCATCGTCCGGGGAGGACTACGCCGTCGTTGACGTCTCCACCGGCTCTTTGATGGAAACAGTGGAGAGCAGCGTCGCCTTTTTCCAGGTGCATCCCGGCGCTATCTATCTGCACCAGGGAGAATCGTATCTTATCGGCAAACTGGATTTGACCAACCACGTCGCCTACGCCGAGCCGACCAAAGCCAACTACTATACCGAGACCAAGGAAATCCATAACCTGCACGTCCTCAAGGAGAGAGCCACCAAGACTGTCGGCCTCGTGAACGTTAGCGTGGGCGATGTCGAGGTAACTATCGACGTTGTCGGCTTTAAAAAGTACCGCCAGTTCTCCGAGGAGGTCATCGGCGAAGAGCCTTTGGACCTTCCCACCATTACCTTCCCCACCGTCGCTCTCTGGTTCGATATCCCCCCTCATGCCATCGCCCGCATCGCCGAGACGGGAAGAGATTTTGCCGGGGGACTCCACGCTACGGAGCACGCGGCTATCGGCATTTTGCCCCTCTTTGCCCTGTGCGACCGCAATGACATCGGCGGCGTTTCCACGCCTTTACACCCTGACACAGGCAGGGCGCAGGTCTTTATTTATGACGCCTATCCCGGCGGCATCGGCATCGCTGAAAAGGGCTACGACATGATAATCGAGTTGTGGGAAGCCACGCTCAACGTCATTGCCGAGTGCCCCTGCGAGGACGGCTGCCCCTCCTGCGTTCAGTCCCCTAAGTGCGGCAACAACAACAAACCTTTAGACAAAGCTGCCGCGAAGATAATACTGGAGGAGATGGGGAAGGGTAAAGGGCGACAATAATAATTACAACATTTTGTTTTTTATTGGTATTTATTAGCGTCTTCTTCCCATGCTAACGCTGAATCCAAATCATCGTTCATCAAAGAAAATAGTTGCCAAAATCTTGAAATAACTCTTGACATCGTATTTGTTTCATTAATATATGTTCTTTCATTTATTATATGTTTAACTGCTTTCCCTTTTTTAAATTCTGTGAAATAAATAGTCTCTTTTTTCTCTTCGGGGGATTTTTCAGAATCAGTTAAATCACTTGGATAAGATAATTCAGAATGTGCTAACAGATTACGAAATTTCCTTACGTTATCTAATTCATTAACAATCAGTTTTATCAATTTATCATCAGTTTTAATAATTCTGGAGTTTTTTACCAATAATATATCTCTGAACATTTCGATTTTGTCTCGAAAATTAATTTTGTTCAATATTAACGATTTTAAAGCAAATCCATTCGAATCTAATAAGTCTTCAATCAACGTCTGTTGATAATAGCGTGAAGGATAAAAACACCAAGCAATAATATCCGTGAGCATATTTTCAATTTGTGTCGAGAGCCCAATTACAAATCCGCGCCTATACACAGCGGTGTCGTGGTAATAATCAAGTGAATCTAACTCATCTTTAGCCATATGTTTCCTTATATTTCTTTATTGACATTTGTAATAAATTATACTCCAGTCTGTCAATCTGTTTCTCATAAACCTCCCCCCTTACCCGTCTCCCTCTTTCGTAAGGAGGGACTAAGGGGGTTTTTGCAACCCACCAACCACCCCTCAAACCATCCCGACGCAAGTCGGGATCCAGTTATCATTTCCTAGATTTATCTTTGGCTTACGAGCATTGTTTCACGGGTCAGGGTAGGCTCCGTTAAGGGAAGGCAGCGCCCTCTCTCTAGTACCCCCTCTCCCTTGACGGGAGAGGGCAGGGTGAGGGTGAAGAAAAGCCCACATAAAACAGGATTTCCCTTTCTCCCCCAAACTCCTTTATACTATTAACCGTAAACTGTTAACTGAAAACTATAAACTCCCAAGGAGTCACTCTCATTAACATTTTCCAGAAAGTCCTTAAGCGTACGCACGATACATGGTTCGGAAAGGCCATGAACCTGTTCGACCGCGCCTCTATCGGCAAGGAGGTCTGGGATGAGCTTGAGGAACTGCTTATCTCGGCGGATGTCGGCGTCAGAACCACGGAAAAGCTTATCGCTATAGTAAAGCAGCGCGCCGTCGAGGAAAAGCTGGACGGCTCTCACGTGCGCTCTATCATCAAAGACGAGATGGTCAAAATTCTAAATGTTCCCTCTCATGAATCGAATGTAAATATCGCACCCCCTAAAGTCTATCTGGTCGTGGGCGTCAACGGCAGCGGCAAGACCACCTCCATCGCCAAGCTCGCCTATCAACTGAAAAAAGACGGCAAGAGCGTTCTCCTGGCGGCGGCGGATACCTTCCGCGCCGCGGCCATCGACCAGCTCAAAAAACAGGGGGAAAGGGTGGGTGTTGACATTATCGCCCACCAGCCCGGCGCCGACCCCGGCGCGGTCGTCTATGACGCTTTGCAGGCGGCCAAAAGTCGGCAGGTTGATATACTGATTATCGACACCGCCGGCCGTTTACACACCAAGTTCAATCTCATGGAGGAGCTAAAGAAGGTCAGGCGCGTGGCCGCCAAGCTGGATGCCACTGCCCCTCACGAGGTCATCCTGGTGCTGGATGCCACCACCGGCCAGAACGGCCTGACCCAGGCCCGGTATTTCACCGAAGCGGTCGGCGTGACCGGCATATTTATCGCCAAGCTCGACGGCACTGCCAAGGGTGGTATCGTACTGGCTATCTGTGACGAGCTTAAAGTCCCCATCCAGCTTATCGGTGTTGGCGAGGGGCTGGAGGATATGGTAACCTTTGATGCCGCAGCCTTTGTCGAGGCCTTATGCTCCTGACGTTCACTATAAATGTCATTCTGAAGGAGCGAAGCGATTGAAGAATCTCGGGGAGGAGTGGACACAACAAGGTATGATGTGTAATTGTTTTTTACAGTGCATATTTCTGACATTCCGGAGGTAGGATGATTATTGTAGGTATAGACCCGGTAGCCTTTACCATCGGACCTGTTAGCGTTGGGTGGTACGGTATTATGGTGACGCTGGCAGTGATAACGCTGGTCGTGTGGGCATTATACTCAGTGAAAAAAGACCCCAGGCTTTCCTATGATATCGTGATTAATACTGCCCTGGTTGGTATCCCTTCCGGGGTAATATTCTCCCGTCTGCTCCACGTTCTTGACCTGTGGAAATACTACTCTCAAAACCCCGGGCAGATAATCGGCGGTGCCGGCCTGACCATCTGGGGCGCGGTACTGGGAGCGGCCCTGGGTGTCTGGATTTATAGTCGCTTCCGCAAAATATCCTTTGGTCACATGGCGGACATGCTTTCACCTGGCATTATCCTTGCCCAGGCTATCGGACGGGTAGGCTGCACTATCCTCGGCGATGATTACGGCTTCCCGACCTCGCTGCCGTGGGGCTTTGTTTACACCAGCCCGAACAGTCCGGCTAATATGGCGGTGGGTCTGAAGCCCACTCACCCGGTGGTAACCTACGAGATATTTTTCAATCTCATTTTGTTTGGTATCTTACTGATGCTGCGGAAAAAACTCCGGCCGGACGGCTCGCTCTTCCTGGTCTACCTGGCGTTTTATTCGGTGTGGCGTATCGGCAGCGATTTTCTCCGTGAGGGAACTTCCTTTCTTTTTGGCCTGCACCAGGCCCAGTTTATCGGCGTAATTGTATTAATTATTTCCATAACCTTGCTGGCTCTGCGTACACGTTGGGTGAAAAAGGGGGAGGAAAGCGAAAAGCCTATTGCTTAGCTCTTGTGCCTGTTTATTAGCGCTACCTTCCAGGTGTGATTATCCGCCCGTATCCCCCCGATGGCGCATACCCTGATATCATTACCCTGGTACGTTGCCGCTGAGATACTATAGATAAACTCGGCCAGTTCCTCCGGTGTGTCGGCTTCGTATTTAAGTTCCTTCAGGCCTCCGTCCACATTGAAAGCCCCGGGATTCTCCATGTTCCCGTGATACGTGGAAACGCCGGTCAGCGTGCCTGGGCCTGGTTTCATCTGCCAGGTGGCTGCAGGTCGGCCGTACGTTTTTATGCTGATGATATAGACAGGCTCAGTTTTGCCGCCGGGATTGGTGATAACGCCGGCAATCCTGGGTGTATTAAGGGTATCCGGCTCGGAACGGGCACCGTCCATAATTTTTTGCAGGTAACTCTTAATAGGCGGCGTTCCAGTGTGGAACAGGAGTTTATAGGTTTCAAATATCGCCTCGGTCTGAATACCGTTGCTGATGGCAACCAGTCCGATGCCATTATCGTACCTTACCGCCGTGTAATGCTTTAACCAGTCGAACGGCTGGTTACCCAGCGGCCCCATGATAACGCTGTTTTCCACCGGCGTCGCTTTTCGCTCCCGACTCTGTGGCGAGCGCCCGGTGACCAGATAGGCGAAAGCCGGCCTTTCTTTTATCGTCAAACCGAGAAATAGTTGCCTTCCCGGATAAGGTCCGTTCGGGTTTTTCATGACATTCTCTCCTTTTATGAGCTTCTTATGAAATCCAGTATATTCAGCCTGAGCTGTTTTTTACCGCCCCAACTATCCACCTCCAGGTTATAGACGATATCCAGGCGCGGTGATAGTTCCGACTGGTGATTGGCCAGCCTGAAAGCCACGCTATCCCAGACCGTGCCGCCCTGTCTCAGCTTCATTCTCAGGTGCTCGCCGCCGTTGCCCATGGTGCGCTTTTCCAGCACCTCCACCCCACGGCTGAGGAACGTAGGCACCGGGTTGCCGATGCCGAAGGGCGCCAGCAGTTGCGTCGTCTGGTAGGTGTCCCCGGCAAGGTCTTGAAGGGCAACGACGGCATCGATGTCCAGGTGCGGGCGTAGTTCGACTCCGCTCAGTTGCTCTGCGGCCATAGCGGTAAGTTCTTTCTCCAGCTGGGGCAGGTTTTTCGTGGGCATGGTAAAGCCGGCAGCCTGGGCGTGACCGCCGTAGCGGGTGAAATAACGACTGAACTTATTAAGGGTGGTGATAAGATCGAATTCCTTTATGCTGCGGCAACTGGCATGGCAGATTGTACCCGCGGTATGTATCACGATGGCCGGGCGGTAGAACTCCTCCGTAAGTCGGCTGGCTACCAGCCCGGCGATACCCATAGGGTATTCCTCATCGGCGGTTATCAGCAGGGGAGGCAGTCCCTGGGCGATGACCTGCTCCCTCGCCCTGACGAGCGTAGTATTGGTCAGTCTCTGCCGCTCCTCGTTTTTCCCGGCCAGCCATATCGCCAGTTCCTGCGCTTCCTGCGGCGATTCGGTCATGAGCAGGTTATAGCCGGTGAGGCCGTCGGCAAGTCGGCCGGCGGCGTTCAGGCAAGGCGCGATAACCCAGGAAATCCTGTCCGCATCGATGTTGCCGACCTCAAGTCTTGTCTGGTTTATCAGTTCTCTAATGCCGGGTCGCGGGCTGGTGTTCATGTTCTTCAGTCCTTCTTTGATGAGGTAGCGGTTCTCTCCCAGCGGCGGCGACATATCGGCGATGGTGCCGATGGCTACCAGGTCTGTCACCCTGTCTATCTGCTCCTCCTTGCCGAGACTCCGGAATAAGGCCTGGAGCAGCTTGAAAGCTACTCCTACCCCCGATAGCTTGGAAAACGGGTAGGTTGAGCCAGCCAGTTTGGGATTGACAACGGCAAAAGCCTCCGGGATTTCGTCCAGGGGATTGTGGTGGTCGGTAATGACGATATCCAGCCCCATCTTTATCGCCCTTTTTACCTCCGCCGAGTCGGTAATGCCGCAGTCGACGGTGATGACAAGGCTGACTCCCTGCTCGTAAAGTCTTTTCAGAACGGGTGTTGTCAGCCCGTGGCCCTCCGTCTGGCGGTGGGGGATATAGGGGCTGGCTTTTCCCCCGAGAAGGGATAAACCCTGGACAAGGGCGGCGGTGGCGGTGATGCCATCAGCATCGAAATCGCCGTAGACGCTGATGTTCTCTCCCGAAAGTAAAGCCTGATAAACCCGGGCTACGGCCTTTTGCATATCGGGAAGCAGGAGAGGGTCGCCCAGCAGGCTCCGGTCGCTGGCGAGAAATGCCGGGAAGTCCTCCGGCCGCGAGATGCCGCGATTGTAAAGGAGCTGTACCAGTAATGGGGAATATCTGGAACTGCTGTCCTTCTCCGGCAGTGCCCTTCCGCGGAGGGGTGGCAGCAAATCCCAGCGACTATGGCTCAAGCTTGTGCCTCGGTGTATTTCCGTAAGATAAGGACGGAATTGTGTCCGCCGAACCCGAAGGAGTTAGTCAGGGCTGTGGTAACCCTGGCCGCGCGGGCTACATTGGGTACGTAGTCCAGGTCACATGCCGGGTCGGGGTTATCGTAGTTTATCGTCGGCGGTATGATTCCCTTTAAAATCGTCATGATGCAGATGGCTGGCTCGATGGCGCCGGCGCAGCCGATAAGGTGTCCTGTCATCGACTTTGTAGAGCTGATGGGGACCTTATAGGCGTATTCGCCGAAGACTGTCTTGATAGCCTTGGTTTCCATGGCATCGTTCAACTGTGTGGATGTGCCGTGGGCGTTGATATAGTCGACCTCTTCGGGCTTGATGCCGCCCCTTTTCATGGCCATTTGCATCGCCTTGGCGGCGCCTTCGCCGCTTTCCAGCGGCTGTGTCACGTGAAATGAGTCGGCCGTAGCTCCGTAGCCGACGATTTCCGCCATGATGTTGGCATCCCGGTTCAGGGCATGTTCCAGGCTTTCCAGGACGAGGACGACGGCTCCCTCGCTGATGATAAAGCCGTCGCGGTCTCTATCGAAAGGACGGGAGGCTTTTTGCGGCGGGTCATTCCTGGTTGACAGGGCCTTCAGGGCATTGAAAGCGGTGATGCCGAGCGGGTTGATAATGGCTTCGGCGCCGCCGGCCATCATTACCTGGGCGTTACCGTACTTGATATATTCGTAGGCGGCGCCTATGGCGTCCGAGCCGCTGGAGCAGGCCGATGTCATGCACATATTCGGGCCTCTGACTCCCAGTGCAATCGATATCTGGGCGGCCGCGATGTCTGAAATCATCATCGGCGCCAGGAACGGGCTGACTCTATCCGGCCCCTTTTCTACCAGTACCTTGGCTTGCTCGAACAGCGTGGTCAGGCCGCCGATGCCGCTCCCGATAAAGACACCGATATCGTCCTGATTGCTGCTATCGATTTTCAATCCGGATTGCTGTACCGCCTGGTAGCCGGCGGCTACCGCCAGCTGGGCGAAACGGTCCATATGGCGGACTTCTTTACGGATGATGTAGTTGCTGGGGTCGAACCCCTTGACCTCGCCGGCGATTTTCGTCTCATGGGGTGTGGCATCGAACAGCGTTATATAGTCAATGCCGGATTTGCCGGCAATGAGATTTTCCCAGGTAGTTGCCATGTCGAGGCCGAGCGGGGTTAAAGCCCCGATGCCCGTAACGACAATTCTATGGACTTGACCGTTAATTGTAATAACCTCCCTGTTTTTACACTTAAAGGGGAATGCGAATATCCTGAGGAATTCAACTTATTTCTAACATATTTTGAGATTAATTTCAAGTCGAATGGTCATCGCGAGTCCTTCTTTGGAAGGACGACAGGTCGGCACGACGAAGCAATACTTATTTAAAGCCTATAAAATATCAATCGCCTTTCCCCATAAAATACTCTCATTTCCCCTGAGAGGAGTGCGCAGCGAGAAGGGGCGAAGCACCCTCTCAATATTATCCCCTCTCCGACCGGTCAGTTGTAACCATTAGCATGATATAGCAGGTCGGATAGGGGTAAGGGGTGAGGTTAGCTATTCACCCAAATGCCAACAATATTTATATATTTTTGACCCATTAGGAACTATAACAGTATAATTTTTACATAATCATTTGTTAGAAGCCTTATCTTGTATGAATAAAAAAGCAGCAAGACCCACGGTAGCTCTGGACAGCCTCGGCTGTAAGCTGAATCAGGCGGAGATGCAACAGCTGGCAAGGCAGTTGACTGCGGCAGGGTACAGGTTGGTGGCGCCCACGGATAAAGCCGATATCTATATACTGAACACCTGCACGGTAACCCATATCGCCGACCGCAAGTCGCGGCACATGCTCAGGATGGCCCGCCGCCGCAATCCCAACGCCCGACTGGTAGCCATCGGCTGCTATGCCCAGCGTTCTCCCCAAGAGCTAGCGCAGATTGAGGGAGTGGAGCTTGTTATCGGTAACGACCGGAAAATGAACCTTCTCAAGCTTTTAGAGGATGCCGACAACCTGGCCAGGCCGGTGGCTGGGGACTCTATGAATAAGCAGGAGGATGGTCGCACCCGCGCTTTCGTTAAAGTCCAGGATGGGTGTCATAATTTCTGCGCCTACTGCATCGTACCCCTGGTGCGCAGTCGTGAAGAAAACGTCCCCGTGGAAAACGTGACGGCCTTGGTCAGGGGGCTGGTGGCGAACGGCTATCAGGAGGTGGTGTTGACCGGCACGGAAATCGGCGCCTATAACGGTAACGGGGTAAACCTGGAAGGACTTTTGAAGCGTATCCTTGTGGAAACGGCGGTGCCCCGCCTGAGGTTGTCCTCCCTCCAGCCCCACCAGATTTCACCCAGTCTAATCGGGCTGTGGCGCGACTCACGTTTGTGCCCGCATTTCCACCTGTCTTTGCAGAGTGGCAGTGATACCGTGCTTAAAAGGATGAAGCGACGCTATAACACCGCTGACTATCAGCGAGCGGTGGCCCTAATTCGGGAATCGGCGCCGGACGTGGCTATTACCACCGACGTTATCGTCGGCTTTCCCGGTGAGACCGATGCGGAGTTTCAGGAAACTCTGGACTTCTGCCGGCAGATGCAGTTTGCCCGTATTCACGTTTTCCCTTACTCGCCGCGACCGGGCACGGAGGCGGCTGATATGACGCAGCAGGTACCCGCCGCAGTCAAGAAGCAGCGTAGCCGGCAGATGCTGTCCCTGGCCAGAGATAGCGCGAAAAGTTTCCAGCAGCGGTTTTTTGGTATAGCTATGAATGTCCTCTGGGAGAAGCAGTCAGGCGGTATCTGGTCCGGTCTTACCGGCAACTATATCAAGGTTTATGCCGGAAACGATAAGGACTTAACCAATCGAGTTTTACCTGTGAAACTCATGAAGCTTTACCGGGACGGGGTGTGGGGGTCTATAGGAGTTGTGTGGAATAAAATATAGGGGGTGGAGATAATGGATGAAAAGCAGATGCAGGAGTTACATAGACGAGCCCAACTAGAAAATGACTTGAAGCAAATTTGCTTGGGTACGGTATCAGAGCGAGTATCGCGTTATATGGAAATTGATACCACTAAATTGACACCTAACGCGCATTGGGCTTCAATCTCAGTTGAGTGTGCACTTCTTTATCGCGATGGTTATTTCTTTGCTTGCATAGCTCTTTGCCAGGCAGTTACTGAAGCTATTGTTCGTGACTTATGTAAAAAGAATAATCTACAATGCAAGTCTTTTAAAGCCAAGGTTAATAAATTGCATAAAGAAGGTAAAATTACTCTCATTTGTAAAAATGCAATGGAAGAAATTTGGAAAAATCGTAATGATTACCACCATTTAAATACTGAAGTTCAAACCGATAAAGAAAAATTACACAACATATCAAAAAATAAGATGATTGCTCTTGGTACTGTGGAAGCGGAGGTTTTTGAATTTGAATTTGTAGATGGTGCCATAAAGCCCAAATATCCACAATACTGGCCTACAAATCCTAATGGACTTTTAGAAGTGTTTCTTCGGTTTGAACCTTAACTAACTACGGCATCACCGGGCGGTTTTCCAGTATCTTCCGCAGGGACTCGGTCGGCATCAGGAAGTCTTCCTCGGTCACATAATATTCACCGATAATCCTCATCTTTTCCAGCAGGGTGAAGAAATTTATCACCCAGCCGATGCCCCATATCCCCGGCGTGAAAATACGGCTATCATCCGGGTTCCAGCAGGATTCCTTGAACCTCTCGATAGTGGGCAGGCGAAAGTCATAGGGGATGAAGCCCAACTTCCCGTGCCAGTGCCTCTGTTCTCTGGGTTTTTCCAGTTCCTGGCATACTGCGGCCAGGGTGACCGTAACAACCGCTGCCTCGATTAGCCTGACAAGCCACTTGCCCATAAGCGCTCCTTTGTTAACTCCTATTACTATTATATATAACGATGTTCTGTAATAAAAGATAGTAAAGAGAATAAATCAATAAATGTTATATATTTTTAATAAAAAAATATGCTATAATTGAGTATAATTCATTGATTCGCCCCTGGGTTATCAGGGGTGCTTTTTCAAGGGCTGATGCCTTGCCCGCTTTCTCTTTTACCTTTTCTCCTGAAGGGGAAGTGTTTGGGTGGCAGGTAAGGCCCATAAAATCGCAGGGAGGTCTTGAAATGAGTTCGAAAATCAATCTGGAAGAGTTTGCCCGGACGGCTGAGAAAATCAGGGAGAAAGCGAAAGCTGAAAACAGGTTGCTGGACAATCCCCCTGACGATGTACTGAGAGCGCTGGTGGAGAAGGAGGAGAGGGTCGTCAAGACTATCTACAATAACTTCGTCGCCGAAAGCGAGCCGACTTCGCGGTCGCAGATGTTCACCAAAAACAGTGTTGATGACTCCTTCGGCGAAGAGGAATTGAAGCTGTTAAATCAGTGCGAGAAAGCCCTGGCTAAAGAGCGGTTGATATCTATCGACCGTATTGTGGGTAATCCGAATAGTAATACGATAGTCAGGCTTATCATCCCGGAGAAGTTCGCCCACGTCGCCTACGGCGGCAAGAACCTTTTCATACCGGCCCGGAAGCCCGTAACTAAGCCGGACTACCAGATTGTCTTTTTCGGTGATGAAGCCTGGCAGACCAACAAGTCGAAACCGCTGCCCCAGAAGGATATCACGATACGGCTGGCCTTTCTGAATGACGGCCGGGTCGTTAAGATTGTGCGGAATAGCAACTACATAGGAGAGTATAAGAAGGGGGTATTCGCCTCCGAGGACTGGGTGGCCAAAACAAGGCGGGGCGGCATTTTCCTGCATGCCGGCTGCCGCGAGGACTTTCTCCAGTCGGCTCACGGCGGTTACCAGCCGGTAAGGACTCTGCTCATCGCCCTGAGCGCTAACGGCAAGACCACCACTACCTGCCAGATTCTCGCCCGTAAGGGCATGGAGAGGTCGTGGCTGATACAGGACGACGGCGGTACTCTTATGCCGGACGGTTCGTTTAACGGCTTCGAGGCCGGTGGTGTCTTCGTCAAGACCGAGGGGGTGAACCCCGGGGAGCAGGTCGAGATATTCTATGGCCTGCTAAAATCGGAAACGGTCTGCGAGAACGTCTTTGTCACCGAAAGGGGCGATTTCGACTTCGAGAATTTTTCGAGGACTTCCAACGGCCGGGCGGTCGTTTTGCGGCGGGACTTCATGCACGCCAGCCCCCATATCGACATCGAAAAAATCGATAATGTTGTCCTTATTACCCGCGGGCCGATAATTCCGGCAATCTGCAAGCTGAGCCTGGAGCAGGCGGCTGCGCTGATGGTCCTGGGTCAGGCGATGGAATCCTCGGCGGGCGACCCAACCCAGGCGGGTCAAATCCGGACGGAGTTTTTCTATGACCCCTTTATCGCCGGGGACAGGTCGGCTCACGCCAACCGGTTCTACGATATTCTGGAGAATCTGCCCCATTTAAATTACTACCTGATGAACACGGGTTCGGTCGGGGAAGGCTATCACTTTAAAGACATCGCCGTCAGCCATACCATGAGCATACTCGACTCGCTGCTGCGGGGAGGTCTCGAGGACTGGGTGGATTCTCCCAGCGGTTTCAAAGTGCCGGCGTCTATCCGCGCCGTAGACGATATCCTGGTGCACCCGGAGAGGCTCTATACGCAGAGCGAGTTTGAAGAAAAGCAGAAAGAGCTCCAGCGCATCCGCTACGATTCTGTTGAGAAAATCGGCGGCGGCTTGAACCCCAAAGTGAGGAAGGTTTTCGGGAAGGTGTAGGGGATAGTTTAATACTATAAAAATTGAGATGCCCTCTGAGATGTTTTCAGGGGGCATTTTCTTTTCTAAAACCTAACCGCGCCTGGAGGGATTCGAACCCACGACCCCCGGTTCCGAAGACCGATGCTCTGGTCCGCTGAGCTACAGGCGCATGCGAGTTAAGTTAAATTATAGCACAAGAAGATATAGACAGTCAGAAGGTGGGTAAGTATTGATGTTATTAGTAACAAGAAGAGGAATAGGGTATAGAAGGGTATAATCAGGTGTATAAATTTATATTGAATTTATATTCAAATAAATCTATTAATAAACCACGAAGCGTTTCTATATGCATATTCCGATGCAAATAGGTCACTCCCTAAAACGTTACAAGATAAAATATCGCCTGCTTTATTATCACGTCTACTTTTCTGTTCCTGTAAGTCTATCAAGATATTTTTTCCCAAATTCACGTGTAATGTTCACACCGATTATCGCTCCAATTATTGAACCAACTATCACAAACCATATCAAATCTTCACTCATGAATGCATCAAAATGTTTCTCCATAATATAAGTGTCAATGTGCCAGATTAAGAAACTTAATATTCCCCCAACCAACAGACCGAAAATTCCCCCAAATAATATTCTATAGAAATGCGTTTTATCCTTCATAGCTTTAAGGTAGACCAATGAAATCAAAAAGCAAATTATAAAACCCACAACTAATGCTGAAAGTAGCACCCACTCATTACCATATTCTGTAATTCCAATAATAACAAGGGTGAAAAAACTTGCAATAATACCACCGATACCGCCAATCAGAAGGGAATAAATAAGTTTATGCCATTTTTTAGCAAACTGTTCTTCTTTTTCTTGTTTCTTTCTTAGGTAATCGTCACCTTTTGCCCTCCACTCATTCAATTTAGCTATCGTTTCTCGCCTTTGCTTTTCTTCTAGGGGTTGATTTTCCCGCTTTAATGGTTTTTCTTGTTTCATACGCTTAACCTCAACCACGTCAAGAAAGAATAAATATTATAGCCTGCCTCCTTGTATTATTAGGCACATAATCATATTTATCAGATTAGGCAATACCAACATCCTTTACAAGTTGATACGGTACAGTAGGAACACTTTAGTATTTTTGATATTGATTGTCAAAAATTTGGAAGGGTTTTGACAATGGTGTAATAACAGGTTTATACTTCCGAGAAAATATAGGTCAGAGGAGGTTCATTATGCAAAGTATGTTCAGGGCTTCCGAAGACCGATGCTCTGGTCCGCTGAGCTACAGGCGCACGCAGGTTAAGTCCAATTATAGCACAAGACGGTGAAGATGGGCAGCCGTTTTTGGGAGGGTGGGAAAAAATGGTGGGGTGAGTGGAGGGATTTGAACCCTCGGTCTTCAGGGCCACAACCTGAC
>CAYQZZ010000055.1:0-13622 GCA_964422155.1 uncultured Dehalococcoidaceae bacterium | reverse complement strand
ATTACCCCGCCAGACCCTCCTAACCCTATCTGTCCAATCATAGGGGTGCAGTCCAAATAGTATTGCTTAAAGGCTGACCTAAATGATGTGCCCGGTTTGTAGAAAAGTCATGATAGTGGTGGAATATCATGAGGTTGAGCTCGATTACTGCCATAACTGTAAAGGAGTATGGTTTGATTCCGGCGAGCTTGAGCTATTCATGCAGTCAGCGAATCTTGAGAGTCCAGAACTGGTGATGAAGGATATTCTCACCTCGCCGGAAATGAGGTCTTCACACAAGGAGCGGAAATGTCCTATCTGTGGCCAGCGGATGAAGGAAACCGCCCTAGGTGAGCCAGCAATACACATTGATGCTTGCCGTCAGGGAGACGGTTTATGGTTTGATGGCGGCGAGCTGAGCGAGCTTCTGGGACAGCTGGCGAAGCCCTCAACAGGGGCTGGGTCTGAGCAGCCGGTTCTCGCCTTTCTTGGAGAAGTATTTAAGGTGTCAGAATGAGGTCGTCTATCAAGTCGATAGCAGTGTGTCGTCTGGACTAGGAGCATCCAGGTAAAAAAGGAGGTTTTCTATGATAGTCGTATATATCGTTATTGGTGTTGTGGCGATTCTCCTGATAATGATGATAGCAACGTATAATGGTCTAGTCAGGCTCCGCAACCAAGTAAAAAATTCTTGGGCACAGATTGATGTGCAACTAAAAAGGCGCTATGACCTTATCCCCAATTTGATGGAAACAGTCAAAGGCTACATGAAGCATGAGCGAGAAACACTTGAAGCTGTAACCAAGGCCCGTAACCTAGCACAACAGGTGGCGTCATCCGGAGCCGGCACGCGTTCCAAAGCGGAAAATGAGTTGAGTTCAGCGCTTGCCAGACTGCTGGCAGTGGTCGAAAGATACCCTGACCTCAAGGCCAACCAGAACTTTCTCGCTCTCCAGGAAGAGCTGACCTCAACAGAGAATAAGATCGGCTTCTCGCGCCAGTATTACAATGATTCGGTGATGAAGTATAACAACCAGACACAGATGTTTCCTTCTAACATCGTGGCCAGCATGCTTGGTTTTAAAGCTGGCGAATTCTTTGAGGTCATTGTGGCCGAGGAGAGAGCGGCACCGAAGGTAAGATTCACCTAGGGTGGAGACCCGTAGGTCATGTGGGAGCAAATCAGGTCTAACCGTATCAGGTCAGCCATACTGGTAGCTGGAATGGGGGCACTGCTGCTCCTGCTCGGCTATTTCCTGGGCCTGTATTTCTTTGACAGTGCCACGGCCGGTCTGATAATTGCCCTAATGGTGTGGGCAGTAATGAACCTCATTGCCTACTTTCAGGGGGACAGCATCCTTCTGGCGGTGGCCGGGGCGAGGAAGATTGCCCGTGATGACCATCCCCGCCTCTATAACATAGTTGAGGAGATGAAAATTGCCTCCGGCCTTGCCAATATGCCTGAGATATACATCATTGACGACCCGGCGCTGAACGCCTTTGCCACGGGACGCTCACCTGACAAAGCCTCCGTGGCGGTTACCTCCGGACTTTTGCAGAAACTCAACCGCGATGAACTTCAGGGTGTCATCGGTCATGAAATAGCCCATATAAAGAACCGGGACGTCCTGCTGATGTCAATGGCGGGTATCATTTTGGGCACGGTTGTTATTCTGGCGTGGTACGCCACACGGATAATGTTTTTCAGCGGCATGGCCGGTGGCAGAAGGCGTTCGCGGTCAGGTGGCGGACAGCTACAGATAATAGTCCTGGCCGTAGGTATTATCTTAATGATTTTGGCACCAATCGCAGCGCAGTTGCTTTATTTCGCTGTTTCCAGAAAGCGGGAATACCTGGCTGATGCCTCTTCCGCCCTCTACACCCGTTATCCTGATGGACTGGCGTCAGCCCTGGAGCAAATCGGGACCTCAACCCATCAGTTAAAATCAGTCAATAAGGCGACGGCGCCAATGTATACCGTAAATCCATTTCGTGAAGGGGGCAGAGCCGCAAGTGACCTTACCAGCACCCATCCTCCTCTATCCGAGCGCATACGTATTCTCCGCGCCATGGCTGGTGCCTCTGTGTCGGATTACAATTCGGCTTATCAGCAGATTAAAGGTAGGGGCGGCATCATTCCTGCTTCAGCTTTAACCGGTACGGAACCTCTGGCAATACGGGCCACCAGCGCCGAGAAAGAGCCGGTAGCAGAGAGCACACAAAAAACCAGACGTACCCGTGATACATCGGAGCTGATGTGGCGTCTGGCAAACTATAAGAGTATAGTTTGTGATTGTGGTACTAAGTTAAGGGTACCCCCCACATTCGGTGACCCCAATGTCAAATGCCCACACTGTGGAAGGATTCACAGACTCAAATCATTTGTTTGAAACTTGGTTTTCTCATGCCTGAACTTGATGCCAAGTTCTGATATTATTGTTTAGCTCCTTGTTTTCGCTATGCTTTTATTTTTGTCAATGACAGCAACGACGGCGTCTCCAACCTGGCTTGTTGATGAGGTGCCCCCCAGGTCTTTTGTTCGATATATACCGTCCTTTAGTACCTTTTTGACCGCTTCGGCAACCAGTGCTGCAGCTTCCTTTTCGCCCAGTTGCTCAAGCATCATATGACCCGCCCAAATAGTCGCAATTGGATTGACCACATTCTGACCAGTGTATTTAGGAGCCGAACCGTGAATCGGCTCAAACATTGAGAGACCATGTGGGTTCAGATTAGCTCCGGCGGCCACGCCCATGCCTCCCTGAATAGCAGCTCCTAAATCGGTTATTATATCTCCGAAGAGATTCTCTGCCACAATGACGTCAAAGTTCTCAGGGTTCTTAACCATCCACATACAAGTTGCGTCTACCATTGCGAAATCGGTCCTCACGTCCGGATAGTTCCTTGCGACTTTCCTGAAGACTTCGTCCCAGTAGACCATGCTATAGTTGAGGGCATTAGATTTGGTGCAACAAGTGAGATGCTTCTTTCTACTACGTGCCAGCTCAAAGGCATACGTTATTACTCTTTCTACTCCAATTTGGCTAAACACGCCTTCCTGAACAACTAACTCCTCGGAATCAGAAAAGACCTTCCTCAGCTTAGCATACTTACCATACTCAGGCGTGCCTTTCTTATATCTGCCCCCGCACCCGGCATAAAAACCTTCTGTATTCTCGCGTATTACTACGAAATCTATATCCTGGGGTGTTTTGTTTTTCAAAGGACAGGGAACACCTTCCAGGAGTTTGATTGGTCTGACATTGGCATACTGGTCAAAGCCTATGCGAATTTTAAGAACCAGGTCCCTCACCGAAATATGATCAGGAACCCTCGGGTCTCCGATGGCACCAAGATAGATGGCATCAAAACCCTTCAGTATTTCCAGCCCGTTTTGGGGCATCATCTCTCCCTTTTCCAAATAATAGTCACATCCCCAGGGAAAATGCTCAAACTCAATGCTGAGGTTTCTGACTTTCGTCTGAACTGCATTCAGAACCTTAACGCCTTCTCTAATTACTTCTGGTCCGATTCCATCACCAGCAATAACTGCCACTTTGTGCTTAGCCATTGTTTGCCTGCCTTTCAATAAAACAATTATTGTGTTTTACTCAACCTGTCCCGGAAGTGTTACCATCTGCGGAGTAAGAACTACGAGCATTTTAGCCTCTGGAAATAAACGGCATTGTAAGGCAATTGAACATTTGCCCATTATTTCTCTGACTCCACTGCCTGGATGAGGGCCTTGGTGTAGCCAAGGGCAAAAGCATGGGCTCGGTGACCCCACATCGTGTCCAGATACAATTGCGGTACATGGTCGGGTATCAGCACACCGTTATAACCCACCTCTTTATAAGTGCGCATGGCTTTCACCATATCAATGTCACCCTCATCAGGAAAGGTCTCCTCGAACTTTAAAAAACCACCGCGGATGTTGCGGAAGTGTACCCAGAAGATTTTCTTTCGGCTCCCGAAATAGCGTATGGCATCATACACCTGCTCCGGGCTGGTGGACGCTTCAGACACACAGCCCTGGCAGAAATTAAGGCCGTGATAAGGGCTCGGATGCAGGTCAATAAAGCGCTTCAGGTCATCTACATGGCCAAGGACGCGCTCAATGCCCTGATAGCGGCTGCCCTTCGGCATGGCCGGATCGCTCGGATGACAGGCCATCTTGACCTTGCACTCCTCGGCAACGGGGATAATGCGCTCTATGAAGTAGGCAATCCGTTCCCAGGCCTGCTCAGCACTGATCGGCGCTGCTGGATGCGGGGGAGCAGCCGGCAACTTGTCATAATCAAAATAGCTGTACATAGTCCCGCCACGGCCATAGGTCCACCCGGGATTGCGCACCGTGCCGGAAATATTCAGGCTATATAAAATTATCGGAATCCCCGCCTTCCCTACTGCCTCAATACACCTGCAAACCTTCTCAATATCGCGGTCACGTCCTGGTGTACCTAGCAGAATATTAGGCCACCCAAATGCCCCGAGGTTGCCTGCCTGGAGGGGCAGGTGCATGGCCGCCAGCTTGAGGCCGAAGGACTCAACGTGCTCTCGAAACCTCGACAGAGAAGCAACGCTCCAGGCATTTTCTGCCTCTGGCCCCACCTTCCTTGGGCATCTGGCTAAAATATCTGCGTGGCAGTACCCATCTTCAGTTTCACTCGGTTTCCTTGGAGGAACGGCGTCGACATATTCCACGCCCATTTGCCGGCAGAAAGTCAGCTGTTCATCTGAATGAATAAATTGTTCTCCGACGTGCATCCCTTTGATAGTAAGCACTTCTTGCCATTCCACCTTCTTCTAAAATTAACCATGCCCGATTATTCCAATCGGTGTAAAGCTTTCCTTATTTAATCCATCGGCTTTGGCTGGGCTGCCGGCTGTGCTGGGATTACTCGCCCGGCTTTTATAGTCGTAATTGGTGAGATCAAACTGTCTACCTCGATTGTCTGATGCTCGGAGTCCTCGAGTTTCCATTTACCGGTTAGCGATTTCAGGATAGAAACGTCCGCCTCCATCCCGGGCTTTAGACTACCAATCCGGTTATCTTCACCCAGCACGCGCGCTGGATTGATGGTTGACATTTCTACTACTTGCTTCAAATCAAGCCCCAGCGCCACGAATTTGGTCATGGTGACGGTCATGCCATATACAGGGTGTCTGAGGTTATTGGCACCAAGGTCGGTACTCAAAGTGTTGGGTAATATACCCTGTGCCAGACTCCTGCGGGCGACCTCGAAATTAAAGTTATTACCCCCCAAAGCGGTATCCAAGATGACTCCCCTCTCCATCGCTTCTCGTAGCTCAGGTAAGACTGTACCATCAGGGCGGAGGGCGCTGCCGAACTTGGCGGTATAGACATGGCTTAATATATCATCTGGCTCCAGTAACGGAAGGACTTCCTGTGTTAAGGTTGGTGATACCTGCTTTTTCAAGTCCCCGATATGTATCATAACTGGCATCCCTAATTGCCTGGCTATCTTCTTGGCTGTCTCTACTACTTTAATGCCGTCGCGGGCCACAATATTGCCAACGAGGCGTAGCTTAACTCCTTTAATCAACTCCCGGTGTGATTCAATAGTAGCGGCAATGGCCTCAAGATTGATTTCTTCCCAGCCTCTCAGTTCAGGCATGATGGAGAGCCCCTGAGAACTCAGATGGAGGAAACAAAAAACCCTGGTCAGTGATGAGGGAATAACATATCTGGGGAACCCGCCAAATATTGACTCGCCGGTACTGCCACCGTCTACTACGGTGGTTACGCCTTGATTTACACCGGCGGTATCCGGGTCAATACTCATCGTAAGAAGGCTGCCAGCCACATGGCAGTGCAGGTCAATAATGCCAGGTGTGACAATCTTATCTCCAGCGTCAATCACTCGTTTACTTTTTGGTGTGGCAATACCTTTAGCAACGGCAGAAATCTTGTCCCCGGTGATGGCGATGTCCAAAGTACCATCCAGGTTTTGTGATGGGTCAATTACTCTACCACCTTTAATTAACAAATCATACATGTTAGCTTCCTTTCTGAATATTTATTAAACTGTCCCTGACACGGAGGACGTCTGTTATACATCACCTTTTCTCTGGAGATTTACCATCACATTGGTAAGCGTTATTTCTCTATTTTGGGGAGGGTCAGTGTATAACGCTATCATTACTACTGAAACGACATAAATCTAGGCTGTGTAACCTTTGCTGAAAAATCTTAAGGCAGTAGCTTGATTAACCGCCTGATTAAGCAATTTTCTATCAAGAGTCGCTTCTGGGTCAATAGTCCTGGCCAGAAATACCTGGGCCATCCTCTGGCGGTCTCTCAATATGGACCGAGTCCCCAGGCCGCGATAGGTTTCAATGTCTTGGTAAAACTTAAACTTAGACATTTCTTCGGCATTTAAAGGGTCAGGGACACCTTTTGGTGGTTGGGGAACAGTGAGATGAATTTGTAACCTTGAAGGATGTGACTGCAAAAGACCAGCGACGTAGCTCCAGGCTGATAATACTGAAGGCGTCAATGCTTTCATTCGGAAGATCCTGTAGTTACTCTTGCTTTTTTTGATTGCTTTATACTGCGCTATATGAAGTCTGGCGAAGGCTTTACCTGCTTCCAACAGCCCTTTGTCCGCCCACAATGTACTCCCCATTTGTTCCGTCAATTGCCGGTATTCCTCATCTAAGAATATTCCGGATTGACAGAGATATGGTTCATATACGTTTCTATCCAGTTGGTCATTGTTTAACTGCTCTCCCGTTTGCTTCCCTTTAAAATAATTTACGATAAAACTGCGGGCGCCTTGAGTTGTAATTCTTTCGGCGTGGGAGCCAACATCCGGGAAGTCTTCAGTCGGCTTGATTAGTCCAACTTTGCTGCACCACCTTCTTAAATGCGGGCCCATATATGTCTCTTCTAACTGTCTATCGAATAAGTCATTCGATATAGCGATGTTAGTGTTTGATATCATAGCAAGTTCAGCTCTTTGCTCTTTTGACAGACCGAAATAGACACGGAAGCCGTGGTACCTCGAGACCTTTTTCTGGAGAAAGGCGTCAATTATGGCTCTGGACCGGTGTTGACCTCCCCAGACCTTCAATGGCTTCTCCGGCAAATAGGACGTAATGTACTCGGCTATGATATCATTGAACTCGCGTTCATTTTCAGCATCGGCTCTCATGCGAAGAAATGTGTTATGCGTCAGCAGTACTTCACGGTTATCTCGAAACGTCTCGCCACTTTGTGGGTCAAGTCTAGCGTCTAGGCTGATAACTTTAGACATGGTTTCGCCTGATATTGTGCAGCGTATATAGTAACTCTCCTTTACCCCGTCCTGATAAATAAAAATGGGGACGTTCTTTGCTTTCTCCGCAGTATCAATATCCCTGAGAAACGCCTCAACGGTGGTTTTTATCTCTTGATTCTTAATAACCTTCTCATTGAACTTGATTTCCATCTTCTTACCTCAACCCCAGGTAATTCAGTCTACCTGATGCTGGTTAATTGTACTCTAGATGAAGAGATGATTCAACATGACATGAATGGTAGGCTTTAAACATCAGCTCCAAACAGGGGGCGGTATTCCCTCAATATCGCTGACCACATCTATTACCGCAGGTTGGTCCATGGCCAGATACTTATGTAGCGCGACTTTTAGTTCTTCCGGTCTTCTCACCCGTATACCAGAGCAACCCATGGCTTTGGCTACCTTGGCGAAATCGATATCGGTAAATTGCCATATTTCATCTGGATGGCCACTTCTGCCGGAGTATGCTTTTTCTATCCCCCTTTTCACCTGATTCATGGAACGGTTATTATTTACTATTGTTAAGACGTTGATACCATATCGGCGGGCGGTCTCCAGTTCCGCCAGGTGATACCAGAATCCACCATCCCCGGTAAAGCATATTACGGGCCTGTCAGGTAAAGCACATTTAGCCCCAACGGCTGCCGGGAAGGCCCATCCCAGAGAACCGGCACACCGTATATAGGTTTGTCCGGCATGTTTCAGGTCTATCATTGTGCCTGTCCAGATTGCGGAATGACCGGTATCTGAAATCAATAGGGCGTCTTCGGGCAGGAAATCCGTAATCTCCCGGCATAGGCGCTCCGGTCTGATGGGCACATTATTGGAGTTGTACATTGGCTTAATCTGGTCTTTCCATTGTTTCTTGACCTGATTTATGCGCTGCAGCCAGTCTGTCCTCGGCTCCCCGCGCTCTGTTGCCTCAATCAGGCGGCGTAATGTTGCTTTAGCATCTCCTAAAATGGCCACCTTTGCCGGGTAGTTTCTGCCCAGTTCGGAAGGGTCGATGTCTATTTGGATGACAGGGGTACCCAGGCGGGGAATTTTCCAGTCATTGGTGACCTGACTGCCGGTGCGGCTGCCCACGAATAAAACCAGGTCTGCTTCGGAGACGGCGCAATTGGCACACTGGGCGGAGTACGACCCCACGACACCAACGGCAAGAGGGTGGTCATCTCGAATCGTTCCCTTACCATTTAGCGAAGTAACCACCGGCATAGAAAGTCTTTCGGCAAACTCAACTAATTCAGTACCGGCTTGAGAGGCTTTAACCCCTCCGCCAGCTACGATAATTGGCCTATTAGATTGGCCAATCACCTTTACTGCCTTAAGGACTAGTTCCCGCTCAGGCTCCGGTCTGAAGGCAGGATAGCGGTTGAATTGCTCCTCAATGACAACTTCTAGGTCAGCCTTTTGCTCCATGATTATTTCCCCCCTGATCCCTTGAAATTCAAGATGCACCGGTCCCGGTGCTCCGGAAACTGCCTCTCTAAAAGCCTGACGAAGGAGCAACGGCAATTGTTCAACGGTATCAACGGTGACATTAAACTTGGTGACGGCGTCAAACATGGGTTTATGCTCGATTTCTTGATAGGCGTGCCGGTATCTCTCCAGAGATTGCCTGCGACCAGTAATTGCAATTACAGGGGACAAACCAAGAAAGGCATCTTGGAGCCCGGCCGCCAAATTGGCGGCGCCAACGGATTGTGCCATACAAATCCCTGGCTTATGCGAAGCGCGTGAATATCCATCTGCCATATAAGCCGCCGCCTTTTCACTATGAGTCAGTATCCGCTTTATACCTTGCCTTTCCATTTCCATTAGACCCTGGTGGAGTATGGCCGGAACAAAGAAAACATGAGTAACACCATATCCCTTAAAGATTTCCGCGATATATTGTGCACCACTCATCGTGACCATATGAATACCGTCCTTTCATGTTTGCATCAACAGAGTTGGGCTGATAGCGTATTTTATATTAGCTTGTATTATCAAGTAAATCATAACTATAGTTCGAAGGCTATAGGAAGGTTCTAATTACTTATAAAAAATGTACCACTACCGAAAACGCTACACTGTCTGCCCTGCCGCCAGTTTATTGAACATTGCCCCAAGATGTGCTAGATTTCAGTCAAAACCAGCGTTCATTACTAGGTCAGCATATTCCGATTCTTCTATTCCAACCCGTAGGCAGACGAAGATTTCGGCAAATTAGTGGGCGGAGAAAATGATAATAAGGAACGCTCCAATTATAGAGACCGATGTGTTGATAGTCGGTGGTGGTGGTGCGGGTGCTCGGAGCGCCATTGCCGCTGATTCCATAGGCGCCAAAACCCTTATGGTGGTGAAGGGGGTTTTCGGTTACGGTGGCTGTACACCAATAGCTATGGGAGGTTATGCCGCGGCTTTTGGCAATGCTGATTCTAGAGATAATTGGAAAGTCCATTTCCGGGATACCTGTATTGGTGGAGGTATGCTTAATCATCAGAAGCTGGTAGAAATCGTATGCCAGAATGCTCCGGAGCGATTTAAGGAGTTGGAAAGTTACGGTTCTCTTTTTGACCGCGACCATAACCAAAAGTATTTTCAGCGCCAGCTAGGTGGGCATTCCTACCCTAGAACTTGCATTAGTGGTGACCGGACTGGCGGGGAGATGATGCGGGGGCTTTGCTGTGAAGTCTTAAGAAGGGGAATCGAGGTCATTAACGATTGCCTGGCCTTAAAGCTGCTGGTGGAGGAGGGAAGGGTTGTTGGTTGCGTTGCTTATGATATGAGGAAAGGAAGCTTTTTGGTATTTAAAGCTAAAGCTACTATTCTTGCCTGTGGCGGAAGCGGTCAGATATTTAAATATTGCATTGCTCCCTACGGTAAGGTTGGCGATGGTAACAAAATGGCCCTGGAAGTGGGTGCGGAACTGGTGGATATGGAGGTGTTCCAGTTTCATCCGACAAGCTACATTGTGCCCGAAGATATCGCCGGGCAGATGATAACCGAGGCCGTGCGCGGCGAAGGCGGCAGGCTTTATAACATTCACGGCGAACGTTTCATGGAAAGGTATAACCCTCAACAATTAGAGCTTGCCTGCCGGGATTTTACCTCGAGGTGCATTTATTTTGAGGTACAGGAAGGGCGCGGTACCAAAGATGGCGGTGTTTACCTGAGCGTGACCCATCTGCCCGCCAGCGTAATTGAGGAAAGATTAAACACCGTATTAACGCGGGGGCTAAACTACGGGCTGGATATTCGGAAAGAACCTATAATTGCCTATCCGTCTTCTCATTATCAGGATGGTGGCATCAGGGTGGATACCAATTGGGAGACAACGAAGGTTAAAAATTTATACGCCTGCGGCGAGAGCGCCGGTGGAGTGCACGGTGGCAACCGGCTCGGCTCCAATTCGCTGCCTGACTTATTGGTATCGGGGAAGATTGCCGGTGAGGCAGCGGGCAGGGCAGCTTTATCAGGCACATACCGTAAAATCAATATGGCCAACTTTGGCGAGGAAGTTGCCAGAGCGGAAAAGGAGGTTCTGGAGGTTGTGGAGACCGACAATGGCATTAATCCAATTGCCATCAGGAATGAGATTAAAGAGCTAAGCTGGGACTATGTGGGAATCGCGCGAAGTGAGGAAAAGCTCAAGTATGCACTTGATGCACTTGATGATATAAAGCAGAAGCGCTTGCCGCGAATCGGAAATAGGGCCGGGGCTTACAATACCAGCTTTATCGAGGCCATGGATGTTCGGAGTATGATTGTATCTGTGGAGGCGATGGCCCGAGCGGCACTGATGAGGACCGAGAGCCGATGCGGTCACTTCAGGGAGGATTATCCCTTCCCTGATAAAGCTTGGACGCTGAACATAATTATTCATCAAGATAAGGCTGGTCAGTATGTCTTAACCAAAACTCCAATTGTGCAAACGCTTCTGGACCCTGATGATGTGTCACTGCCCGTATTCCCGGCTTCAGGGAAAATTGAGAGGTGAGTGCTTACTGCGGAAAAGGCAACGATTGAGATTTTGAAGGCAATTTCATGGGCCAACAATTTTACATAAAAGTATTTCGCTATGACCCTCAGCTAGACAATGAGCCTCACTATGAAGAGTACTCTGTTGACCACCATGAAGGCATGAGGATATGGCACGCGATAGATAATATTAATTTGAAACATGGGGCAAATATCGCCTGGCGATTGTCCTGTCGTGAGTTTTTATGTGGCATCTGCACCATAATGGCCAACGGGAAGCCTGTTCTAGCCTGCAAAGCGCCGGTGGCGAACGGTATGGTCTTGGAGCCCCTGCCCTATTTCCCGGTTATAAAGGACTTGGTGATTGACCGGGATATCGCCGAGAAACAGTTTCAAGAACTCAGACCATGGCTGAACCGTGACGACGATATCTCCCAAATAGAGACGAAAGCGTCTCAGTCCGAGGTATTGGCGGCTAGAGAGATGTCGGAATGTCTTAGTTGCCTGGCCTGTCTGATAGTGTGCCCGGCAATTAGGGAAGTTTGGCATACTTTCATTGGGCCGATGTACCACGTGCATTTGGCCAAATCCGCCTTTAACCCGTTAGATACGGCTAGGAGGGTGGCCGAGGCCGCCCATTACGGGCTATTTAATTGTACTCAGTGCGGTGCTTGCACCAATGTATGCCCAAAGGGAATCGATATTCCGGAAAAGGCGATACGGCAGCTCAGGTCCCTATTCCTCAGAGAAGAGGCCATTCCTCAGCCCATGGCAGAAATAAGGGATAACATCGAGCGGAAATCTAATCCCTTTGGGAAGGAGGCAAAGTGGCATTGGGCGAAGAAGCTGGACTTGCCCAGGAGTGGGGACACGGTATTCTTTGCTGGTTGCCTCTCATCCTTCGAATTAGGCGATACTCTGAAGACAGCCGTAGCTTTATTGAGAAGACT
This sequence comes from uncultured Dehalococcoidaceae bacterium, assembly GCA_964422155.1. GTDB lineage: Bacteria > Chloroflexota > Dehalococcoidia > Dehalococcoidales > RBG-16-60-22 > JBGPRB01. Next base: position 1,423 of record CAYQZZ010000055.1, on the reverse strand, counting down.
GGGGATTGAAGTCGCTTACTACGCTGAAGATGAACCATGTTGCAGTGCTCCAATCTTAAACATGGGAGATGAGGAGGAGTTCCGGAGAAATGCTCAAGACGTGGCACATAGATTCCAGATAAGGGGAGCCAAGACCATCATCACCGGTTGTGCGGAGTGTTATCGGATTTTTACCCTGGATTACCCGAAGTACTTAGCTGGCATAGAAATGCCCAGGGTTAAACATATTGCTCAAGTCATCGCCGAATCTAAAGGTAAATTAGGTATTATCAGGAGAAGGATGCCAGAGACTAAGATAACATACCATGACCCTTGTCGCTTGAGCCGGGATTGCAGCATCCACGAAGCACCAAGGGAGGTTATTGGTGCGGTCAAAGGGATTGAATTTTGCGAAATGGCCAAGACAAAGGCCGAATCCTTCTGCTGCGGTGCCGGTGGCGGTGTAAAGTTGTTCAATAATGATTTGTCAATAGCCATGGGGAAAGAGCGGATTAGACAAGCCAGGGAAACAGGTAGCTCGGTAATCGTGTCTTCCTGTCCCTGGTGTGAGGTGAACCTTAGGGACAGTATCGGGGACAGTGATGACATCAGGATTATAGACATAGTGGAACTTATAGCCGAAAATCTGTGAAAGTCTATGGAGATTAGCCGACGATGCGCGATGCGTTTTACAAGAAGGTAGAGGGTAGAACTTACGCCGCACCACAATATGGCCAGGAAATTATCCTCAAAGTGGGCGAGGATATAAAGGAAAATGGTGTTGCGGCTATAAGTACGGAGGCAATGGTGGCATTAGGGGTCTCAGAAGGAGAAATAATCGAAATAATAGGTGCCTGGACACAAAAGGCAAAGGTTGTTCCGCTCAAGGGAGGGGATATAACCACCATTCGCCTGGATAAAAGGTTGAGAACCGCTCTGCCGGTAGACATAGGTCAAGAGGTGGGGGTTAGAAAGGAATACGTTTCTTAAATCATGCTTCTTAAGGTGGAGGTAGTCGAATATGGGCATCACCAGGGAGCTAGTGGAATTTGTTGCCAGCGTGAAGTATGAAGACCTTTCTCAGGAAATAGTTGATAAAGTCAAATATCATTGCTTGGATTTCCTGGGTGTCGCCATCCGGGGTTCCCGTGTTGAGTCGAGCAAAACCGTTTATCGTCTCGTCAAGGATATCGGGCTAAGTCCAGAAGGGAGCGTAATTATTGGGACTGACATGAGAGCCGCTCCCCAATATGCCGCTCTAGCCAATGGCACGTCAGCCCACTCTTTGGAACTGGACGATACCCATAAAGAAGCGTCTGCTCACCCCGGAGTAGCTATCTTCCCAGCGGCCTTCGCTGCTGGAGAACTCACGGAATGTGATGGGAAGAGGGTCATAGAGGGGGTAATAGCGGGTTATGAGGTCATGCTCCGATTAGGGAAGGCT
>CAYQZZ010000054.1:8832-13767 GCA_964422155.1 uncultured Dehalococcoidaceae bacterium | reverse complement strand
ACCGCTACGAGCGAATACCGAAAGCCGAATCCCATGAGGGGTACGAGGAAATGCAGGATTTCATCGTCACCGTAGAAGACGAGCGTCTCGCTGCATTACTTGAGGTAGCAATAAACGGAAAGGGAGCCTTCCGCCGGTTTAAGGATGTACTGCTTAGCTATCCTGAAGAAAGGGAGAGGTGGTTCAGGTTCAAAGATGACAGAATGGAGGGAAGAGCCTTAGAATGGCTCGACGATATCGACGTAACTTTAGCCGAGGATTAGCCAATGCCGTTGACTAATAGCATGGTTGAGCAATTGACTGAGTGGTGCGCCCTTAGCGATGTTCTGGCCGATGTTCGGTCAAAGGCGAGGAGTGATTTTTTCGGCTATGATGAACCGCAAACTATCAAATACATGGCTGAGGCTGGTGAAGTAAATGGCCGCGAGAGGCGCTTCTTGGGCTGGCTTAGTTTTAGTTTCAGATTACCGGACGGTAAACATCCCGCAGAGCTGGCCGCCGCTGCTTTACTCACCGGAGCAGGACTGACCTCGGCACTGGAATCAATTCAACAGACCAGATATGTTATGGCAATAGTCACCATGGTGAGACCTGGGAAAGGTGTTTACCTCGAACTGGAGGATGAGGAGTTTGAGGCTGATAGCCGCATACTGAGCAACGTCCTCTACAAGGGTGATGCCCTTTGCGCTCACATCATGCCTGTCGGACGAGGTCGCTGGCTGGTATGCCCGGGCTGGCTGGTGTGGCCGACACGATTGGGGCCAGGCATACGCTCTCGACTGAAGAAATTCCAACTTGATCCCATCAAACTCGAGAGATTTCTTCAGCAAAGAGCAAGTACAGCAGAGGATAGGCCAAAAATCGATTATCCTCGGGATAATACGCTGGAAGAAGCAGTTGCCAGGATGACGGAGGCAGCCCGGGCCGAAGGCAAGGATAGCCTCGTCCAGTCAGTCGAGGAGTGGAAGGCTCTGGTATTGGCCTGTATGAAGTCGAGTGACATCACCAAGTTTAGTAGAGAGGTCGTCAAGATGGTGAGAGAAGTGCCATCGTTGGATGACCTGAATAGGTGGATTGCTCTCGCAATGAACATCTGGAATGCCACGCCACAACCGGATAGGGGAGGTAAAACGGCTTATGAGATGGGCGACGAACGGCGTGGTGCATAGATGCAGTCGCGCGAACAAATCCGAGTTCAACAATAAGATGATTTGTTACTCCAGCCCCCTAAGCCTTTGAGTGAGCTATTAAGATAAGGTTTGCGAAATGTTAGACAGTACAAATCCCCTTTAGCAACATCTCGAGACTTTATTTCTAACATATTCGGGGGTACTAACCCCACAGGAATTATACTCGTCTCAGAACACTTTGAATAGAAGGAGCCTGAAAAAGGTACTTTTTCATATTTCCGGGCAGCTTTCTCCGTTTCTTTTAAGATAGTCAGCTTCGTACCTGGTTTGGAGACGCATATCATCTCACGGATGGCGCCGGATTTACCATTAAAGAAGCTAATGCCGCCAACATGGTAAACGACATCGAAAATTGCATCTTTGAAAGGCAAGTGCTCGGCTTCTCCCTGAAATAAATCGGCTTCCAATTTCCATTTTGTAATGTGCTTAATGCATCCATTTAGCATTCTTCGGGAAATATCCAAAGCGAAGTTGCTTGCCGTGCGAGGAAGAACGCGCCAGTTTGCGCCGGCGCCTACAGAAACCTCGAGGACTTTGGTGCCGGGTCAAATCTCTAATTCCTGGAAATCCCAGAGTCTTTTAGTGTCTCCTCCACTTTTAAATAGTCCGAAGATCCTAGTTGAAATATTGTATGGCTGAGACCAGACCAAAGTTTAGTTAGAGGATAGATCGGAGACATTAAGGGAGAGGATCAGGAAAAACAGATTGAGAAAGTTTTGAAGATAAAATATTCTTTGTTAGAATTTCCCTGAGGATTAATCAATTGGTCTTGGAGTGAAAATCGGGATCCGCTTTTAGGATGCCCAATTCACGGGCCTTAGCGACCGCCTGAGTACGGTTCTTGACGCCGAGTTTACCCAAGATATTACCAGTGTGAAATTTGACCACCTGACTAATTATTTTGATTATACACTTTGACGTTGAACCTGGTTATAATACAGCCTGATTTTTAGCCCTACCAACCCTCCCCATTTTAGATGTTATTAAAAGACTCAGGGGAGGAGTGCCTTTTTTCCTCCCCTTTAAACGAGTCCATTTTTCGGTGATCGCTAGTCCCGGTAGATAGGATTTTAACCACTACTCTTATTAAAGCCCGGGATCACGTTACTTTTTTAGCCACGCGTCTTCCGAATTAAACATACTGCTGGAAGCCCCCTCAAAAAAGCCGCCGCCCATGACATAAGTTTGCATGGCCCAACCTAACCCTGCCTGCATAATGGGAATCGCTGCTGCTTCTTTCGATAGTTGGTCGGTAGCTGCCCGTATTAGATTGATATCCATATCAGGTGAAGCCAGGCTCGCTTCTCTCAACTTCAGAAATTCAGGTGGCGGCAAGAAATTGTTGTTCCACATAAAATCCTTGCCCATGAAAAACATAAAAGTACCGTTAAAGTTTGTACTGGACATAATGGGCTGTATGACCAAAACATTCTTTAAAGAATTTGAATCAACAATAAACTTGCCCATATTAGCCGGGAAAGACAATTCTGCAGTGATGCCTATTGCAGCAAGATTACTCTGCAGGGCCACGGGGGTGTTGCGGTCTATTATCGCGGGATTTACGAGAATCGTTGTCTTGAACCCGTTCGGGAATCCTGCTTCGGCTAAAAGCTGCTTCGCTTTGTCAGGGTTGTATTTTCTGACGAATGCGAAGCTAGGATTATAAGCCGCATTGGAGGGCGGTGGTATCTGGTAAGGGGCCTCCCAATAGCCATAACTGAAGGCTTTAGCTAGTGCTTCACGGTCAATAGCGTACTCTACCGCCTCACGAACTCTCTGGTTGGCATAGGGAGAATCGGGATGTGCTGAATCAGGCAGGAAGGAGTAGACGGTTATTATCTGGAAATTTATTTTGAGCCCCATATTTTCCAGGTCCTTTGCCATCCTGCCGGGTTCCAGTTCCAGCATGTCGGCCTCTCCGGCTTGCATGGCTGCTTTCTGAGTTAACGTGTCAGCCACATAAAGTACTTCCACTGCGTTTAAATAGGGCTTGCCCTTTATCCAATAGTCCGGATTTTTTACGACCTTATAACCGACATCACGCTGAAAACTGGCGAATTTGAAGGGACCAGTCCCCACCGGGTTATTCCTCATCCAGTCGACGCCATTCTTCTCAAAAGCCGTGGGCGAGACCATCCATGTACCAACACCAGCAAAACCATTTATAATGGTATTCGTCCACATTTTAAAGTTAACTTTAATGGTATAGTCATCGATAATATCTACTGAAGCCCAATACTGTGAATAAGATGACTTAGCGTTAATATGATTGTCCAGGTTCCATTTAGCAGCTTTAGCGTTGAAATCGGTCCCGTCTTGGAATTTGATGCCTTTCTTGAGTTTGAAGGTAACAGATTTTAAGTCATCGGCGACTTTATAAGATTCCGCGAGCCAGGGAGATACACCTCCCTTGTTATCTCCGCGAAGCAGGGGTTCCATGCAGAACTGATAGGAGGTTGCGTCAGGGCCGAATATGTTTACCGGCCAGCCGCCGGGTGTCTGAGGACCGGCGATGATAATAATTTTCAAAGTGCCGCCATACTTGGGAGTTTCCGCTGGAGCCGGGGCAGGCGCTGGAGTTGGCGCAGGTTTTGGAGCAGGAGCTGGAGATGGTGCCGGTGTTGGAGCCGGAGACGGGGCTGGGGCTGGAGCGGGCGTTGGTGCCGGTGCTGGAGCAGGCGCGGTCTCGGCGCAACTGATAAGCATCGAGGCACTGGCCAATAGGACTACCAGAGTGATGAGCAGCTTTTTCATTTGTTTTCCCCTCCTTTGCGTTTTTTGGGTGTACTCCTATTCTGATGTCACGAACACTAACGACAAATTCACATGTTTTTCCAGTTAATACTTAATATTTGAGCCTCATGCCTTTAGCATAATTCAATTTACCGACGTAGAACTCCTCCTCATCTTCTGGCGGGGTTATCCCGGCAACCTTAACGCCTGCTCTCATCGCATCTTTCTGTCGCTGAAATATCATCATGGCTGGCTGCCGGTATGTGCCGCCGTTGCCGCCGGTTAACCATTGCAGGTATTTCACTCCATGCATTCCGGATTGAAACATCGCGGCCCTAGCGCCTATGGTTATCGGGGCAAGCTCCCAGTATAAATCCATCGCCTTAAGGAAATCCCCCTTTAAAAACAGGTTGAACATTCTTACAATGCGAGTATTTCCACTGGTCGCATCGAATATAAAGTAATCGGCCGGGCCGGCCCATTGCTGCTTGTATTTAGCCACGGTTATGGGCCACTCCTCTATTTCAGCAGATTGTAACAGTATTTTATCGCCAACGCGGTGTTGAACCTCGGCCCATTTACCAAACCCGTCACTTAAGTAGGCTTTGACAGATACCACGTTGGGTATGTCGGTTATTCTTTCTATTAGCTGCGGGTTGAAATGGCTCGGGTGAAATCGGACGAAGTCAAACTTGGGCTTGGGCCAGAGGTCGATGCATACATTCGTAGCATCGCATACTTTCTTGGTTGCGCGGTAGATATCTTCCTCCGATTTAGCGTAAAACATTCCAGGCCAGCCCAGCAGGGTATGGGTGCCGCCTACCTTCTCGAAATGCTTGAGCAATTCAATGTCTTTTTCGATTGTATTGATGCCTGTAAACATCGAAACCAAAACCTTGCCTTTGGCCTCGTCACAGACTATCTCCACGAATCTCTTGCGCTCTTCTAAGGTCATGGCGCAGACTTCTGTTTGACAAAAGACGCTGAACATACCTCTGCTGATGTTAAGCCT
>CAYQZZ010000054.1:0-8732 GCA_964422155.1 uncultured Dehalococcoidaceae bacterium | reverse complement strand
GTCATGCCGGGGCGTAATGCAAAAGATAAAGCACCATTCCAGTTTGTTCCGCCAAAGATAGGCTCCATAACCAGAACGTTCTGAAGAGTGTTTGAATCCTGTAAGAACTTCGGTATGGCGGCAGGAATACTCAACTCCAATTTAATGCCTATGGCGGCCAGGTTATTCTGTATGGCGACCGGTATGTTTCTATCGATGCCGACGGGTATCACCAGTAGAGTGGCACTAAAGCCATTGGGGAATCCCGCCTCGGCCATAAGTTGTTTTGCCTTTTCAACGTTATATTTCCGGGCAAGAGCAAAGTTAGGATTATAAGGCACGGTGGATGGAGCGGGTATCTGGTAAGGAGCCCCCCAGAATCCGTAGCTAAAGGCTCTGGCTATAGCCTCGCGGTCAAGAGCGTATTCAACCGCCTCGCGTACTTTCTTGTTGGCGAAAGGTGAGTCCGGATGGGCAGTATCCGGGAGCAGACAGTGTGTGGAACTCACATTCACTTCCACTGAGAATCCCATGGTCTTGAGGTCGGCTGCTATTTTAGCTGGTTCGATCTGTAAAACATCCGCTTCTCTAGCCTGTAGAGCTGCTTTCTGTGTCAGCGAGTCACCCACGTAGAGAATTTCCACTGCATCCAGATAGGGTATGCCCTTTTTCCAATAGTTGGGATTTTTCACGGCCTTGTAGCTAACATCACGACTGAAGCTAACAAATTTGAATGGGCCGGTTCCCACCGGGTTATTTCTCATCCAATCCGCCCCATTTTTCTCAAAAGCCGCAAGAGAGACCATCCAGGAAGCATTACCACCAAGACCGGTTACAATAGTGTTGGACCATTGATTTAAATTAAGCCGAATCGTGTAGTCATCAATGATATCTACCGAATTCCAGTAAGGGACATTCTTGCGGGCAATCTGGTTGTCCAGGTTCCACTTAGCAACCTTAGCATTAAAATCAGTCCCATCATGGAATTTTACGCCTTTTCTGAGATTGAAGGTGATAGATTTCAGGTCATCGGCAACTTTATAGGTTTCTGCCAGACAGGGGATTATTTTGCCCTTACCATCAACATGGAGGAGTGGTTCTATAATGTGAAAGGAAGATAGGAAATCGTTGGCGAAAATCTCCGCCGGTAAACCACCGGTCCCCGATGGACTGGCCCACAAGATTAATTTCAGTGTGCCGCCGTACTTGGCGGCTTTGGTTGGCGCGGGCGCGGGAGACGGCTTTGGTGCCGGCGCTGGAGATGGGGCTGGAGACGGCGCTGGTGATGGTGCAGGGGTTGGTGCTGGGGCAGGCGCCGGGGTTGGGGCCGGTGTCGGCGCTGCTTCCTCCTTGGCGCAGCCGATGATCAACGGGACACAGACCAGCAAGATGACTAACAGGACGAACAATTTTTTCATTTATTCCCCCTCCTTATTTTTTTATTTTTCTTTTCCCTTTACGAGGATATCATTAACCTATTATTTAAATTTTCGAGACTCTTCAAGCCTCGTACTTTTTTAGCCTGGCGCCTTTAGCGTAATTTACTCTGCCTACATAGAATTCCTCTTCCGGTTCGCGCGGGGTCAGTCCTATTGCCCTCAGGCCTGCCCTGATTCTATCTTTTTGATAATCGTATATCCTGCCGGTGGGCTGCCTTACGGTGCCACCATTGCCGCCATTACACCAGTGAGTATATTTATCGCTCAAGGAAGAGACAATACCTGTATGAAAATAGGAGTTTTCCAACCCTCCCGAACCATCTCTTAAAGGACCCAGCTCCCAATATACATCTAGTGCTTTATCGATTTTACCCTTCATTAGTAAGTCGAAAATTTTGACCATACGAGGTTTTTCAGGAGTCTGCATCCCATAAAAAGGCCCGGCGCCGGCCCACTGCTGGCCGTATTCGGGGACGGTGACAAACCATCTATCAGGCATAGGATCATTGACCAGGATTTTATCGCTGCAGAGTCGGAAGGACATGACGGTGATAGCCATGGAACTCCCTCCGCCAATCTTCATACCTACAACATTAGGTATATCAGCAATCCGGGGAAGGAGCTCTGGGGGGAAATAACTCGGGTGGAATTTCCTGGTATGCAGTCTGCCAGTATAAAACACTATCGCCAGGTTAGTAGAATCGCACATATGCTTATACATCTGGAAGATGTCCTCTACCGACCAGGGGTGGTATTGTATAGGATGACCAAGCGTGGCGAAGGTCCCTCCAACTTTTTCTATGTGCTGAAGCATCTCTATGTCCTGCTCAACGGTGTCCTGCATTACCGCCACCGAAGTATGTATTCTGCCCCTGGCTTCGTCAACTACTATTTCCACAAATTTTTTTCGCTCTTCAAACGTCATTCCGCAGGCTTCAGGCGCGGCCAAGGCAGATGTGAATCCATTGGCGATAATATGATTAACATCCCATCTGATGCCCTCTTCATCAAGTTCCTGGAGATCAGGTGTAAAGGAAGGGAAAATAGGTACTTCCAACCCCTTCAGGTTCTTCTTAGACCATTTTTTTGCCTCTGACTTGGTGTACTCCAAAGCCATTTCGGCCTCCTTATAAAGAATCTTATTGAATATTTCTGGTAAACTAATCCCTCCCCAAATTTAGGCTAGGTCTGGTTCGATAAGAGTAGGGCTTTTATCTTTAAAATCTATTCAAGGGACACCGACCAGCTATTAAAATACAATTGGTGCCAATATACGTATACGTACTTGATTTTAGTTAAACAATATTATAATATACTTTCATGAATGTCAAGCCCTCTCCTTTGTATCACTCGGTCTAGTCCCTTTATTAGTTCAAATATTTATTTATCGATCTGAATAACAACAAGTAAAAAGAGGCGTATTTTTCAGCGTATAGAGTGTTAGGAAGCGATTAGGAGTAATTATTTATGAAAAAACAAGAGTCTGAGTTGACTAAAGAGCAAAAGCGTGAGCAGAGGTTACAGAGATGGCTTTCGCCGCCAGGGGTGACCTTTCGCGATGCCAGAGCCCAAAAAACTTACAAAGACAGAGTCATCCGATTCATGAAGACATTTCTATGTGAGGAACCGGACCGCGTTCCGGTAATGGTGCCGGCGGGCAACTTTCCCATTCGCTACGCTGGGTTGAGCCTCAAACAGCTCATGTATGACCATACGCTTATCCGCCCGACGTGGACTAAGTTTATGAACGATTTTTATGATGATATGGATGATTTTCTCGGACCGGCAGGCATTAGTTGTGGGCGGATGCTTGATATTTTGGATTATAAATCATTTAAGTGGCCGGGACATGGCCTGCCTGAAGATGCGGGATACCAACAGTACGTAGAAACAGTCTTAATGCATGAGGACGAATATGATGCTTTGCTTAAGGACCCTTCCGATTTTGGGTTCAGAGTATTGACGCCACGGGTTGTGGGTTCCCTGGAGGTATTGAAGGATTTCCCTCCACTTAGTTCTTTAATGGGTATGCCTATAATGCTTGCTTATCCTTTTACCAGACCGGAAGTGAGGACAGCGTTTAAAAAATTGATAGAAGCCGGTGAAGAGTTAGAAAAGTTCCAGGTACAGCTTATGACCGTTAACAGAGACGCAGTTGCGGCTGGATTTCCGATGAGCATGGGTGGCCTCGCCCTTGCCCCCTTTGACATGATCGCCGATCATCTACGAGGGACGCAGGGGAGCTCCATAGACATGTATCGCCACCCAGAGAAACTCTTGGAAGCTACTGATATGATTCTTGAACAGATGATACAGCGTACTATCGACAGTGTTAACGCAATGGGTGTTTTTACCGTGAATTTCCCCTTACATAAGGGAGATGATACCTTCATGTCTAATAAACAGTTTGAAAAATTCTACTGGCCGAGTCTGAAAAAATTGATCCTTGCACTTATCGACGAAGGTATCATGGTTTCGCTATTTTGTGAGGGTCGCTACAATAATAGGTTAGAGTATATCGGGGATTTCCCCAAAGGCTGGGTAACCTGGCAGTTTGACCAGACTGACATGGCTAAAGCTAAACGGATGATCGGGAAAAATTGCTGTATCGTTGGTAACGTGCCGTCTTCTTTATTAGCTTTCGGGGCGGTTAAAGATGTCAAGGAGTATTGCCGTAAACTTATAGAAACTTGTGCTCCCGGTGGTGGCTATGTGCTAACCGGCGGCACCGCGGTCACAGAAGCCAAATCTGAAAATCTTCGCGCCTTCATGGAGGTGGCGAGGGAATATGGTGTTTATCATTAATTAATCAAACAAATAATGCACAAACAATGGCTTTTGCCTTGTTAAATAAAAGCTTATTCAAGAAGGGGTGAAAAAATTGAAAGAAAAAGTCTCATTAGTGTGTTTAAACCCTCAGGGTGTGGTTGAAGTTCCGGCGCCTTCGGGGCTCATCAACCCTCGCGTAAAGGATCTGGCAGGCAAGAAGATCGGAATAATCTGGGATGGTAAGAAAGGTGGGGATAATTTCTGTATCGCAGTCGAGGAACTGCTGAAAGAAAGGTATCCAACAGCGACGACCATTCGGCTTGTCTGGGGAGATGCCGAGGCGGCGGAGAAGGCAAAAAAAGAAATGGATACATTTATCTACGGCGTCGGCGATAACGGGATGGGAGGATGGATTCAGTGCCGGCAGGTAATTGCTTTAGAAAGACTCGGTATACCCGGCGTTTTCGTGATCGGTGAGAACGCTATTCACACTTCTAAAATGTCGGCCGAGGACGCGGGAATGCCGGCAGTGCGTATCGTAAGTCTGCCTTCCATAGATTATTACCCGAACCGGTTGTCCGTGGAAAGGATTAGACCTGTTGCAAAAGCGTCTATCGATCTCATTATCGACGCCCTAACCCGGCCCCTGGCACCGGAGGAGAAAAACCCGGAGCTAAAGGCCCCAAAAAAGACTGCCGAAACAGTTAAGGTCACTGTGGAGAGTTATGAGTCTGCCCTTGAGGTATTTAACCAGTTGTACCTCGACAACCACTGGGGCGATGGGTTGCCCCTGATACCTCCCACTGAACAGGCCGTTAAGTGGATGCTAACAGGGACCAGGCGTTCTCCCGCCGAAGTTATAGGCCGGGTACCTTATCGAAACGGTATCGCCACTGTTGAAAAGATAGCTATTAACGCGGTGATGGCGGGGGCAAAGCCTGAATATCTGCCGGTGATAATTGCAGCCATGGAATGCCTGACTGAAGAGGGTACTTACACTCACATGATGAGTTCGGAAGGTTCCTTCACTCTTATGATAATGGTAAGCGGGCCTATTGCCAAGGAAATTAACATGAATTCCGGCGTAGGCTTATTAGGTCACGGCTGGCGAGCCAACAATACCATCGGTCGCGCCGTGAGATTAAGTCTAATAAATATAGGTTACCTGTGGCCGGGAGAGATCGATATGGCACTGATCGGTCGCCCGTCCTCGCATACCTTCTACACTTTCGCCGAAAATATGGAGCAAAGCCCCTGGGAAACGTTTAACGTGGGCCTGGGATATCAACCGGAAGACAGTTGCGTGACGGTGTCCACGGTCATGGGTGGTATAGGTATGAGGATATATGGAGGAGGAGTGGTCGAGCCCTGGGATGTAAAGTCAGTACTTAACGATATAGTAAAAGACGTAGCTCGTGACCGCGGCACGTTTGCTCAATATAAACTTGGGGTGGCCAACCCCGCCGCTCACCTCAGAAAACACATAATTGTAATTCATCCCGAATTGGCTATCATGTTGCAACGTCTCGGTTATAATAGCAAGCAAAGCCTACGAGATTACATCTACGAGAGCACAAAGGTACCGTACGAAGAACTCAGTGAACAGGAAATACAGGGTATACATGACAGGATTAACACCAAACCTCCCGATATAGACATATTCTATCCACACGATGCCATTCCTAAGGACCGCTTACCGGTGATTAAAGAATCCCTCAAACCAGGAGGAAAGGTCCCTGTCGTAAACCCGGAAGACATTCATATCATCGTGTCCGGTAGTATACCGGGTTATTCTTTTGGAATGTCATATTTCCGTACGGCACACAAGACAAAGGTGATAAGAGGGGCCACATTGACCGAATCAGGCCGCTAAAACAAGCTACGGATTTTTTATTAAGCAGGTGTATGATATGCAGATTGTCAGAACCGATAAAGGCTACGTTTCAGGTACTCTAATTGGTGAGCCGGGGAAAGAAGTATCTATCTTCCGTGGAATCCCGTATGCAGCTCCTCCAGTGGGAAACCTGCGCTGGAAACCACCGCAACCTGTTGCGCCCTGGAAAGGAATCCGTGAATGTACCCAATTCAGTCATATCTCACCCCAGCCTGTCATGCCCGGTATATCAGGTGAAATGCCCCAAAGTGAAGACTGTCTTTATCTGAACGTGGTTACACCAGCGCGCGAACCAGATGAAAAACTACCGGTCATGGTATGGATGCATGGTGGTGGTTATTCTATGGGTTGTGGTAACGACAAAATATGGAACTATCACAGACTTCCTGAATATGGAGTCGTTGTTGTCACTTTGAACCATCGGCTGGGACCTATCGGACTGCTGGCTCATCCCGCTCTTTCTAAAGAATCCCCGAAAGGAGTTTCTGGTAATTACTTGTTCCTCGATCTTATTGTCTCCCTCCAGTGGGTGCGAGACAACATCGCGGCGTTCGGCGGCGACCCAGACAATGTCACCATCTTCGGAGAGTCCGGCGGCGGGGCCAAAGTGTCCATTATGATGTCGTCACCACTTGCAAAGGGGCTGTTCCACCGAGCTATCTGCGAAAGCGGCACGGCTATGGCCATCTTACTCAGCAAACCACTGGCGGATATCGAAAAGAGTGGAAAAGCGCTTTTTGAAAAGCTGGGGATAGACTCGGCTGTTGATCCGCTGGAACAGGCGCGCGCGATACCCTTTATAGAAATCATCAAAGCCAGTCAGGCAATGGAGGGGCCGCGCACTCCCGCCAGCCACCCGGCCTTTGTTTGGGATGCCGCCGTGGATGGCTGGTTGTTGCCGGAGAGTCCCGAAAATACGTTTAAGTCCGGTTCCTGTAATGCTGTACCCCTCATGGTTTCCGCTAACCTCGGTGAACTGACCGGGCCCGGTCCGCTAGTCATGCCGTATATTATTCCGGCCTACATAGAGATGCTGGAATCCGTGAAAAAGCAGGGATGCAACGGGTATGCCTGCATCTTCGACCAGGTGCCTGCAGTATGGAGGAATGAAGGCTGCGTCTCCGTACATTCGATAGAGCTTCCTTACGTCTTCGGCGACTGGGATAATTCCACAGGATGGTGGACCTCCGTGTATATGCTGGCTCAGCAGGTAGGTGCTAAACCGGCCAATCCCGGCTTGGGTGCGATTGACAGAAACGTTTCGGAGGCCATGATGGGCTTATGGGCTAACTTCGCGAAGACCGGTAGACCTCAGGCACGAGGGGTTCCCGACTGGCCCGAATATTTGGGAAACACAGACCAGTACCTGTATATCTGCAACCATTCTGCAGTAAGAACCGGCTTCTCGAAAGTAATGGAGCAAACTTCACCGTAGTGCCTTTCACAACATAAACTGGCATCAAATAATTTGCCGCCTGAGAAGGAGACTTCATTTGTTACTGCTGCTTTTCTTGAGTCTCCATGCGCAGTTTAGTCCGAGGAATTTTACCCGATCCCATGTCTTTTTTAAGTTCCTTTGCTCAGTCAATGCGAGAGGGCCGGAGATTTTAAAGACTCCAGCCCCTAATCACTCTATTGGGGTAGGGTCAGCGCTAGCCGAATGTTAATATCGGTATGAATATCATTCCACAACAGAACCTGTAAAAAACAGGGCGGGAATTCGTTGCGTTTTTACCTCCATGTATCTACTGATGCTGACGCCATACAAGAAAGATCTCCAGCCATCCAAAATGCATCGGTTCCCCCTCCAACTACCACTATCTCAACCGGGACATCGCGTAGGATAAGTGGTCGTGGCGAGTTCGCTTCCGGTGGAAGTTTCAGCCAAGACGCAAATGGCTCGTTACCTGCCTTGGCAGATTCCAGGTCATCAGGCATAGCTGCCCAATAGTTCCAAAGAGTCATATACGTATTTTCCTTAAGCCATTGGCTTAACTGCTCCTTACTATCGAAGCCTTCATTCTTAAGATCCATAGACGTTATCGGGCTTAACAAAAGAGTAGCTTGAGTTCCGGGGTTTATTCCAGGAGTGTGATGTGTGCCGGCTCCACTGGTTTCAAAACTTATCAACTGCCGCTTCATTATTTCGTGATGTGGATGTGGTTTATAAGCAGCATAGTTAAGCAGACTCCAACCACCCAAAATATTAACCACGCTTTCATCTGATTTAAAACCCTTTTGTACATGAAAAGGACTCCATCCTTCGGGCAGTGCCTCCTCATTCTCGGCGAAACAATTATTATTGTAATTGGTATTATTACCTAAATCACCCAAATAAGTTTCACCCGGTATCGATCCTCCCAGATTCTTGGATATGAGTGTCCAAGCCCTTCCAATGACAGCGTTAGCCTGATTAAATGGGCCCAGTGCACTCAGACCGCAATTCATATTTATTTCTTTTCGTATAGGCCCATTAGCGACGACCATCCTGGCCATAGAAGTCGCGGAACTGAACAGCGAAGTTACCCCTGTCGATGCTATGGCCAATATTACCGGGAAATACTCTGGTTTGGCTCCTGCCATCACGGCGTTAATGGCGATATGCTCTACGGTGTACTCCCAGGCCTCATGAGGAGGGGACGGCTGCATAA
>CAYQZZ010000053.1:0-14615 GCA_964422155.1 uncultured Dehalococcoidaceae bacterium | reverse complement strand
GGTAATCTGCTCAGCGCTACATCGGAAGGATTCTTCGCCGCAATAGAGCTTTGATACAAGGGCACGCTTATTCTGGCTAACCGCACTAGGTCAATTAATGACGCCCTCATTTTTTAAAGAAAGAATTTCCGTCTTTGTCTTCTTGAGCAACGAAGCAAGTATTTCTGCGGTGTGTTCCCCCAGCATAGGTGCGCCATGATATACTCTTCCGGGGGTTTCCGATAGGCGAATAGGAGAGCCGGCGATTTTCATTTTACCTATTCCCTTTTGTTCGATTTCAACCAGCATATTCCGGAATTGAATATTCGGGTCCTCACATATTTGTTTGACGTTGTTAATCAGCGAGTGGGGGATGCCTTCCTTTTCAAAAACATCCGCCCAGTCTTTAGCCGTCCTTTTTATCAGTTCCTCAGTTAGAATGCTGTTCAGAGTCTCCCGGTTTTTTGTTCTCAAATTATTTGAACGGAATCTCACGTCTTCAATCAAATCGCTTCTACCTATTGCTGTGCATAAGTGAGCCCATTGTCTATCACTGCCGATGGCAAAAACTATCCAGCTATCCCTGGTATGGAAAGCCTGGAAAGGGGTTATGCTGGGATGTGCTGTTCCCAGTGGTTTTGGTATTTCCCCTTCTATGGTATAACGGGCGACGGCATTCTCCATGATAGAGAACAGGCCGTCAACCATGGAGCCATCGTACCGCTGCCCCTTCCCTGTAATTGTCCGGTAAAATAAAGCTGCCAGAATTCCGATAGCCGCCTGGTAACCGGCAATAATGTCTCCTATAGAGGAGCCGACCCTGCACGGAGGGCCCTGCTCAGGACCCGTAATACTCATCAGTCCGCTATATGCCTGAGCAACAATATCATAGGCCGGCCGGCTCGCGTACTCGGGCAGCGTTTCATGTCCGAAACCAGAAATCGAAGCATATATTATTTTAGGATTAATGCGCCGGACTTCTTCCCAGCCGAAGCCCAGGGATTTCATGGTGCCGGGTCGGAAATTCTCCAATAATACATCGGAAATCTTGATGAGTTCCTGTAGAATTTCCTTTCCTTTTTTCTGCTTTAAATTCAAGACCACACTCTTTTTATTCCGGTTGAGGCTGATGAAATAGCCGCTGCGGTTCTTGTCTATCCTGTCCACGAAAGGCCCGTATTCCCGGGCATCATCGCCCTGGGGTGGCTCGATATGGATGACTTCTGCTCCCAGGTCGGCCAGAATCATCGTTGCCGTCGGACCGGCTAAAACATGACTCAGGTCAACGACTCGTATTCCTTCCAGCGCCCTTTCCATTTTCCACCCCTTTTCCGTAGTTTATTTTTTATGTTTATTACACGATGTTAAGATTCGGCATTTTTATGAGGAAGATATTGGTGGAGTAACCTGGTGGGAGGCTAAGGAATACCTGGCTTCATAGTGAGCGGTATTGTATGGGTAGAGCTTTTAAGACGTCCTTTTGAACCTTTCCGGCAGCTTTCCTCGAGGAAAAAACTCGGTTTACGCCTCTTTTGTGTGCCTTCGTCTCGAGTGTATTTTTGTCCGGCCAGCATTTGCGAAGATAGCGGTTGCACTATGGAATTGGTGTTAAGTATAGTGATTGCATCTGACCCAATGCTGCCCAATTAACCTCAACTCCGGTACGTCTTTCGAGCACGACTCCCCGGACTCAGCGCAGCGCGTGTGGAATCGGCACCCTGAAGGAGGATTCAACGACGAAGGCATTTCGCCACTAAGTATTATCTGTTTTGTCCCTTGGGCTTCATCCTCAGGCAATGTCAACAGGGACGCTGACATCAATGCCCTGGTGTACGGATGCAAAGGCCGCTCAAATAGATCCTCTGCCTCCCCATATTCCACTATCTGCCCCAGATACATTATTGCCACGCTGTGGCTCATATACCGTACCGTTGCCAGGTTATGCGCGATAACCAGATAGCTCAGATTGTGCTGCACTTGAAGGTCTTTCAGCAGGTTCATAATCTGAGCCCGAATCGAAACGTCCAGAGCCGACACGGGCTCATCCAGCACGACCAGACTGGGGTTCAAAGCCAGGGCACGCGCTACCGCAATCCGCTGTCGCTGCCCTCCGCTGAACTCATGCGGGTAGTGTTCGGCATGCTCCGGACTAAGACCTACATGCTCGAGCAACTCCAGTACTCTGCTTCGAATCTGCTGCTTTGATTGCTTTGTGTTCACCACCAGCGGCTCAGCGACAATATCTCTCACCCGCATCCTCGGGTTCATGGAACTCCATGGATTCTGCTGCACTGCCTGTACCCTTGGCCGGTACTCCGTCTTCAGTTGCGACTGAGAGAATTGGTAGAGGTCCTTCCCTTCGAAGAGAATACTCCCGGAAGTCAATCGCTCCAGTAGCAGCACCGCCTTGGCGGTAGTTGTCTTCCCGGCGCCCGATTCACCTACAAGGCTTAAAGTCTTTCCCTGTTCTATCGTGAATGATACGCCGTCCACGGCCCTGACCCAACCGACGGTTCGCTGGAGAAAACCCCGTGTCACAGGGTAGTGTTTTATCAGGTTGCGCCCTTCTAGTAGAATATCTGCCATGGTCTACTTCACTTTCCAGCAAGATACAGAATGCCCGTCGCCAATATCCACCTCAGGGGGCTCTTGCTCACGGCAAACCGCCTGTGCGACGGAGCAGCGAGGGGAGAATCGGCAGCCGGGGGGCAAGTTCAGCAGTGAGGGAGGCTGCCCTTCAATCGAGTACAGCCGCTCATCCTTCCGGTCCAGACGAGGTACCGAGTTAATCAGGGCGCTCGTATAAGGATGTTTGGGCGCTTTGAAAATATCCCTGGTAGAAGCGGTCTCCACAATCTTACCCGCGTACATCACTCCTACCCGATGGCACATACTGGCGATGACCCCGAAGTCGTGGGTAATAAAAATTATAGCCACATTTGTCTTTTGTTGGATATCCTTAAACAGGGCCATGTACTGGGCCTGTATGGTGGCATCAAGAGCGGTGGTGGGCTCATCGGCGATGAGCAAGCGTGGATGGCAGGACATGGCAATGGCTCCCACCACCCGCTGCCTCATCCCTCCGCTTAACTGAAAAGGATATTGCCGGAGAATCATCTCAGGTGAAGGAATCCGGAGTAACCGCAGCGCTGAAATGACTTCCTGCTCAACCATATTATCGGGCAGGGCCTGGTGCAGCCGCACCGATTCGGCTATCTGGTCGCCGATGGGGTAGACCGGGTTGAGTGAAGTCATCGGGTCCTGGAGAATCATGGATATCTTTTTACCACGAAACGCCCTCATCGCCTTCTTGCTCAGCTCCACGAGATTCGTTCCTTCCAGGATTATCTTTCCGCCGACGATTCTGCCCGCCGGCTCCGGAAGCAAGCGAAGTAGTGACAGGGCGGTTACCGTCTTCCCGCAAGCAGATTCACCGACTATCCCGAAGGTCTCCCCCTCACGCACATAGAAACTGACCCCGTCGACGGCTTTAACTTCACCTTGCCGGGTGAAGAAAGAGGTGCGCAGGTTCTCTACTTGTAGAATGATATTGCTCATAGACGTCGCAACTTCGGGTCCATCTTATCGCGAATCCAATCACCCAGGAAGTTCCCGGATAGCACCACCAGCCCGATGGCCATGCCGGCGAACGTGGAAATCCACCAGGCCCTATCGAGTTCGTTTCTGCCATCAGACACCATAGAGCCCCATGAAGGCATCGGCGGTGGAATACCGATACCAAGGTAGCTCATTGCTGATTCCGCCAGAATCATGGTGCCTACGGAAAGCGTTACACCTATTATTAAAACGTTAAGAATATTCGGGAAAATATGACGGAGCATTATTCTCCACGGAGACACGCCGGTTACCTGTGCCTGCGCGACGAAGTCGGAATTACGTATTCTCAAAGCCTCACCGCGTATAATGCGCGCGTACCCGGACCAGCCCAGTATTGACAGTGCGAAAATAACAGTAAAAAATCCCGGACCGAGACTGACAGCAATCAATATTGCCAGAAGAAGACCGGGAAAGGCCATGGCGATATCAGTGACCCTCATGATAAAGGCATCGATGCGCCCCCCCAGGTAGCCAGCAATGATTCCAAGTACCGTGCCGATAACAGCAGTGATAGCTACCGCCAGTAGCGAAACGCTGAGCGACACCCTCGCTCCGTAGATAGCACGGCTCAATATATCTCTTCCGAGTGTATCGGTTCCCAGAAAATGCTTGGTCGAGCCGCCTTCAACCCAGGCCGGCGGCAGCCGCCTTTCCGGAAGTGATGTCTCGTCGTAGGGAAAAGGCGCCAGGAAATTGGCGAATATCGCTGTAAAAATCATCAGAGCGAAGATAGCTGCAGGGAGAATCATCCCCAGGTTTCTGAAAATCCGCCCCCACCGTGTCATGCCCCGGTACTGGTGTTTAGATTTTATTTCAATATTTGCTACCATCGTTAGTGCTCTAAGATTCTTGACTTTTTACGATCTCTGGTACTTGATTTGCGGGTCGACAAAGGCGTAAGCGATATCTACAAGGAAGTTCATGCCCAGGACCATGATAGCCACTATAATCGTGATGATTTGTACTACCGGAAAATCGCGGCCTATAGTAGCTTCTACGGCCAGTTTACCCATGCCGGGCCAGTTAAAAATATTCTCCGTGATGACGGCGCCGCCGACTATTCCCGCTAACATCATACCGGCTACTGTCAGCGGTGATATTATGGCATTGCGCAGGGCGTGTTTCCAGATGACTGTCCTTTCGGGTAAACCCTTAATTCTTGCCAGTTTGATGTATTCGCTATCGAGCACGTCCAGCATGGTGGAACGGACCAGGCGCATCATGCCCGGCAGCATGAAGAATAACATCGTACCTACAGGAAGTATATAATTTTTTATTCCACCCATGCCGGCGGCCGGTAATACTTGCCAGTAAACTGAAAATACCAGCATAGCCATGAGAGCTATCCAGAAGCCGGGCAACGACTGCCCCAGAACCGCCAGGAACTTCATTCCGTTATCAAAAATCGAATCGCGCCGGGTTGCCGCCAGTACCCCCAGCGCTATTGATATAATTATACCTATAATGAACGAAGGTATACCTAATTTCAGAGTATTTGGCAGTGCTTTGCCAATTATCTCGGATACAGGAATCCTCTTGATGAACGACTCACCTAAATCACCGCGTGCCAGGTTTCTGATATAGATCCAGAACTGTGTGGCGTAGGACTTATCGAGCCCTATCTGCTCCTGTAAAATTTTCATCTCTGATTCAGTGGACAAAGGGGATATCATGAACAACACCGGGTTCCCGGAGATACGTACCAGGAAAAATACCAATACGATAATACCAATGAGGGCAATGAGTGTCTGTAATAGTCTTATGACGATAAACCGTGTCATCTCATAATTTCCCTGCGAAAATAATACCATGTGTTAATTGAATGTGTCAATCATCACCATTTACGGAAATAATGCTTCAATTACTGTAGATACAAAAATCAGTAAACGGATAGCCACCCTATTTGCCTGAATAGCCTTTAAAAACAACAATCACAATATCTTCGGGGGCGGGTACCCGCCCCCGAAGACTGACTCAACTTAGACTCCGCTTCTTGGTTTATTTCGGATGCTTAATCCCGCAGGCAGCGTCCATGAAGAACATGTGCGGGTTAACGGTAAACTCGCCCAGATTATTGCTCACGATAATCCTGGGTTCGACGTAGGCGAGGCCGATGCTGGTATACAGCTCTTTAGCGGCCCTCTGCCAGTCTGTGTAGTATTGTTTGGCTTTCACAGGGTCAAGCTCGACGATAAATTTATCGTAGAGCGCGGTAGCGTTCGCGTCGACGGTTACCTGGTGTATGCCGTAGGAGGTATTCATATTCCGGCAGTAGGCGGTGCCGTTAAAGGCGGCGCCGGCCCATGACCATATCCAGCCGAGACATGCATCGTCGCCCTTGAGTTTTTGGATGAAGATATATTGGAGCCAAACAGACACGTCGACGATGTTAACCTTTACCTGGAGGCCCGCTTTACTCCAGTAGCCCTGCAATGCCTGCCACATATCAACCCCGGGTCCGGCAGGCGTGAAGATGTTGATGGTCGGGTTGGCGAACTTCTCCGGATAGCCTGCCTCAGCCATTAACTTCTTAGCCAGTGCAGGGTCGTACGGGTCGGGCGCAATCAGGTCATCGGTCACGCCGTAACCTCCGGGAATAAGGAAGAACCGGCCGCCCGGCTTGGCCGTCCCCCGCCAGAAGGTCGCGCACATTTCCGTGCGATTAATAGCATAGGAAAGGGCTTTGCGGATACGGATATCGCTCACCGGTCCAGCTGCTGGCAAATGGGAGCCTATGATAGCGAGTACGGTTGGCGTAGGCATACCTTGAAGGCGCGTTTGCCAGCCTTGTGATTCCAGCTCAACGCGCCTGTCCGTCGTGATACCGAACGGAATATCTATCTCGCCCCGCTTGAGCATGGCGACCTGTGTCGCCTCTTCGGGGACCTGAAGGTCTACCAGATACTTGAACTCGGGTACTTGTTCCGGTCTCCAGTATTCTGTGTTAGCTTCTAGCCTGAAACTTGTCTCGGGAATATGCATAACGAACTTCCAGGGCCCGGAGCCCATCGGACGAGCACGGAATCCTTCCTCCCCAACACTCTGAAAGTATTTCTTGGGCAGGATGCGCAACCAGCAGAACGTGTCGACGAGCTGCGGCTGGGGAGTCTTGGTTACGAACTCGAAGGTATAGTCATCCACGACTCTCATGGAAGCCCTTTCGTCGCGTGGTTGGTTAGACCAGGGATTCTTGGATGCCGGAGAGGTGAACCTATCGAGGGAGAAATAGACGTCATCGGCGGTAACCGGGTCGCCATTGTGGAATTTCATGCCCTTGCGGATATTGAACGTCCAGGTCTTACCATCAGGTGATAATGACCACTTTTCGGCTATTTCGCCAACGTAGTTCCCTTTTTCGTCAAAGGCAATCAGAGAGTCGTACATATACATGCCCCAGGTCGATTCAAATAATAAAGGGTCGGTGGCTTCGACCCCAAAATCGGTTGTAGCAATGGTAATCGTGCCATAAGGGGCTACCTTACCGGGGGTTGGTGCTGGTGCCGCCGGTGCCGGTTTGGCTGGTGCCGGCGCTGCTGGCGCCGGAGCTGCTGGCGCTGCTGGCGCTGCTGGTGCGGCTGGTGCCGGTTTGGCCGGTGCCGCTGGCGCTGCCGGTGCTTCCTCTTTAGCACAACTGCTAAAAATCAGCCCAACTGCCACTATCACGATTAACGAGATAAAGAGTAATTTTTTCATTTTTCCTCCTCCTAAATATTGGGTTTGTACATAAAGTTTATACTTTTTTCTTATTATCACCCCCCTTATAATTAAAATTTGGTTTTACCCGGTATGTTCAATATATATAAATATACACCCATGTGCTCAGATTTGTTCCGCACATGAGAATAATTATATTAGATTAAATATAATATATTCTACATTTCTCAAATTGTCAATATCAGGTTTCGCAGGTACTGCTCAGTTCATGTTGATTTTTTAGGCATTATTTCTCTCTATCTGAAAGGGGGGCAGGCTGAGGTCAGCGAGATAATAGTGACTGGGTGTGGGAAAAATTACCTTTATTGCCGGATGAACTAAACGACATCCCGGGAGATAGACCCCCCGCCGTTACTGACCATATATAAGGAGGTGTGCCGCCGGAGACATTTCATATCTACACGGTCTGCAACGAGGGATGGATATATAAGCTCTTCACATGTTTTGAGTTAATACCCAATTTCTAATAAGAGAAAACCAGAGTTGAAAGTGTAAATAGTATTTATTATGACACTCCCTCAAACAGGTCTTTCTCTCGACGGCGGCTTGGCGGTGGGTATTCACGCATGAAATAGTCCTGCTGCCTGCGCAATATCTCAGCAATCCTGAAGAGAAAAGGGCCTCGCCTGGGCTGTCCTCCGCCTTGACTGACATGACAGGCAAAGGCTCTGGCTCGAATATCGCGGGTCTGTTTCGTAAGATGTATGATAGCATGAACAGGATACTCCACTCCCATCGTTTTGGTCAGGTCGACATCCTTATTACGTCCAAAATAGCGCGGGTCCTGTCCGAATAGTGGCATTAACTTGACCATTAATTTCATAGACCTGAGAGGTCTAACTCCGAAGTACAACTTTCGGGGTTGGAATACCGGACCGGCTTCGGGATATTGCGATGGGTCACTGGCGGCATAAAATGCCTTAACCGTTGCGTTATGAGTTGCGATGTGGTCGGGATGCACGTATCCTCCACCTGCGTCGTGGGTAACCACAACATCTGGTTTGAGCTCACGGATGACTTTAACCATTCTCCCGGCAACTTGTTCGATTGGAGCCATGGCTAGTGCATCAGGGTGTTTATTATACTCTGAACCCGGCATCCCGGAATCGCGGTAGCCAAGATAAATAATATCAGCTAGACCAAGTACCTGCGCTGCACATTTCAATTCATTCCAGCGTAAATCTCCAATACTAGCATAACCCTTCATAAACTGAGGGTCTATCGTACCCACTTCACCACGAGTAGAACAAACATAAAATACCTTTATTCCTCTCAACACATATAAAGCGAGGGTGCCACCCATGCCGAAAGTCTCATCGTCCGGGTGCGCTCCGAAAAATATCAATACTCTTTGCTTGCTCATAAGACTCCTGCTAACTAATCAATTATCTATATCGGGGCTACCGGCCACCATTCCCCACCCGTTTTATGCCTCCCCAAATCCCAAGTATCAAGTAACAAATTCCAAACAATAATAGTTTAATAATATAAATTATTAGACCATTAGAGCGTCCCGATTACATCGGGAAGGTCAGTATCTTTTGACAGATGCTTTTAAAGCGAGTATGTTTTTAGGGTCAAGCTATCATTCGGTAAAGTGTTTGGATAAGCGTTGAATATCTTTTACCGCTTTATCCCGCTTTTACCCTCAAGCACCGCACGATACGGTAGTCCGTTCGTTATTGACTATCCCTTAAGACTTTACCCGTAGCTTTATCCTTCCAGTAAGCCCTCTGCTGCACCGGCCAGTTGAAGGTAATAGCTCCCGGCCGGGGGCAATCATTAACACAGCAGCCGCAATACCAGCATTCGTCGGGATGCAGTATGACCGGCGGTTTGCCTTTCTCCGGATTAGGTATATAAACGTCTACCTGGCAGACTTCAACGCAATGGTTGCATCCGTTACAGACATCGGGATGGAAAATTACCGGTGTGTTCGGGGTAGTGATATTGGGCATCGCATATATCTTTTTCTCAGCCATGACAGCCTCCTTATTTTCCTTTATAGACGCCGGTGTAGTCCTTATTATGGGCCTCGTAACTGGCTTTCATATCACCCCAGTAGTTAGGGGGTAACGTGCCCGCTTTAACCTTACCGTTCTCCAGTTTGACGGTAACAAATTTGTTCCAATCCGGCGGGTCTAACTGTGGGTAATCTATCCTGAAGAAGTTAAGCATCTGGCTGCTCGCCTGACGTGCCAGAGAAGCGTTCAGGACGATTTGACCATGCGTCAGCAGGCTCAGGTCTTCGATGCTGCGCATCAGTTTATGCGGGTCAAGGGCGTAGAGCCTGGGGACAAATACCTCTTCTATTTCATTCAGGGAGTCCAGCCCCATGTTGAGGAGGGACTCGTTCTTGAATTCGCTGCCAAAGTACTGCATCGTCCTGGCTATGCCGGCGTGCAACTCCTTCCATTCAATACCATCGCTTCGTTTTATCGGGGCGTAGACTCGGGCTTTCTCAAGAGTGACTTGCTCTTTAGATATCCTGGATTCGCCTGTCTGCCGGGCATAGTCGGCGGCTTTCCGGCCGGCATATCTGCCAGTAGCTGCCGCATAGCTGTGGTCCCCGGCGGAGAAGGTCTGCTCTCCGGCGACATATAACCCATCTAGGGTAGTCTTTAAGTCCCAGTCAACGACAGGGCCGCCGCCACCGGCGGTCCGCCACTGGGAAGGGCTCGTGCCCTCGATAAAGTTGTAGTTCTGGAGGAGGTGTCTGGCAGGGTCGAAGCCGGCTTTGCCGTAGGAATCGATGATATTTTTCGTGGTGGACTCTTCGCCGAGCATTAAGTTCCAGGTAACCCTGCGCTCGACATCCGGCATAGCGGGAAAATCGCCGTAGAAAGGCAGGGTAAACTCGCCAGTTTGAACGCCCTTAGTAATTTTCGCCATGTTTTCCGGGGTCGGCCTCATCGCGCCAGCATCTGCCCACCCCTGCGTAGGCCAGGGCAGCTTTTTCCCGTTGGCATCGACAAGCTGGACATTTTCATAGCTGGCGTCCCCGGCGCCGCCATACCAGGTATGTTTATAACCGGTGCCCAGCATCAAAATCCCGGTCCTCTCCATCAGGGTAAGCGCGGCACCGGCTTTCCAGGCCATGGCCACGCCGTCGCCAGTAGAGTTACGGGAACGGAAGGTGTTATAACCGGCCAGCTCCGTGTTCAAGAGGAATAGCGACCAGTCGCCTGCGGTGGTGAGCACCGCTGCCTTCGACTTAAAGAGCATGAACTCGCCGGTGCGGTTGTTGAAGCCCGTAGCGCCGACCACCCGTGCCCCCTGGATGCCTTTCTCCGTCAACAGGCTGGTGACCATGACGCGGTCGTAGATATTAACGCCCAGCCGCTTGCATTCCTTTTTGAGGGCGGGTTTGAAGGTCGACCCCCAGACGCGGATGACGACGTTGTTCAGTTTTCCTTCCGGGTTACTTTTGAAGGTTATCGGCTTTATCATCCCGGGGATATAGCTGTGCACTTTTGTATAGCGCGGGGATATCATCAATTTGGTCTTCCCATCCCGGCCCTGGGCGCCCACGTATTCATCGCCGGTGTCCCTGATTTTACCGCCCATCTGCTCCATCTCGAGCAGGGCATCCCAGTCCTCGCGGCACTGGATCTGGATGCCGATGCCGTTACTATACGGGGGTTCGGCCATATGCTGCGCCCATTCATCCGGGTCCACGTTGGATAATGGGTTGGCGGGGGCATTGCACCAGTGGTCGCACCCGGGACCTCCGGCGCCGCTCCTGATGGTGTCCCCCTTTTCCACCAATGCCACCCTGGCGCCTGTCCTGGCGGCACTGATAGCCGCCCAGCATCCGGCGATGCCCCCGCCGATGACCAGGACATCAGTCTCGATTTCCTGCTCCCTGTCATAGCGTATCGGGTAGGGCCAGGGGGGCGCCTTGCCATCCTTTTCCAGCAAATCATGCCATTTAGTCATTTTATTACCCTCCTTATGAACGTGTTTTAATTTTTAAAGAAAAAGGCCTATCTCTGCGGGGGAGCCGGCGGCCGCTGGCCGATCGGTATGCGTTTTCCGTCCGGCCCGAAGAAGCTGCCGGCCCAGCCTTCCATCATCGTACCCGCACCGAGCATGATAGCCATCTCGATGTGCGGTTTCCTCACGTTGTGCCATACCAGCGGGCCATGTGCTAAGCCCCGGGGAATCCATATGCCGTAGCTCTTGCTGAACTTGAGCATATCATCGCCCATGCCGAACTCCATATCCGCGCCGAGGTCTTCGGGGTCGTTCGGGTCCCCGCCGATGTGGAGGACGATTTCGTCCAGGTTATCGTGTACCATCTTTGGGATGGGCGGGTCCACCTTGCCCCATATCCAGCCGAACTCGATATAGTAGTTAGCCACGTTTATCTGCGTCCGGCTCATGTAGGTCATCGTCGGGCTCTGTCGGCCGCTCTTGAAGTTAGCCCCGGCCTCACGCATGGGGCTGCGGATAACATACTGCTCGAAGTCGAACTTGGTAGTTTTCTTGGGCTTGGTTTTCTTGGGTTCTCTGATGCCGCTTTTCTCCCACCCCTCGAAGGGATTACCGGTACCCAGCATCATCGCCATTTCGATATGGGGAAAGCGGAACTTCTTCCACGTTAAAGGGCCGTGAGGGGTCCCTTTAGGTACAAAAATCCCGGTGGTGGTATTAAAGGTGATGGGCTGGCCGCCGATATAGAATTCAATCTCGCCGCCGAGGTCCTGCGGCACCTCAGGGTTACCGCCCCAGTGCAACACAATCTCATCATAATCATGGACATGTTCAAAAATATGGGGGTTCGGCTCGGGTATATCGTATATCCATCCGAGCTCGATATAATACTTAGCTTCCGGAACCTGCTTGCTGCTCATGAAAGTCATGGTAGGACTCTGACGTTTTTTTATCCCGGGCCCGGCCTCATAAAGGGGCTTCCTTACGGCATATTTTTCATAGACTAATTCCGCCATTTTTACTGATTCCTTTCTTCCTTTTTATATTCAACCTATCGACCGTATTAAATTCCGGATTAGTGACAGTATTGTAGCATATATGGTATAATTTCGCCAAAAAATCAGAATATAAAAGAACAAAAAACCACCTGGATAAATTTATACGAAAAGCTGGAGGAAAAGCAATATGGGTCATTACGTTTATCAGGGCAAAATGGGCAAGCAGCTGCGTAAGGAACGGGAAAAAAGAATAACGGATGCCATCCATCTCAGGATACCGGACAGGGTTCCGGTTATTAGCGCTATAGGTTACTTTCCCGCCAAGTATACCGGAATACCCTGTTCCGCTGCCTATTATGACTATGACGCCTGGTTTGCGGCATATAAGAAAACCCTGCAGGACTTTCAGCCGGATTTGATTTTCCAGCAAGGGTTTACCCCGGGGAAGGCTCTGGAAATCCTGAGCCCGAAACAGATGAGATGGCCGGGATACGGGGTCGACCCCTATCAGGGACATCAGTCCATCGAAATCGATAATATGAAGGCCGACGAATTCGACCAGTACATGAATGACACATCCGACTACATGCTGCGGGTGTTTATGTCCCGCACCAGCGAGAATCTGGAAGGCCTTTCGCTGCTGCCGAAACTATCCGAGCTGGGTGGAGGTCCGATGGGCATACAGGCGCTGGCGCTTGCTTTTAGCGAGCCGAAACTCAATAAGGCTATCCGCACTCTCCAGAACGCTGGTCGGGAAATGAGAAAATGGCGCTCCAAAATAGCGAAATTCAATAAAATGATACTTGATATGGGCTTTCCGCAGTATTTCCAGGGCGCGGCGATGCCACCTTACGATGTAGTCTCACATTCCCTGCGGGGGATGAGCGGCACCATGTTCGACATGTTCCGCCAGCCCGATAAGCTTATTGAGCTTTGTGAATTCATTCTTAAAAAGACCCTTGAAAGACCGATGCCGGAACC
The DNA here is from genome assembly GCA_964422155.1 of uncultured Dehalococcoidaceae bacterium. GTDB lineage: Bacteria > Chloroflexota > Dehalococcoidia > Dehalococcoidales > RBG-16-60-22 > JBGPRB01. The sequence goes on along the minus strand of CAYQZZ010000053.1, from coordinate 1,389 downwards.
GAACGAATACGGGAGCATCAGGATGTTCATGACCAACACGCGGGGCTCCGATGACTTCCTTTCCAAAAAGCAGTTCGATACTTTCTACTGGCCTACGTTTAAAAAGCTCGTCATGGGGCTTATCAAAAAGGGAGCGACGCCCTGTATCTTCTTCGAAGGCAACTTCACATCACGGCTGGAATATCTGCTCGAGTTTCCTAAAGGTAAGATACTCGCGCGCCTTGATACGACCGATATTTTCAGAGCCAAGGAAATCCTGAAAGACCATACCTGTATCGAAGGGAATGTCCCGTCCTCGTTATTACAGATGGGAACGGTTCAGGACGTAAAAGATTACTGCAAGAAGCTCATCGACGTCGTCGGGAAAGGCGGCGGGTATATCCTTTCGCCGCGGAGTTCCACCGACGAGGTTAAGCCGGAAAATCTGAAAGCCATGATTGAATTCACTAAAGAATACGGCGTGTATCGCTAGAAGGCATTACCTTTGGGGGCTAATAAGAAAAAGCGGTTACGATGTCTTTCGGATTAATACTGGTCGGTGAATTTTTATTATTCTTTCTTATGTGACCCGGTATACGTTCCCGACGGTCCGGCGGTGAAGATTAACGTGGGTTTTTTAATGTCTAAAAATTTCCACGGACAATGCTTCAGACCCCTGGGAATGCATACCAGGCTGCTTTTGGTAATAATATGTGTCTCGCCACCTAGTACGATGCTCATCGGCCCTCCCAGGTCGCGCGGGTGCTCGGGGTCGCACCCTGCCATAGCGATGAGTTCTTCCCAGTCATGAGTATGTTCCGGCGCCGGCGCCCCGCCGGTACCCTCATATATCCAGACGACGTCAACATAGAAAGAGCCTTTAGCCATGTCGTCTTCCAGATGCAGAATGCGGGCTGACTTTAAAGATGGATTGGGTGGCGGGGGCGGGGGTGCACTACCCCCGGAAGCAGCGACGGTAAATCTGGTCTTGGTCTCGGTAATTATGGTGTATTTGGGTATTGTAGAATCTTTTACCGACTTGCTTTTCTCCGTTGTTGCGTTTACCTTGTCGTCTTCGGCTTTCCTGCTGTACTTCTTGATAGGTGACATCGTTAAGAAAAACACGGGTTTGTCTATCCTGTTGAATAGAATCGGGCAATGTCTGGTGCCCGCCGGCACGAATATCAGACAGCTTTTGGTAAGTACATGCTTTTGATTGTCCAGCCATATAGTTATTTTACCCCCCAGGTCGTGCGGGTCCTGCCGGTTGCTTCCGATGAATCCGATGACCTCATCGAATTCATGGGTATGGGGCTCCTCGACGGTATCTTCCGCAGACCCCTTCCAGAGCCAGTTACAGTCTACGTAAAAAAAGTCTTTTACTATCTCGTCATCTACCGTCATCAGGCG
>CAYQZZ010000052.1:0-14940 GCA_964422155.1 uncultured Dehalococcoidaceae bacterium | reverse complement strand
TATTAGCTGAGCTTACGTTAATTATTGATTCTAACATCATGATTTGTTTATCCTTTAGATATTCTCCTAGCTGATTCTGCCAATTGGCGAAGCATTACCCCGGCCTCAAATGACGTTGTGTATTATAATACTAAACCTGTCATTTTGTAAAAAATAGTAGTAACGACCTGCTCCAATCAGGAGGACCTGGTGGAAATATATACCTATAAGGAAGCGATACTTTCCCGGAGTTGTGGGGACTACGTGTCCTACCCCTAATAGTGATACCACTTCTTACCTAATTTTTACGGCATTATATCCGGTATCGTTTTCGGGGGGCAGCAACTGTCTTCATTAAGCCTCCGTTACAGCACTCTTTCTAGCGGGTTCAGGATTCCAGAATGTCCTGGTACGCATCATGGCGTTTACCATAGTCAACAGTTTACGCATGCAGGCTACCAACGCTACTTTCTTAACCTTACCGACATCCAACAGACGCCGGTAGAAAGCGGCAATGACAGGATTGCACTTTGTCGCTACCAGCGCTGCCATGTACAAAACAGCTCTTAGCGCAGCCCGACCACCCCATACTGTTCTTTTTCCACGCATGGCACCGCTGTCACGATTGAGGGGCGCCACACCGACCAGGGCAGCAATCTTACGACGGTTAAGCTGTCCCAGTTCAGGCAGCTCAATCAGAAGAGTGGTTGATACTACCTTGCCAATCCCAGGCACACTCCTGAGGAGATTATCCTTCTCATGCCAGGAAGGGCTGCTCTGGATACGACGCTCCAGGTCGTTATTGATGTCAGATAGAGCTTCCTTCAGCCACTTGATATGATCCTTGATATTAGGTCGGACATCCTCATCAGCCCGGGAGAGTCGGTTGCGTTCTGCGACAAGCATCTCCATAAGCTGACGGCGGCGTGTGAGCAGGCTCCTCATCTCACGGGCTTGCTTGTCCGGCAGTGGCCTCATCTCTGGCTTTATCCGCAAGCCGAAGAGAGCGAGTATTCTGGCATCAATGGCATCAGTCTTAGCTAGAGCACCGGTCGCACGAGCAAAGTCACGTACCTGGCGGGGATTGATGATGACTACTGACAGGCATTCAGCCTGGAGTGCCGCAGCCAAAGGCATTTCCAAATTACCGGTTGCCTCAAGAATGATCCCTGCAGGCTGCAAACTAGCGATGTGCTGAACAGCTTGTGCGATACATTGAGGGTCATTAAGGAACTGACGTGTCTCCCGGGAACCGCTGTCCGCTACATCCAGAGTATCCTTAGCAACATCCACACCGACATAGACTGCTTCCTTCGTCACTGGCTTTCTCTCCTTCTTAGCCCGTCCTTGCATCATGCGGGTTTGGTTAACCCTGACAACTGTTCGGGCTTTTGTGGAGATTGGAGCGTGGCGACCACGCTGCCCCACGGTCTTGGTGAACCTGAGGTCAATCGGCCTGCCACGCCCTGACTCCGGAAGATATTCTACCACCTCGTTTAAGATACAAGGTCACCCTGGTTAAAGCAACTGCCCGAGAACGCGCGGAGAGAATTATCAGTGACATGGTCATTAACGGGGCTAACGTTACTGAGGATGAAGCGGAAAAGAGTTACCAAAGTGAACTAAGAAAGGTCTCTCGCAAGTTTACCCACATGAGAAGCAAGTAGAAAATTCCTGTCCTTAATCGATGATGAACAAAATGTATTATTGTACTCCAAATACGACATATAATAATCAGAATATAAATAAATATTGGATGATTAGTTTTATAAATCATTTTAGGAACCGATCATGCCGCGTGGCGGAAGAAGAGCTGGCCCCGGAGCGCCCGGGAATAACCTGAATGCTTCTCTAAATGTCACATTATACTTAATTGTGACAAAATGCAATTTTGTAGCGTATTTTTGCAGTGAGTTGGGAGCTGACGAGGACTTAAAGCTTCAAAATGTCGAATTCGATGTTCTAAAGAATAAGAGACATCTATACGTAGTCAGTTTTTAATCATTTTCACCACATGATTTCTACCTCTTTAAGCACATCTGCCGGAATCTGTATGTTTAGTTGTTTTGCCCTTGTTTCATTGATAATTGGTACTCCCTTCTGAGGGGTCTGAATAGGAATATCGCCGGGCGTTTCGCCGTTCAATATCCTGACCGCCATTTCGGCAGCCGCCTTACCCTGTTGGTATCCAGACTGGGTAACTCCGCACAGAGCGCCTTCTCTCACTCCAAAGTCGGAGAAGGTGAACTCGGGTAGCTTGCTGTTTTCCACCGTCCATTTCATAACATCCTCTTCCGGCAGGCTGGCTCCTTGCCCTTTTTCTTTGATGGTCTGGTATGTGAAGATACCGATAGCGTCAACCCTGGACTGGAGTTCTTTAACCTTTGCTTTCCAGGCATCGAAGTCATCCGTGGCGTAATATTCGAGGATTTGAATTGGCCATGAAGACTTTTTCATTTCGACGATATATCTTTGTGCCGTGGTACTGTTATCCGATATTATCGCAGCCGTTTTAACATCCGGCACGAGGCTTTTCAGAAGATTAACCGTCTGCTCATGGAGGTGCCTTTCAAGCACGCCGGTGATATTTTTTGCGGGAAAGCCAAATTCCTCAGGGTCGCCATTCAAACCACCGAAGACAATAGGAAGGTCTTCTCCGATATATATCTTGGCCACAAATTCGCAGGCATCATCATCAAACACAATAACCAGATTCGGTTTAACCTCTTCGATTTTCATAATGGCATTCGCAGCTACCTGTTGTTTCCACTCTAGGTCTGTCTTTCTTTTGGTATCCATAAAGAATTTTTGAATTTGTGTCCCTCTATCTTTAAAAACATCTTCCACCCCTTTTATTTCTCCAGCCACCCAGGAAAATTCCGGATGGTAACTGGAAATAAGGAGGACTTTTTCCTTAGCCTTGGTACATCCCGTAAAAGGAAAAAGGAGAATTACAACAACCAAGAAAGTAATGATAAAATACAATTTCTTCATCGTCACTCCGTATCCGCCCTAACGGCGTACAACATTTATAATATAGAAATTGCCATTGCCACCCCCGCAGAATAGTACATTTTCTAATATATTTCAACCTGCTCCTTCATCTGAGGCAATTCTTTATGATATTATAGCGATGATGAAATACAGGGCAATCACCAGATTTTTTCCGGTAGCGTTAACTGTTCTACTGGTACTGCTGGCTTCATGTAACCAAGTTTCAAACCCACTGCAATTTACATCGCCAGGCAAAACAACCGTTATTACCATATTACATACCAATGATATTCACGGTCACCTGGACAATATGCCGAGACTTTCTACCGCCATAACCCGGATACGCGAAGGTTCCGGTAAAGACAACACACTCCTGCTGGACGCCGGGGATGTTTTTTCGGGTTCTATCTACTTCCACCTTTATCAAGGGCAGGCAAGTTTATGGTTTATGAATTATCTAAGGTACGATGCCATGTGTCTGGGGAATCACGACTTCGATAAAGGACTGGATATCTTAACTCAATTCGTAAGTGGTACCAAATTTCACATAATCTCGTCCAACATTCAATTTCCACCTAAAAACATGCTTGGTAATACAATTACACCCTGGGTAATCATCGAAATGAACGGCGAGCGCTACGGAATTCTTGGACTTACAACGGAAGAAACTACCGAAATTTCCAGCCCTGGCACGGATGTTATCATCAACGACCACGTATCCGCCGCCCGCCTTGCCGTTGCTGAACTGGAGAGAAACGGAATAAACAAAATAATTGCCCTGACCCATATCGGCTGGAACGAAGACCTGAAGCTTGCCCGGGAAGTCGGCGATATTGATATTATTATAGCTGGCCACTCTCATACTGTTCCTGAAGTCTATCCCACGGTAGTAAATGAAGATGGTACGCCCACACTGATAGCGCAGGCGGGCGAGTATGCCAAATATCTAGGTCATCTCAGCATAACTTTTAACGAGGCCGGCGTCGTTAAAGACTGGACGGGAAGCGAGATTGTCCGTCTCGATGAGACGGTAGCAGAAGACGCCACCTGTGCGGCGAAACTGGCCGAGTACCGGGCACCGGTCGAGAAAACAATGGCTACCGTTATCAGTAAAACTTTAGCCGACCTTGATGGTGAAAGAAGTCACGTTCGCAGCCAGGAGACCAATCTGGGTGACCTCATAACCGACTCGATGCTGTATAAGGCTGGCCGTACGGGTGCTAGCATCGCCATGCTCAATGGCGGAAGTATCCGGGCTTCCGTACCTGCAGGCGATGTGACCCTGGGACAGGTTATGTCGATACTGCCTTTTGATAATTATCTGGTAGCCTTTGACCTTACCGGAGAGCAAATCATTGCCGCGCTGGAAAATGGAGTCAGCCAGGTGGAAGATGAGCAGGGGAGATTCCCTCAGGTGTCCGGACTTAGATTCGTCTGGGACCCGGGGGCCAAGCCGGGTAGCCGTATCGTATCCGTCGAAGTGGAAGAAGCCGGTGGATATGAACCAATCAACGTCTCTAATAGCTATCGAGTGGTGACCACCAATTATCTTTACCAGGGTGGTGACGGCTATACCATGTTCTCTCAAGGAGCCAACTATATCAATCTTGGCTATATCGATTACGAAGTGCTGGCGGAATATATCACGGCCAACTCGCCGGTAAACCCTGGAATCGAAGGGCGAATTTGCCGTAAATGATGCGGAAGGTTCAGATGATAGATGCATAATCCGGCGAAAAGAGAGATTATCTGGCCGATACCAACCGGTGGAGTGAATTAACCCAAGGAATACGATATAATCATCATCGGCTGACAGGAAAGGAGGTCAACTTAAAAATGGCTGAAGTTACCGGAAAAGAGCACAGAATCTACAGGTATCTCATAATCCTGGTAATAGTTACCGTAATAAACACCCTATTAGCCCGTTTTGCTACCGTCGTTTGGTCGAGTGCCCCGGGGGCATCCGACCTATATTTTGCCATAGCCTTTATGATTCCTTTTACTTTGTGGTTTGGAGCGTGGGGAGCGATTGCAGCATATGCGGGATGTATCCTCGGTGCCGGCCTCGGCACTATGCCGCTTAGTGTTAATCTTTACTGGTCGCTGGCAGACTTGTGGCAGGTCTTGATACCGTTGATAGCTTTCAAGCTTTTTCACGCCGAAGTCAGCCTGAGGTCAAAACGGGACTTTTTCATCTTCTTCGTCTTTGGCTGTTTGTTAAACAGTCTGGCGGGAGCAATCTGGGGTTCAACCACGCTAGCGGTAGGAGGTGTTTCCGGTTGGAGCGATACGCCGAATACACTTGTTACATGGTTTACGGGCAATCTAATCGTAACGCTTGTAATCACTTCTCTGCTGCTTAGATATGTCACGAGATTTGTGGTGAATCGAGGGTTGTTCGTTAAAAATTACTGGTTTTAATGGCTGCTCTCGTCAGAACGGGCAGTGATGACAATATAATGGATTTTATGTGAGCTTTAGTTATCGGTCGGATGACTATTTTTCGACTTTCCCGACTTCTTCCTGTTGTGACTGGGCCAGGTTAAGCATATAAAAGTCGGAGCCCTGGCTGGGCAGGAGCATCATAAATGCGGAGGTATCATCGACAAAAGCGGTAGCGTCCCGAACCGTCAATTCGAGTACGTGCCCGCCGGCATCTTTATTTTTGGTTATAAAGTGAAGATGGTACCCCGGCACGTTCACGCCGGTAACATAAGGGGGACACCTGAACCCGATTATCGTCCCCTCAACATTATGAAATTCAAAAACGGATTGATTCTTGGTGACCTCAGCCAGCGGGGGATATGGCTTCACCTGGGGCGGTACGCTCCGCGTTTTCACATAACTAAAGGTGCCATCTATCTTGATGGCGTAGAAGATGTTGACTGTGGGTAATTTCTGGTCCAAATACTGCTGCAACTGCGAGTAATCCAAACCTTGAGGTAATCTCTCCTCACGGTCGGTATCAAAGAAAGTCACACAGGCAAAGGGCGTCTGTACGGAACCTGACATTTGATAGGCTTTACCGTCTGCTCTCACCTGGAAGAACACACCATCCGTTTCAATCATTTCTCCGTCAAGGCTGGCGAACGTCCCTATTCCGAAGTCGCCATATTTCCCTAACGTCCCCAGTGACATGACGCCATCGTATGAACCCATCATGAGGGCATCAATAGTAGATACTTGGACAAGAGTCTCTCTGCCGGCAATCGGATTATCAGCATATCCAACGCAACCAACTCCGGGATATAGCAATAGCATCCCTAATAGGACTAACGCCAGTGCAGCGAAGGGCATGCGGATTCCCGCTCTGACGCTGTTTTTCAGTTTTAAAACATCGCACAAGTTGCTTTACTCCTTTAACGCTTCTCTTCCTTTTAAAGATATTGCCTATTTATAAAGTTTCCCAGGAAGTCCTTTTATTTTCTAGGGTGAAATGTGTATACTATTATATTCTTTGGTGACGTAAAATAGAAATTTAATAATCGAATAAAAAGAGGAGGTACAAGGGATATGGATGTTCCGGCCGTCTATTATGTGAATGTTAGTTTCGCCTGGATTCTCACGCTATTAAGTATTGCCGGTTATTTTGTTTTGTTCAGAAAACTTGGCGAGAAATGGGCTTTTTGGCCTATATTTGCGGCTGCCTGGACTATGTTTGGCATTTCCCACACATTGTTATTAGCCGGCACATCGTCAGACGAGTGGTACATCATGCTCTTGAGGGTGCTCGGGTACTTGCTTATTGTAAGCGGGCTATTAGTACTGATGATAGGGAAAAAAGCTAAATAAAAAATACTGCATTTATTAAATTAAGTCGAACCCGAGCTTAATCGGACAAAAGTTACTAGCTCGCGTATCTGAATACTATTGAAGATGCGCATATCTTCTAGGAATAATTGATTTTTTTGTGCATAGTATCGAGCTTTCCATTGTTAAACAGCCTCTGAAGAATTTTAAGGAGGAAGAACATGTCTGGCAGTAAAGGTAAAAGAAAGATAAAGGTTGTTGAGGTCAGCGGCGATTCTTATGAAATGGGATTTCAATATGGCGCAGCCTGCCCGGAGATTAGAAAGATGCTTGATATCACTTACCAGGTTTTCGGTGGTAAGGATAAGGCAAGAATGTTGGCAAAAAAGTATATCCCCATGTATCTTCCTGACGCCGAAGAGTATGCTCCAGAAATTGTGGATGAGATGAAGGGGATGGCAGCCGGAGCAAAGCTGGATTTTCAAGATATCTTTTTCTTAAACATAACATACGAAATCTCCGTCCCTTCCGTTATGGGATGTACGTCCTTTGCCGCCGGGGGCAAGGCCACTGGTAATGGTGAAATTATTACTGGACAGAATTTTGATTACCTCTCCATGTGGGGGGAAATTATCGTTCTTCTAAAGATGAAACCAACCCATGGCCCCAAAATTCTGGCAGTAGCCTCTCCAGGAGGTCTCGGACTATTTGGCTTGAATTCGGCGGGTATCTCATTGAATCTAAATCTACTCAGGAACAAGGACTCCTTAACGCCAAATGGCGGCGTACCGTCCCACATAATCCTCAGGAAGGTGCTAACGAGTGAAAATATTAGTGAGGCGGTTGGAGTGATTGCTTCTGCAGGTAAGAGGTCTGCCAAGAATTATCTACTAGCAAGTTATCAGGGAGATATCGTGAATTTGGAAGTCACGCTGGATGACCTTGATGTCCACTACCCAGAGAGAGGGATCCTCACGCATGCCAACTGTTTTAAGACAGACCGATTTAAAAGCGCAGACCTGGCTCCTGTGTATTGGCCTGACTCTTATATTCGCGGCCAGAGATTATACCAGCTTATGGACAATCATTATGGGCACCTGTCTGTTGATGTGATGAAGCAGCTTCTACAGGACCATAACAATCACCCGAATTCAATCTGCAGGCATCGTGACCCAAAAGCTCCATTGCCAATGTCAAGAATGATGAAAACACTTTTAAGTCTAATAAGCTGTCCGAAGGAGCGGAAAGCCTATATCGCACTCGGTAACCCTTGCGAGAACGAGTATATAGAATATCAATTGTAATTAATTCTGGAAAACACCTGTTATCATGGTGACCTGACCCCCTAAAACGATACCAGATGAAGAGGGTAAAACGAGATTTACGGAAATCTCACTTGGTAGCTTGGGTGCTATATTCATCAAATAATACGACTATTTATAGTCTTCACTCAACGACTTCTTTTTCGAGGTGGTCAAGGATATCCTTGAAATACTGCGCGAAACGAATATAGACATTTTTTGTAGTTTTGTAATGATTTCAGCTTCAATTTGATCCTTATTCCTTCCTTATTTAATTTAAGAGTCCAATATTTTTCCCATAAAAGTGACCTACTCCCCGAAAACGATACTGGCAAATTTTCCTAAATTAGTTTTGCATACTAATTAATGTAAAATGACACCTTTATCTGGGTATTACAGGTAGCAGAATATAGGATGGGAACTGTTGGTTGTGATAGATGGTCTGCATGGCCAGTTGTATTTCAGCATCCTGGCCGAGAGCGTGACCCGTATTAAGATTCCGGTCCCACTTGGGGAAATCACTACTGGAAATCTCAACACGAATCCGATGTCCGATCTTGAATACGTTGCTGGTAGCTCCCAGACTGATAGAATATTCGTAAACCTCGCCCGGCTTTAGGGGCTTCATTACAACACCTGACTCGCGATATCCGGCTCTGATGATACCCTCCGCTACATTGTAGGCTTTTCCATCAGGCCACACATCTACCAGCTTACCAGTAAAGTCGGTATCAACAGCCGATGAGGCCGCAAATAGTTTTACCTCTACTGGGCCAGTAACTTCAAGCTTGGCTTCTAGAGGCTCTGAGGTATATACCAATACATCAGCCCTGCTTTCCACCTCTTGTTGATTGTATGCTCCCATTCCCATTTCATGACTGGGAATGGGGTTTCTGGGATCGTAGATATAGCTATCAAATGGTTCCTCATCGGGGCGCCTGGTATCCAGGAAGCCGTTGCCAAACCGGCTGTTAGCCTGGCTGTCGCTGTGAAAGTAATACCGAGTGTACTTTGTCCTGGCTAAAGGCCACTCGTTCTCATTTCTCCAGACATTATCGCCCATGACGAAGATGCGTACCGGGGGCTCGTCCTGTATACCGTTATTCACTCCTTTTAGCCAGTAATCAAACCAGCGTATGTGCATCCCAGCAATATCTACTACTGCCCCGGAGGCTGACATGCCGAAATCCAATTCACCCACTTTATTCAACATATCCGCTGTGTGAACCCAGGGGCCGATGAGTAGCTTCTGATTCTGCCTGGCAAGTGCCGAGCCACCTTTTTCTTTGATCCGCTGGTAGGTCTCCGTAACACCTGGTAACGTGTCGACATCATACCAACCGGCGATATGGAACGCGGGTACTGCCACCTTCTCCAGAGGGAGCGGGCCACCAAGCTTTTTCCAATATTCGTCGTCATCTTTATGTGCCAGAATATTGGAGTAAAGAGGCATCATACCGAGTTCATCGATCATTTTAGTGGCCGGAGCATCTTTCATGGGCAGGAAACGATATTGCTCTTTGATATTGTCAACTAGATATATTAGTTTATCAGTCAGCTCTCTTTTCTCCTTGGAATCCGCCTTACTTCTGAGCAGCCCAAGATTAGTTATCATCAGGCACCATCTCGGGTGTATTTGTAACCTGAGCTTATCACCCCTGAGGGAAAAAGGGAAAGAATGTGGAACAGAATACGTTTGGCTTGGGCAAATTGCCTTAAGGTGAGGCGGCTGGGTTACTGCGGCTGTCAATTGAGTATGTCCGAAGTAAGAGTAACCGTACATACCCACATTTCCATCACACCATGGTTGCGCGGCCAGCCATTCCACTGAATCATAGCCATCCTCATATTCCTGGTGCCAGAAATAGGCATCCCCTTCGGAGGAACCTGTGCCGCGCACGTCTTGGATAACCACGGCGTAGCCGGCTCTGGCATATCTATGGGGGTTCATATAACCAGATCCGGTAGGGAACATGACGTTCTTATTGTAAGGCAGGCGGGTGAGGATTGCTGGATATTTACCGGGTTTGTCTGGTCGGCATACATCAGCATATAGAATAGTGCCATCCCTCATCTTCATAGGAAAATTGATTTCCAGCTTTATCGATTCAGTTGACAACATCTGCATCTCCTTTTTGTGATCTTAAGGGTGCAGCATCTATGCAATACCCTTAAGTCACAATATGGCTATTGACAAATTAATATTTTCCTGATTCTTGGTGTAATTAATATATTCGAATAGTTATTTTCCTGTTTTGTTTAACCAGACCTCAGCAGCATTCCACCAAGGCGCCATACTTCTCACAAGATGACCTGCCCATAGTGGCGATACCAGCTGTTAGGTCGTAGTCAGTATAGCCTCAGGCGCCGGTGGTTTATATCCTAGGCCATTGTGTGACAGTAAGTGATATTATATTCCCAACACCAACGCTCTATCAAGACCTGTAAGATGCATATATGAAAATACAGACATCGCAATGGTTGCTTACGTAACAAAATAATATAAAGCAAAGTCACAATCTTGCAGATTGTTAAGTCAAGTTGCACAATCTAGCGTGTTGTTACTTTACCTTATTCGGCTAATATGTAATTGACATATCCTTAGGGTAAATTTTAAACTCAAACGAACCAATATCAAAAAGGCACCCTACACTAGGTGAACCCACGATTGTCTGAAGGCATATTATTTGTATTTTACATATAATCAGAGTATATTTATAAAATCTGGATTATGCCTTACGCCTGATAACAGCTATTAGCATACAGCCGGGGATAAAGAAACACAAAGGAGGTGAAAAAGTTTTAAATAATTAAAAAAATAAAGATTTCATTCAAAATTCAACAGCCTTAAATACAAAAAGGAGGTATGAATAGGCAATGAAAAAAATATTATTCATTCTTGTCGCGGTTATAATCGTAAGTGGATTACTTATTATCGGCTGTGCCAAAGAGACACCGGCGCCAGCACCCGCTCCGGCACCAGCCCCTGCTCCAGCGCCGACGAAACCAGCCGAGCCGCAACCGGTGCGTGGCGGCACCTTTACAATAATAGAAAACATCCTCGCGTCAAATGTAGGCTATCCGCCGGAGTTCGGGTCCCAGGAAGGTGCCACTTCAACAATCTGGGCCGAACCCCTTGCCGAACCCGCTGACAACTTTGAGGACCTTATTCCTTTTCTGGCGACATCCTGGGATGAAGATACCGCCGCCAAGACCCTAACCATTCATCTGAGAAAAGGTGTCAAGTTCCATGACGGCACGGATTTTAACGCCAAGGCCGCCAAATGGAACTACCAGCTTGCGATAGATAACAAGAGGTTCTCTCTCGCGCCAAAGCTAATATCAATAGATATTATCGATGATTACACGCTCAAATTCAGCCTGAACGATTATCCTTACGATACAAAGTACACCATATTATCAGCGAATTTCTATTCGCCGACGGCAATTGAAACCAACGGTAAAGAATGGGCTCGAGACCATGCGGTAGCTACGGGGCCATTCAAGGTGGTTGATTTCAAGCGTGATGTCGCTATCACATGTGAGAGATTTGATGATTACTGGCAGAAGGACAAGGGTTATCCTTACCTTGATAAGGTAATTTTCAAGCGAGTTGGCGATCCGCTGGTCGCTAAAGCCATGATGGAAGCCGGGGAGGCGGATAGCTGGGAAGGGATGAGCGATCCGACAGTTACCGTGGAGATGGCGAAGAGAGGATTCAAAGCGTATTATTCCGGGCGGCCTGTCAACGCCCTTCAATGGTATTTATATCCCGAGGTCAAGTCCAACTCAATCTTCAATGATATCAAGATACGCCAGGCGATAGCCCATGCCCTCGATACCGAAGGGATCGCCAAGGCAATCGGGAAAGGCATTTATGACCCCTTGAATCAACTGGTGTATAAGGGCCTTTACGGCTATAACCCGGATTACAAGGGCTTCCCTTATGACCCGGCAAAAGCCAAGCAGTTACTTGCCGAAGCGGGTTACCCCAACGGCTTTCAAACCAAGCTGGTACACGATGCCAATATGCCGGATGAAGCTGCCGCCGTACAGGCCAATCTAAAGGCTGTAGGGATTAATGCGGAGCTGGTACCTCTTACTGAAGGCGCGTGGTTTCCATCGCTCTTCGGAAAGGGCTGGGATGGCCTGAATCTGGGCTTTAGCGGCGCAGGTAATGACAAGTACTGTATCGCTTCCTTCAATGCCTGGCTGGGGCCTAACCGGTCGCTGCCTTTTGTGCTGAATAATTGGCCGCCTGAAGTTATTGCTCTGCTGGATAAGGGCCTGCACACTTATGACCCTGAAGCCCGTAAAGCTGTCGCTAAGCAACTCATGACCGCCGCCGCCCAGCAGCTCAATGTTATCCCGGTATATCAGCGTCCTATCGCCGTACTAAACCAGGCCTGGGTGCAATCCAAGCATCCCGAGGAGGGTGGTTACGGAGGCGGCAGGCACATCTATCGGGTCTGGATGGACAAACATTAGACAAGCCTGAAAAATCCTTAAAATAAACCCGGTGATTCACCCCCGTTTAAAAAGGCAATTCGGGGGTGAATCACCCGGATATGAGTGAAAGACAATAGCCCTTCTTTGAAAAAAGATGCAGGCTATCACATACCGTATTGTTTTTATGGTTTTTTATTGATACTGTTTAACTCTATCTGGAAGTTGATATGACAACGTATATAGCTCGGCGGCTCTTACAGATGCTCATCGTTCTTGTCATGATAACCCTGCTGGTCTTCTTTGTTATGCGGTTGATGCCTGGCGACCCATTGATTATCTACATCGCCCGGTCAGGCAATCTGGAAAACATGAGCTTTGACCAGATTGAACAACTCCGCGTCCAGTACGGGCTGGATAAGCCGTTAATGGTGCAATACTTTAACTGGGTAACGGGTATCTTCCATGGTGACTTCGGGGAATCGATAATTTACAAACAGAGAATAGGTAGGCTCTTGGCAGACCGCTTCCCCGTAACTCTTTACCTGGGTATTCCGGCATTGATAGTCAGTAGTATTCTGGGCATCGCAGCGGGAATAATAGCGGCCATATGGCGGGGTAAATGGCCGGATAAAGTTGTGACGCCATTATCATATATCGGTCTGACAATTCCCGTTTTCTGGCTGGGGATATTGATGATATATTCTCTTGGCCTTAAATTACACTGGCTCCCTATCGCCGGCTATACTTCGCCTTTTGACAATTTAGGGTTGAGTATAAGACAACTGGTTATGCCTGTCATTTGTATTTCCGTTTTCGGCATAGCGGCCAACGCCCGGCAGATGCGGTCAAGTATGCTTGAGGTTATCCGGCAGGACTACATTCGAACCGCCTGGTCTAAAGGTCTTTCCGGTCGGATTGTGATATTGAAACATGCCCTTAAAAATAGTGTCATTCCGGTTGTTACACTCATTGGATTTGGCGTCGGTATTATCTTTGGCGGCGATGTCCTCGTTGAAACTGTGTTTGCTATTCCCGGCATCGGCTTTTTAGCAACGATGAGCATCCTGAGTAGCGACTATATCGTTGTTCAAAGCATTACTTTGCTAATTTCCGTTGTCATCTTGATTTCCAATTTGGTGGTTGATTTGTCTTATGCCTGGTTAGACCCGAGAATACGATATGGCTAGGAGGGGTTTGACGATGGGAAACAACGCGGCCGCTGAAAATTTCTCAATAGCCCTACCCCACGTCAATGAGTTTCGCCGCTTTTTAAGGGTATTTTTTGCGCGGGGGATGGTCGCCTTCGGTCTTGTTGTACTGGTGCTGATGATTATCGCGGCCGGCTTTGCCAACTGGCTAGCACCCTATGACCCCCTTAAAACAGACTTTGGCAGTTCCCTGTCTCAACCGAGTAAAGCTCATCTCCTTGGAACTGATAATGTCGGCAGAGATACATTGAGTCGGCTACTCTACGGCGCCAGGACAGCGCTGATAGTCGGCTTTGTGACCGTGTTTTCTTCTGCCATTATCGGCATCACGCTGGGGCTGCTTGCCGGACATTTTGGCGGTCTTATCAATATGTTTATTATGAGGGCTATGGATACACTGATGTGTTTCCCGATGATTATGCTGGCACTTCTTATCTCAGCTGTTCTTGGTGGCGGAATGAAAAATGTTATCATCGCCCTGGCCTTCGCTTCGGTACCGGTATACGCCAGGGTGGTGAACGGTCTGACACTCAGTATCAGGGAAAACGACTATATTATGGCGGAGCGGGCCATGGGCTCCAGCAATATTCGCATTATTTTCGGCCATATTCTGCCGAATTCCTTCGCACCAGTTATAGTGCTCTTAACCCTGGGGTTGGGTAATATTATCCTGGCTGAAGCAGGCCTCAGTTTTTTGGGCATCGGCATCAGTGCGCCGCAGCCAGCCTGGGGCAGCATGGTTAGCAATGGCTATAAGTATCTTCTAACGAACCCGGTACTTTCCTTTGCTCCCGGTTTGTCTATCATGCTAGTGGTGTTTGCTTTTAATCTGGTGGGCGATGGGTTAAGGGATGCCCTTGACCCCAGGTTAAGGGGCTTTCTCTAATTATCAACTAAGAGTGATATAGCATAGCCAGTGGGCCAATATCTGGCTTGAGGGAGCTAAAGAAGCAAACACCGGGCCGGGTATTAATGAGCCCGAGGCACTTGCATTCCATCTGGCGTCATCCAGCCATTTGGCTATCGGCCAAGTCCTAGCCAGTCTTTCCGAAGTTTCCATTGTGCTTACTTCACTCAAGATTGTACGAATCTATATGCTTCAGCAAACTCAATATTTGCCATGGATTGAGATTATTATGGCATGTTGGTGTATAACCAATGACAGTTAAAGTAGCTTTTACCCCATACCTATATAGGTAACAAGAAGCCAAAAAGTGAAGGGAGATTGTCAGTTCGAGGAGGACAATCTCCCTTTATTG
>CAYQZZ010000051.1:0-14957 GCA_964422155.1 uncultured Dehalococcoidaceae bacterium | reverse complement strand
AAAATACCTTGCGTCATCCAAAGAGCAGGAACCAGCAAGGGAGTATATTTCCATGAAAAAGACCTGCCTGAGAGTCCACAGTTGAGGGAGAAAGTCATCCTGAGTGTATTTGGAAGCCCCGACATAAGGCAGATCGATGGTTTGGGCGGCGCTGACCCTCTCACAAGTAAGGTGGCTATTGTTGGACCATCTAAGCGAGACGACGCTGATGTCAACTACACAATGGGGCAAGTATCAATAAATGAATCCTTTGTTGATTTCTCAGGGAACTGCGGCAATATCTCCTCTGGTGTTGGACCCTTTGCCATCGATGAAGGACTGGTGACGGTGAAGGAACCTCAGACCGTCGTACGTATCTATAATACCAATACCAAGAAGATTTTAAAGGCATATGTTCCTACCTATGGAGGAAAGACGAAATATACAGGTGATTACGCCATCGATGGAGTTCCAGGCACGGGGAGCAAGATTCTCCTCGATTACTCTGAAACAAGTGGGACATTAGGGGGCAAGGTTTTGCCCACTGGTAAACCGGTTGATGTGATTTCGTTTCCTGCTATTGGCGAAGCTGAGGTCTCCATCGTTGATGTAGGAAATCCCGCTTGTTTCTTCAAAGCCAAGTCACTGGGTTTTTCAGGAACAGAGGGTCCCATGGATCCGAAGGTGATCGAAGCTCTTGAGAGCATCGAGCTCATCCGTGGAACAGTGTCGAAATTGCTCGGGCTGGCGACTGACGCGTCAAAGGCGTGGATTGAAAGCCCTACACGGCCATTAATTATCTTTGTCAATGAACCGGATGATTACACGAGTTTCACGAACGGAGCTCGTATAGAGGGCGCTGATATCGATCTTATCTCCCGGTCTTTCTTTATGCAGACAATGCACAAGACTTTTCCTGGGACAGGTGCAGTCTGTACGGCTGCCGCGGCGATGATCGAGGGAACGATAGTCAACCGTGTATGTTCGGTAAGGGCCAGAGAGGCAAAGATTGTTTGCATCGGCCATCCAAGTGGGACGATGCCTGTTGAAGTGGACGTGGAAAATACGTCGCAGGGACCGAAGGTGAAACTCGTGGCATTTGGACGGACTTCGCGAAGGATTCTAGAAGGCTTCGTATACGTGCCGGAAAGGCTGTTTCAAGATAACTGATAAACTCGATGGATAATGGGATATCTACA
This sequence comes from uncultured Dehalococcoidaceae bacterium, assembly GCA_964422155.1. GTDB lineage: Bacteria > Chloroflexota > Dehalococcoidia > Dehalococcoidales > RBG-16-60-22 > JBGPRB01. The sequence goes on along the minus strand of CAYQZZ010000051.1, from coordinate 13,779 downwards.
ACCTGCAAATAACTGAAACATTGAGGTAATTACCTATGAAAACAGCGAAGAGACTAAGGGAATTAATTGAAAGACCAGGAATAACCATGGTTCCAGGGGCATATGATGCCTTTAGCGCCAAGTTGATCGAGGCGGTCGGGTTTGATGCGGTATATATGACCGGGTTCGGTACAGCGGCCTCCACTCTAGGTTACCCTGATATTGGCTTGCTTACCTTAACGGATATGGTGACCAATGTCAAACGAATCGCAGATGCGGTTGCGATTCCTGTTATTGCCGATGCTGATACAGGGTATGGAAATCATCTGAATGTTATTAGAACGGTAGAGGAATACGAGAAAGCCGGCAGTGCAGCTATACAGATTGAGGATCAAATTTCTCCGAAGAGATGCGGACACATGGAGGGACATAAGCTGGTTTCGCCAGGTGAGATGGTAGCGAAAATTCGGGCTGCCGTTAGGGCCAGGAAAGACGGCGACATGGTCATAATCGCCAGGACCGATGCGATTTCAGCTGAAGGCTTTGAGGAAGCCATTCGCAGGGCCAATATTTATAGAGAGGAAGGAGCAGATGTCCTCTTTGTCGAAGCACCCAGAGACATAGATCAATTGGAGAGGATCCCCAAGCTTGTGAAGGGGCCGGTATTGGTTAACATAGCACCGAAAACCCCCTATTTACACATTAAAAGATACGAAGATATGGGCTATGCTCTGGCTATCTACCCCCCTATATCCATTACTACCGTATACGCAGCGCTTCGCGACAAGCTGGTTGAGTTGAAGTCCCAAGGAATGAACAGTGACGGAGGCCATGGTGGGGTTCCCTTCGATGAACTGGTCAATTTTTTGGGATTACCAAAATACAGGAAACTGGAAGAGGAAATTTTGAGAGGCATTGATAAATATCACAAGGATGGCGCAAAGTGGGAATGACAGTGACTGAAAAGATCCTTGCTGCCCACGCAGGGAGAGAATACGTCTCGCCTGGAGAACTACTGAACGCGAGGATTGATGTTATCATGGGTCACGACCTTTCTACTCCGCTTGCAATCCATGAGATGGAGGCCATTGGAGCAAACAGGGTGTTTGATCCAGCCATGATAGTCCTGGTCCCAGACCATTTCACACCCAATAAGGATATCCAGGCTGCTGAGAACTGTAAACGGATGAGAACGTTCGCGAGACAACAGGGAATCTCTCATTATTATGAAGTAGGAGAAATGGGTATCGCGCATGCCCTGCTTCCAGAAAAGGGACTTGTCTTGCCGGGTGATGTAGTGGTGGGAGGTGATAGCCATACGTGCACCTATGGGGCAGTAGGCGCCTTCGCAACAGGTATAGGTAGTACGGACCTGGCGGCTGCTATGTTAACAGGTCAGCTTTGGTTCAAGGTGCCCAGTTCCAAAAAGTTTATATATCACGGGTTGCTTCGGAAATGGGTGGATGCGAAAGACCTTATCCTCTACACCATTGGTGATATTGGTGTAGATGGAGCTTTGTATAATGCCATGGAGTTTACAGGGGAGGTGATAGGGTGTCTTCCTATGTCGGGCAGGTTTACTATGGCCAATATGGCGGTGGAAGCAGGAGCCAAGAATGGGATCTTTGAGGTAGACAATACCACTCTGGAATATCTGGAGCACAGGGCGCAAAGGCCTTACAAAGTATTCCGGAGTGACGAGGATGCAGCTTATGCTGAAGTAAAAGATTACGATGTGAGCACCATTGAACCGCAGGTAGCTTTCCCTCACCTGCCATCCAATGTCAGGTCCGTAAGCGAAGTAGAGAATATAAACATAGATCAGGTGGTAATAGGTTCCTGCACCAATGGTAGAATCGAGGATCTGCGTATTGCCGCACAGGTGCTTAGGGGAAACAAAGTATCGCCTGGTGTCCGGCTTATCATTATTCCAGCTACCCAAGAAGTCTACCGGCAAGCCATGCGTGAAGGTCTTCTAGAAATTTTTCTCGACGCAAATGGTGTGATCAGCACACCCACCTGCGGACCGTGTGTCGGGGGGCACATGGGTATTTTAGCAAAAGGAGAACGAGCATTATCGACGACGAACCGCAACTTTGTAGGGAGAATGGGACATCCGGAAAGCGAGGTCTATTTGTCCAGCCCCGCCGTAGCGGCTGCAAGTGCGGTGAAGGGAAGGATTGCCCACCCCGATGAGGTAATTGGAAGCAGGACAAAATTGGGCTAGGAAAGAGTGAGTAAAGATATGAAATTATATGTCATGGCGAACGGTACAGCACCTGATATGCCGAGGGAATCACTTGTAAGCTCAGGAGTTCCAGTCGATCCAAAGGATGTTGTGCCGATCCCAATAATGACATTTTTGATCGAGCATCCCGAGGGTCTGGTGCTATATGATACTGGTTGGAGCAAGCTCGAGCGATCTCCAAGGCCGTGGCCGATTTCGGACGATGAGATGGTGTTAAGTCGCCTTAGTAAAATTGGTATCCATCCACAGGACATTCGGTACGTTATCTGTTCGCATCTCCATGTTGATCATGCTGGAGGCCTGGAAAACTTCACAGAGTCAGAGATTATTGTTAGCGATGTCGAACTCACCAATGTTGCCAAGCTTCACTTCCTCAATCAGCTGACTCACCCTTTTATCAAAGCAGATGTTGACGCCTGGATCCGAGCAGGTTTGAGATGGAGATTAGTGGGAAACGAAGGGAATATTGTAGAGTTCTTAGATGGCATTCATTTGCTGAGTTTCGCTTCCGGCCATTCGTTTGGCATGCTTGGATTACTCCTTGAATTGCCAAAAACTGGAAACGTGATACTGACCTCCGATGCTATATACTGCAAGGAGAATCTGGGGCCTCCTGTGAGGCTGCCGGGTGTGATTAGAGACCCTGAGGGATATAAAAAAACCTTAAATCGCATCCTTCAAATCGCCGAAGAGTATAACGCCGAACTGTGGTTTGGGCACGATATGGCGCAATTCAATGAGCTTGTCAAATCTGATGAAGGATATTATGACTAGCTGCGTATAAATAGGGAGGAAGAAAGCATGCATAACTTCCAACATGTTTTATCACCATTCAAATTTGGGAACGTCGAGGTAAAGAATAGGATTGAGTTCGGTCCCGCGTCTCATATGCTAGCCAGCCATGATGGTTACGTCACCAGAGAAATGGTCGCCTATTACCAAAACATAGCCCGCGGAGGTGCAGGGATCATCACTATAGGTGAATCCCCTATCGATCTCGGATATGCACAGGCCCACCAGTTCCAGTTAAACCTTGGTGATGATAAGGTCATAAACGGACTGAGTGTTCTGGCGGAAGCGGTCCATAGATACGGCGCCAAGGTTTCCATTGAAGTCGCCCATTCTGGCAGATTTACTCTTAACAGCAGGGAGACTATTGGTCCTTCTCCTATACCCACCAACCTGGAAGAGACGCAGGCCAAGCGGCAGGGAAGGCCCAGGTTCCGGGTTATCGAGATGAATCAGGAGATGATTGATGCCGTTATTAACGGTTTCGCAGATGCGGTGTATAGATGCATGCGAGCCGGTTTCGAGATGGTTATGATACATGGAGGACATGGACACCTGATCTCCCAGTTTCTTTCTCCTTACTCCAACAAGAGAGTTGATCGATATGGTGGAAGTCTGGAGAACAGAGCCAAATTTGCCATCGAGGTCTTGACCGCGATTAGAAAAAAGGTAGGAAACAAACTCGCTCTCGAATACCGTATCAGCGCCAATGAACTTGTGGCTGGGGGTATGAAAGAGGAGGAAACCATAGAATTTGTTAAGATGATTGAGGATAAAATCGATCTTCTCCATGTATCTGCAGGGGTTCTGAGCGATAACTGGACTCTCCCCCATATGATCCAGCCTACTTATTTACCTCACGAATACAACGTGCATCGCGCCGAGAAACTGAAAAAAGCTCTTAATATCCCCATTACCACGGTAGGGTCCATCAGCAGCATGGAAGCGGCTGACAGAATTATTGCCGAAGGTAAAGCGGACATGGTGGCGATGGTTCGCGCTATTCTGGCAGATCCTGAAATTGTGAATAAAGCGTTGCATGGCCGGACTGACGCCAGGCCCTGCCTTCGCTGCTTCAATTGCAACAAGCTCACGAGGAACTTTTACCCTATCCGCTGTTCCGTAAACCCGGTTATAGGCAGAGAAATCAATTACGCGGATATTCGGTCGGCAAAAGAGAAAAAAAAGGTGGTAATAATAGGCGGTGGCCCGGCGGGTATGCAAGCCGCTCTTACAGCTTCCTCCAGAGGACATGAAGTAATTTTATATGAAAAGACTGGTAGATTGGGGGGGAACCTGATACTGGCTGGTGCTCTGGAAATTAAGGCTGATATGAAACGATATACAGAGTGGCTTGTCCACCAGACTGAAAAAGCTTCCGGGGTTACCATCAATCTCAATACAGAGGCTACTGCCAAGAAGGTGGCCTCAGAAAAGGCCGACGTAGTAATCGTGGCTGTGGGCGCCGACCCGGTAACGGCTGATTTTCCCGGCGCAACCAGAACAAATGTATTTTGGGTGGGGGATGTGAATATAGGGAATGCCAAGGTGGGAGAAAATGTGGTGGTAATCGGGGGTGGTTTCACCGGCAGCGAGACTGCTCTCCAACTAGCCAAGGATGGAAAGAAGGTTACCGTCATCGATATGTTAGACTATATGACATTACAGGCCGATTGGCCACGCGGGTTAGCCGAACAGTTAGATGAATACGGCGTTAGTTTCCTGACAGAGATGAAGATCGAGGAAATCACAGACAAGGGGATCATTGCCATTGACAACAAATGGAAACGCTCCACGATTGCCGCCGACACAGTGATTTTGTCCTTGGGCTTCCAGCCGCGTACGACAACCGTGAATAAATTTAAGAATTTGGCGGCTGACGTATATATTATTGGCGATTGCCAGAAAGCCAGAACTGTCAAAGAGGCCGTACACGATGGTTTTAATGTGGCAGTGGAGATTTAAGCGTGAAAACTCGATCAATAAAAGGAAGGTAAGCTTACCCAGACGAAGTGATCTGGAAGGGACAAAGGTAGAGCAGGGAGCGAAAGGATGATTTTTAGAGGAAGGGTTTGGAAGTTCGGTAACAATGTGGATACGGATGTTATTATCCCTGTTCAATACAGTACTGGCACGGACTCAAAAGAAATGGCAGAACACTGTATGGAGGGTTTGGACCCGCATTTTTCCCATAAAGTACATGCCGGAGATATCATTGTGGCCGGTAAGAATTTCGGGTGCGGTTCATCCCGTGAACCTGCTCCGCGAGCTATCAAGGGCGCAGGAATCTCCTGTGTAATCGCCGGGAGCTTTGCCAGGATATTTTACCGCAATGCCTTTAATATCGGGTTACCTCTTCTTGAATGTCTAGAAGCGCAAAACTATATAGAGGGAGGAGATGAGATTGAAGTTGACCTGGACAGCGGAACTATAATAAACCTCTCCAGAGGCAAAACATTACAGGCAAAAGCTATTCCACAGTTTATGCAGGAGTTAATTCACGATGGGGGCCTCATGAAACACATTGCCAAGCAACTCAATAAAAGATAGCCAAAAACGCGGGTGCCGATGAATAATATACCCCGGGGAAATGGCTTCTTCGTCGCCCTTTTTGCAATGATAACATGGATTGTTGAACCATCAAGTAAAGTGAAGTGAAGTAGTTACATAAAGAGGTGCAACGAGTGGATATTAGAAAGAACGAAAAGCGGTTGGCTGAAATAATAGCAGAGTTTGTTGTCAGGGAAAAATTTGAATCTCTCCCACCAGAGACTGTGGAAAAGGCTAAGGAATTTGCTCTCGATGTAATAGGTTGTATGATAGGTTCATCAAAAAGACCTCAAATAAACATATTGACAGAGGTGCTTAAGGCAGAGGGAGGGAATAGCCGTAGTTCAGTAGTAGCCCATGGTTTCAAGACATCTATGATGAACGCTGCATTGCTTAATGGCACTTCGGGTCATGCTCTCGATTTCGACGATGACCACAGGGAAGGCACCATGCATCCCTCGGTTGCAGTATTTCCGGCAGTTTTAGCTGTGGGTGAGAACCGGGGTGTTACAGGAAAGGAGTTTCTATTATCCTACATTTTGGGGCTTGAGGTTATGATCCGCATCGGCGAATCTTTTCTTGGTAAATCATATTACCAGGGGTTTCATCCGACTGGCACCTGTGGCGTGTTTGGCGCTGCAACCTCATGCGCGAAAGTGATGGGATTTGATGTAGAGAGAACTAAATATGCTCTAGGCATAGCCGGTAGTTTTGCGTCTGGCACCCAGGAATGCACTGGAGAGGGCGCGTGGCAGAAGCCACTCCAGGCAGGTCATCCAGCAATGGGGGGTGTTTTGGCCGCATCTTTGGCGGAGAAGCGATTCATCGGAGCAGGAACCGTATTTGATGGGCCGAACGGTCTAATTCGTGCCTTCTCCTTTAAAGATCAGTTCGATTATGGACGCATAACGGAAACTTTGGGCAAAAAATGGGAAATGAAGGACACCAGTATCAAGATGTACGCCTGTTGTCGCTTTTGTGGGCCTGTTTTTGACTGCGCTCTGGATTTGTATCGCCAGGGTGTACGATCGAATAATGTTAAAAGGATCGTGGCCAAAGTTGGAGATTTCTCGATCAAGATGCTTTGTAATCCCGTCGAGCAAAAACTTAAACCGGTAACTCATGTAGATGCACAGTTCAGCCTCCCATGGGCCATAGCGACCGCGATCTGTAAGAATAAAGGGGGCATGGATGAATTCGGAACTGAAGCGCTGAAAGATGCTCAAGTATTAGCCATGGCAGAGAAAGTGGCGTGGGAATTTGATCCTGCTGCTGAAGCTATGTATCCCCGAGCATATCCGGCTACGTTAATTGCCGAGTTAAATGATGGACGAATATTACAGGCTCATGTTGATTATCCAAAAGGTGACCCTGAGAACCCTGCCACTAAAACAGAAATTATTTCTAAATTCCATTCCTTAACCGGCAGGCACTTAGATAAGGAAAAGAGGGAGAAAATTATCAATACTGTGAATCGCCTTGACGAACTAGTAAACATCGCTGAGCTAGCTGACCTGATACGATAACCAGAGTTCCAACCCACATCCCGGAGGAATTAAACCAGGCTGTCACACCCGTATATCCATTTTCAATTCCTCAAGTCGCAGGGACTTAGATAGTGCTATCGTGGTTGTAAATAAAAAAAAATTAATATTCATCATCTACAGTCGCTAAAATAAACATTTATAAATAAGGTGCCCGATATTCGCCTGAAGGATAAAAGGAGTGGTTTTTAGGAAATGAATAATTATACTATCCGACCTCTCCGTTTGGGTACAATCAGGCGTAAAAAGGAAAATATGTCCTACAAATGTGGAGTAATAGATATTATTGATTTTCCTTTGATTTCATATTATTTAGAAGGGGCCAGTCATAAAATTATTGTTGACACTGGGGGTACTCCTCCTGATGGAGTAAAATGGCAACCTTATTTTAGAACTGAAAATGAATCTTTAGACAAAGCTTTGCAAAGTATCGGAGTCTCACCCGAAGAGATTGATATTGTCATACTGACCCATCTTCATTGGGATCATGCTTCCAATAACTACTTATTTCCAAAGGCACGTTTTATTGTACAGAAAAAAGAATATGACTATCTCATAGTACCAGAACCCAAAGTTAAAGAAGGATATGATTTGGGCTTGGTGCTTAAGACCGAATACGAATTAGTTGATGGAGATAGTAATGTTATATCCGGTATCTCTGTCGTTCTAGCACCGGGGCATTCAGCAGGTATGCAATGTGTCGTGGTTGAAACCAGGGTAGGGAAATATATTTTAGGTGGAGATTTAATTACTTTATTTGAAAACTGGGAAGCCGAACCGCATATTCCTAACGGCGTCTATTATAATCTGGACATTATATTAGAAAGCCTTGAAAAAATTGACAGGATTCATGGCATTGTGCTTCCTGGACATGATCAGGAAGTTTTTAACCGCAGTACTATCTATCCCCCAAAATAAAGAAGGATTATAATTAATTTTTAATCGATGTCAAGAACTTATTTATCAGGAGGGAAAATTCATGTTACTTACCAATAGAGTAGCTATTATCACGGGTGGCGCGATAGGAATGGGGAGAGCGATGGCCCATAAGTTTGCTGAAGAGGGCTGCTCGATTGTTATTTCCGATGTTTCAGAGTCCTTAGGAAAGAAAACTGCAGATGAGGTGTCAAAAATAGGAGGAGAGGCCATTTTCGTACGGTGTGATGTTACCAATAACAGTCAAGTGCAGGATATGGTGAATACTGTAATCCGTAAATTTGGTAAAATCGACATCCTGGTTAATAATGCAGGTGCTCTTGGGACAACGTGGTCCCTTGAAGAGGTAACTGAAGAGGATTGGGATAAAATTTTGGATCTGAACTTGAAAAGTGTGTTTTTATGTTGCAAGGCAGTTGTTCCATATATGAAAGAAAAAAAATACGGAAAGATAATCAATATCTCCTCAATGGGTGCTGTTTCTCCGCCGAGATCTGTTGTGCACTACCATGCTGCTAAAGCTGGGGTCATTTCTTTAACTCAGAATATGGCATTAGAATTAGTCAGTTTCAATATTCATGTTAATGCCATTGTGCCCGGCCCAATACGCACAGAATATTATGAACCACGTTTAAAGAATATGACAGATGCGCAAAGGGAAGCCTATTTCGTTACCAAAGGAAAGACGACGCCGATGCAAAGGATGGGCAAGCCGGAGGAAATAGCAGCAGTGGCTCTGTTCCTGGCGACAGAACCATCCTCTTATATCACTGGTGAAGCGATAAACGTTGCTGGGGGATTGCCTTTGATGGCCCTTGGGATTTAGATTTTTGGATTTGTAGATATATAAAACAAATGACAAAAGACGGAATTAGAAGATATATTGTGCAGTATCCACCGGAAGTATCCCTGTGTGCTGGATGCAACGCTTGTGAAATTGTGTGCGGTCTAGTTCATGAAGGCAAGGTGGGACCTTCTGTCAGACGTATTTTTTTAGAGCAGGATACAATCTTACTGGAACACCATGTATATACCTGCCAGCATTGTTCGGATTACCCATGCTATAATGCCTGCCCCAAGAGGGAAGTGGCTATGCATATAGATGAGGAAAAAGGAATTGTATACATTGACCCGGAAGGTTGTACAGGTTGCCAACTCTGCGTAAAAGCTTGTCCTTTTGAACCTAAGCGCATGAACTTCGATATATCCAGTAAGAAGGCTATTAAATGCGATTTGTGCCGTACAAGGGAAAAGGGCCCAGCCTGTGTGGAATACTGCCAGGTACGCTGCATCGGAGTCAGTGATCAACCTTTTCCTTCTCCTTAAGTGAAAAAGGAAAGCGGATGTGAACCCCAATGAATAAACTCTATGGATATGCCGGTAAGATAGTCAGGATCAACCTTACCTCGGGTGGAGTCACTTTATTATCAACGTGGGATTATGTCCCTAAATACATTGGTGGCCGCGGTATCTGTAATAAGATCTTTTGGGATGAAGTCGGTCCAGGCGTTAAAGCCTTAGATCCGGAAAACAAACTGATTATCATGACCGGTCCATCCACAGGTACCGGGATTCCTTCCGGTGGTAGAACGGTGATCGCAGGGATTGCGCCTCAGTGTTTCCCGGAGCAATACTCCTGGAGTAGCATTGGTGGTTGGTTCGGAGCCGAAATTAAATTTGCTGGCTACGATGGAATAATTTTGGAAGGTAAGGCGGTTCAACCCAGCTATATCTGGATTGAAGATGACAAAATCCAAATTCTTTCCGCGAAAGATATTTGGGGAATGTATGTCTATGATACGCAACTCAAGCTTGAAGAAATACATGGCAAAGATGTAAAGAGTCTCGTTATCGGTCCGGCAGGCGAAAATTTGGTACGTAGTGCTATCATTGCCACCGCTAACGAGAATGCTGCTGGTAAGGGCGGTTACGGTGCGGTATTCGGTTCGAAGAACTTGAAAGCCATCACTATCAGGGGTACAGGATGCGTTATACCAGCCGATGTAGAAGGGATTCTTAAGCTCCGGCATGTCATGGGTCGCCCGTTATACCAGACCAACCCTGTTAAGTACCAGAATATTTTCAGACCCCGCCCCCATATCAGTGTTCCGGTTGAAGGCGGCTTGAAGCAAGCGCAAGTTTGCTGTAGTCACGGTTGTAATCAACATTGTGATCTTTTTCTACTGAACGTTAAAAGCGCCACTTCAAGAACCGGGAGAGTTAATCAGGTTAACAAATGTGTTGGGGTTTATGCTTTCCAGTGGATGGATGACTGCGGCTGGACTCCAGCTCAGACGTTTGTCACTAAGCAAAACAACAATCCTGCTTGCTTGATGCAATCGAATGCGGGCACCGTGCCTCCTAACTTAAACGACCCAGCGGCTAAGGTACTTTTTGAACGTCACATAGGTGATACTGAAAATTTCTGGGATGCCAATTACGATCGTGGTGCAGTCATCAATGATCTATGCAATCAGTATGGCATCAACAAATGGGATGTTATTGTTTGGCTGATGCCATGGCTTGTTATGGGTAAAAAAGAAGGCGTTTTCAATGATTTGAATCTGGGTATGGATATTGATCCAAGTTCAGAAGATTTTATGAAAGACTTACTGGACATGATTGTCTATCGCAAAGGTTACTATGGCAATCTCTTTGCTGAGGGTATGCTCCGTACCATTCTTGAGCTAGGAGAAGATAAATACGGCGCTACTCTTTATCAGGGAAGGATTTCCAATCGTATTCCCGGTAAACGTTTGGATATCCCTATTAGTTTTGCGTCATCCTGGGGTTATTCTTACCATTGGCATGGTCGGGGTTTTCAGGGCTCCATTGACATCGCAGCCTGGCTCCCTTCTATCCTGACGCTAATGACCTCTACAAGAGACTCCCAAAGCGATACGCACATTCATGATACATATGATTACCTTTGTGCTGTTCGCGAAGAGCCCTGGAAAAATCCACTTACGGCTCAGTGTGCTATCATGAATGAAAATAAAGCTGAGCTGAAGGAGGCTCTGACCAGCTGCGATTGGCAACTCCCGAATTTATATTGGTCCAGCATCGAATCAGAGATTTTCAATATGGCTACCGGAATGAATTTAAACGAAGCAGACATTAATAATGCAGCTGAACGTATCAAGAACCTTTTCCGAGCCATATTGATCCGCAACTATGGTCGAACACGTGAGATGGAAGTAAATGAAGTTCTTCCGATGTTAGCTTACCCTGATGCCGATGGCAAAACGGTTAGTAAGGAAGAGTACAACTATTTAGTCGACAATTATTACAAACTGCGTGGTTGGGACCTGAAAACCGGTTGGCCGACCCGAGAAACTTATGAGAAATACGAATTGAAAGAAATTGCAGATGGGTTGGAAGTATTAGGTAAACTTCCGAATTCTACTTCGCTGGGGAAATAAGTATTTTAGTATTGCTGAATATTCACAAGATGGATTGTGTATGTAGTCAGCGAAAGTGGGACACAATTTGGACAAATGTGACTTGCGGAATAATCTAACCATGTATGCGTAACCCTAACTCTTCGCCTTATATGAGATAGATGGATAGACAGGCTGGTAATTCGAAACTGCTGTACAATTACTCCAAACCCGTCCGTATTGTCGGTATTTAACTTGACACTGGTTTACTTAACATAGTAGAATGGGCTTCATAAAACTCCAGGCGATAAAAGACCATGAGAATAAAAGGACTTCTCCGCAGGACTATTTACTACGCCCAATTCGACGTTAGCGTCGACCGGGCCTGGTGTATTTCCTATTTCAGAGAAACGTGAATCCGCCACTGAGAATATAAGGAGCGTCTGCTAGGCCCGGGATATAAAAATCCCGGGCTTATTGATTTAATGATGAACAGGATTATCAACCGAGAATTAGCCGCAGTAATCGCCATTGTCAGTCTGGCAGTGATGGCGATGAGCGTTTTACAGCCGGTTCTACCTCTTTACCTGACCTCAATAGGAGTCAATCCCACAGTCCTGGGCTTGATGTTCTCCGTGGCCATGATCGGCATGGTATTTGGAGAAAGCTCCGGGGGATGGCTCGCCGACAAAGTTGGAATACGAATCCCCTTGAGCGTGGGAACGTTCGTTTGCGTCCCCATAATCATCTGCTTCGTTTTCACCCAGAACACGCCCTCCATCTTTGTCATCTTCCTCTTCTGGGGGATAACACGCGCCGCCGTCTTTGGGCCGGGTCGCGGTTATATCGGGTCTACGGTTCCTATTACGCGGAAAGCTACCTTCTTGGCAATATACGCCACTGCTATGGCCGTTTCTCGAAGCCTGGGGACTTACCTCGGCGGATTTATTGCTGACGCCCGGGGGTACGAGTGGTGCTTTTACACCTCGGCCGGTATCGTTCTGCTCGGCGGTATCCTGGTGATAATCGGCTTGAGAAAAATTCCAAAGGTCAAGCCCGTTCTACCTGACCCGACTTCTCCAGTAGACAGGGCAGCGTCCGCCAGAGCGCTGTACCGTTCCCGACCCTTCCTTTCCCAGTGTATCATTGGTGCCCTTTGCTGGATGTCCATGGGTGTCGTTGGTCCCTTTTTACCCCTTCTGGCGGTGGAAGTAGCCGGAATCGCCGTGACGCAAGTCGGCATCCTTTTTACTATCGGTGCCCTGGTTAATGCGGTTCTACTCATCCCGATGGGAAGATTATCCGACCGTAAGAACAAAAAAATATTGATGATGGTGGGGCTTCTCGTTACTGCAGCCGGGCTGGCCGGATTAGCTCTGGCAAAGGATTTCCCCGGCCTCATCGCCGCCGTCGTCACCCAGAGTGCCGGCAGTGCAATATTCGGCCCGTCGGCTGTTTCTCTGTTATCTGATACCGTACCACCGAACTGGCAGAACACCGCTATGGGAGTATATGGAGCCTGTGAGGACATCGGCGTTGTAGCTGGTTCGGCTCTGGGCGGACTTGTCTGGAGTTCTCTGGGACCGCCATCAACCTTCTTACTCGTCGGTATGACCGCCGCCATCCTCGGAGCTATAGTGTCTTTTACCCTGCTGAGAGATAAAGCTATTAAGAAGCCACCTTATTAAAGCGACCTGCTTACACTAAAGTTTGGCAGATAAGTCCGCAGCGTTCTGGCGTTACTCACGGCATAGGCTTCAGCGTCATAGTTAAAATAGATGTAGATCGCCTTTTGTACTATAACCAGAAGTAGTGAAGTTTGAAGGCCGGAGCCATCTCCGTTTGTTATTCCATATACTAAAACATCTTTTTGTGACGACAACGATAGCACTATTCTAACAAATTTGACCTTATACAACTCAATGCATATAATGGCTGTGGAATGAGACGTGACTCAAGCAACCCCGTGCGTCACTGCTACTTCCGTGAACTCATGTGAGGAAGAGCGTCTGCCCCGACAATTTGTGTTCGCGGATTTCTGCACTAATGAGCACATGTAACTGCCCATGGTGTTCAGTCCCTCTCCTTGAAAGGCGAGGGGGAAGAGTTTTAAGAGAGGGGGCGGAGCCCCCTCTCTAGTTTCACTCCTCCTTCCCTTCATCAATTCCCAAGGGAAGGGGGTCAGGGGGATAGGTTCACTATCAATCAAAACAGCACGCTCCCGCCATTAACGACGATGTACTGTCCCGTGATGAAGTCCGAATCCGCCGAAGCTAGAAATACGGCCGTGCCGGGCAAGTCGGAAGGCTCTTCGCGGCGCTTCAGGCATTGCACATCTATGGTAGCCTGGAAG
>CAYQZZ010000050.1:0-15158 GCA_964422155.1 uncultured Dehalococcoidaceae bacterium | reverse complement strand
CTTCGGCACGGAAAGGGTCGATACTCCCCATACCTAGTATCCATCGTTTACTGCGTGGACTACCAGGGTATCTAATCCTGTTTGCTCCCCACGCCTTCGGGCCTCAGTGTCAGTTGCATCCCAGGAGACCGCCTTCGCCACTAGTGTTCTTCCCGATATCTACGCATTTCACCACTACACCGGGAATTCCACCTCCCTCTTCTGCACTCTAGCCCGTCAGTATCGAATGCACCCTCCCAGTTAAGCCAGGAGATTTCACATCCGACTTGACAGGCCACCTACGCCCGCTTTACGCCCAGTAAATCCGGATAACGCTCGCCCCCTACGTATTACCGCGGCTGCTGGCACGTAGTTAGCCGGGGCTTATTCATCGGGTACCGTCATTATTCTTCCCCAATAAAAGGGGTTTACAACCCGAAGGTCTTCTTCCCCCACGCGGTGTCGCTGGGTCAGGCTTTCGCCCATTGCCCAATATTCCTTGCTGCTGCCTCCCGTAGGAGTCGGGGCCGTGTCTCAGTCCCCGTGTGGCTGGTCGTCCTCTCAAACCAGCTACCGATCGTCGCCTTGGTGGGCCGTTACCTCACCAACTAGCTAATCGGACGCAAGCCCCTCCTTAAGCGTCCTCCTTGCGAAGAACTTTAGTCCTTCCCCTTTACGAGAAGGACCACATGCGGTATTAGCTCGCCTTTCGGCGAGTTGTTCCCCACTTTAGGACAGGTCACTTACGTGTTACTCACCCGTCCGCCACTATCCGCCTTGCGGCGGACCGTTCGACTTGCATGCATAAAGCACACCGCCAGCGTTTATCCTGAGCCGGGATCAAACTCTCCAAAAAAATTGATTTACTTGGTTTAAAACTTCCTACCGCTATCCAGTTGTTAAGGTACAAAAACGCCTCTTGGGCGCAAATTTAATAATATCATAGTCAGATGCCGTTGTCAACAACGGTGCCGATGATTTTTAATTGCATTAAAACTGTTATACAATTATAATAGGAAAAATAAAAGGCTAAATTGATGATAAAAATCAGGCGCATCATTCTATTGTTTACGTTCTTGCTGCTGGCAATTTCTCTAGCTACCGGTGCCCAGGCGCAGACACCCGTGATTGACGTTATTACCATCAAAGGCACCATCAATCCCGTCCTTGTTGATTACGTCGAACGCGGCATAAAACAGGCTGAGGATAATGGTGCCCGGGCCCTTATCATCCGGATGGATACGCCCGGCGGACTGGATAAAGCCATGCGTGATATCGTCCAGCTTATCGTCAACTCCCACGTACCGATTGTCGTGTACGTATCACCAGCCGGAGCACGGGCTGCCTCCGCCGGTGTCTTCATTACCATAGCCGCCCACGTGGCCGTCATGGCGCCGAATACCGCCATTGGCGCCGCTCATCCGGTGAGTATCGGCGAAGAGGGCGAACAAGCCATGTCTAAAACGATGGAGGAAAAGGTGGTAAATGACGCCGCCGCTTTAATAAGGAGCCTGGCCGAAGCCCATGGACGTAATTTGGAGTGGGCGGAAAAAGCCGTCAGGGAAAGTGTTTCCGCCACCGAGCAAGAGGCCCTGGAATTGAATGTTATCGATATGATTGCTCCGGACCTCGAAACCCTCGTTGCTCAGCTGGACGGCAGGCAGGTGACCCTCCTTTACAACCAGCAGGTCACTCTGCAGACCAGGGGTGCCGTCATCAAAGATGTCCCCATGGGGACCATCGAGAAGTTCCTGTATGCTATCGCCGACCCGAATATCGCCTATTTATTGCTCAGCGTGGCCACGTTAGGTATCATGGCGGAAATATTTAACCCCGGCCTTATTTTCCCGGGAATCGTCGGCGGCATCAGCCTGCTGATGGCTTTCTACTCGCTGGGCGTGCTGCCGGTGAACTACGCCGGGATACTCTTAATACTTTTAGCCATAGGTCTCTTTATTGGCGAGGTGCTCTCGACCTCCTTCGGCTTGTTCACCGTCGGTGGCGTGGTATCTCTGGTTGCTGGCTCTTTAATTCTCTTTAAAGGGGCATCTCCCGTATTCCAGATTGACCCCTGGCTTATTGCCACGGTAACAATTATTATCACCGGGGCTCTTACGTTTATTATCCATCGTGCCGTGGTCGCTCACCGCAAACAGGCTAAGACCGGCCGCGAGGACCTGATAGGCAAGACAGCCACGGTAAAAGTTGCTTTGAACCCTGAAGGTACTGTATTCTTCAAAGGTGAACGCTGGACGGCTATCTCCGAAAGTGGTGAGGTGAAACCCGGCGAGGAGGTGGTTATTAAAAGGATTGACGGCCTGACGCTGTACGTCATTAAAAAGCAAAAAATACCTTAACAAATTAAGCTAAAGAAGCAAAGGAGGCTCTCTTTGCTATATATCGATGCCTGGTTGTTAGCCGTTATAATAATTGTTGTAATTATCTTGCTGGTCTTTGTGGTTATCTGGGTAGTCCATGCCCATCAGAGGAAAATAGCCGCCGGGAGAGAAGAACTCGTTGGTAGAAAAGCTGTTGTGGAAATAGCCCTGGACCCGAAAGGTTTAGTGCTTGTCGAGGGAGAACACTGGACCGCCGTCGTCGATAAAGGCCGTGCAGAACCCGAAGAGGAGGTGATTATTACCGGGGTCGATGGCTTAAAGTTAATGGTAACTAGGAAACAATAAAGGAGGTAAATAAATGAGCCCAATTGCTATCGGTATTATTGCTGTCGTTTTTCTTTTAGTCGTCTTCATGTCAGTCAAAATTGCCTTTGAATATGAGCGGGGTGTTGTCTTTCGCCTGGGGCGGCTGGTGGGGGCTAAGGGTCCCGGCCTCTTTTTCATCATCCCCTTTGTTGACAAGTGGGTGAAGGTGGACACGAGAGTGGTGACTCTGGACGTACCGTCACAGGAGGTCATCACCAGGGATAACGTCACCGTCCGGGTCAATGCCGTGGTCTACTTCAGGGTAGTTAATGTCGAGGATTCCGTGGTCAAGGTACTGGACCACGTCAGGGCCACTTCGCAGATATCCCAGACCACGCTGAGAAATGTACTGGGACAGTCCGAGCTTGATGAGCTGCTGACCAAGCGGGAAAAGCTCAATCAAATGCTGCAGAAAATAATCGACGAACATACCGACCCCTGGGGTGTCAAGGTCAGCACTGTCGAGATTAAGGAAGTCGAGCTTGCCGAGGAAATGAAGCGGTCCATGGCGGCCCAGGCTGAAGCTGAAAGAGAGAGGCGAGCCAAAATCATCCATGCCGAGGGCGAGCTCCAGGCCTCGGAGAAGCTGGTCCAGGCGGCAGCCATTATCGCCCGGGAGCCAGTCGCCATACAGCTTCGCTACCTGTCCACGCTTACTGAAATAGCCTCGGAAAAAATAAGCACCATAATCTTCCCCCTGCCTATGGAGCTTCTCAGAGCTTTCACTAAATATGGTGGCGATACCGAAAAAACTAATAAATAACCGGTCGAGGTTAAAGATAACGAGCCGCAGTTGCGTGGGAGGGGGGTACCTCTCCCACGCTGGCTTTTCTTTTTATTCCTCGCGCAGGCTGACATCTCCGGCGATAACTCTGGTTAAAGTGCCATCGGCATGGCGTAGCCTTAGCGCACCGCTTTCATCGACTGCCTCGGCGGTGCCTTCGAGGGTGTGTCTGCCTGACTTTACTTTGACTTTTTTGCCCAGTGTTGCCAGTCTATTCCGCCATGCTTCGTAGATTGGTTCTCCTGCCTTTAGTGCCAGGTATAACCTTTCCAATTCGGTCAGAAGCGACCTGATTATTTTCGTCCCCAGAACAACGCTGTCCGATTCTTTGTTCAAACTGGTAGCCGTGGTCGAAATCTCGATGAAGTCGGAAACCTTCAAATCGACATTGATACCGATGCCGATACTGGCACAGGCTACCCTGTTCCCCCTCACCTCGTTCTCTATTAAAATTCCGCATACCTTTTTTCCGCCGATAAGTATATCGTTAGGCCATTTTATCTGCGTTTTCAGGCCGGTGACTGTCTCAATACTGTGAACCACTGCCAGCGAAGCTATCATTACAAGGTAGGGTAGACTGGCTATGTCCGGATAAAGAATGATGGATAAAGCTATGTTCCCTGGAGGTGAAAGCCAGGTACGCTTTAATCTGCCCCTGCCCCCGGTCTGCTCTCCGGCAATAATAACAGTACCTTCTTTAGCCCCCCGCCGGGCCTCTTGCCGGGCGGCGTCCATGGTCGAAGGCAGACGTGGATAGTATATGACTTTTTGCCCGATGAAGTTGGTCTTCAATCCTCTGGTAATTGCTGACGGCGAAAGATTTTTTACCACGATTTTCTATCTACCTCTGGACTGAACTGGCTACAGGTAGATAATACCACAACAGGCAGGGTAGAGATAGACATGGAATAATGGGTTTTATTTGGTTTTGGTTATATCCTGCAGTGACTTCGGGGAACGGCCAAACGCAAACAGAATTGAATAAAGTAACGCCTCTGGTAGCGTTGTTGCTAGACCTTTACTCGCACAAATGGAAGAATATGGATGCCTATATTGGGCTTTATCTCAAACTTGATACCTTCCCCCCGCCGTTCCGCACCGCCGAGTTTGGTTACTTCCAGCATTTTGATGACCCGGGTGTCAATCTGGCCCGGTTCAAGCAGCGGGTCCTGGGACTTGAGCCTCAAGTAGTAATCGCTCATCGCATAAGCGCGCATCAGGGCTTTGGTTTCTAAAATATGGGTGTCTATTACCAGGATAATCGACCTATCATGTTCGCAGAGTTCTTTGCACGCTTGCAGAAAATCTACTTTAACTCGCGGGCTGAGACGAATCATGAATAGTGACGGGGAGTCTATGATAGCCAGCTTGAATCGTGGAGGAAGTGTTAAAATATGCTCAATGATGAGTTTGAGTAGTTTTTCACCGCGTCTTAAAACATTGGTCGTATCCATTTTATAAATTCGGAAGCGGTCGGTCCCCACCTCATGTCTGGTTTCCAGGTCCATCGATTCCATCTGGGCAATCAGGCCGTCGGAACCGTATTCCGAAGAGTAGTAGGCTATCGCACTACCTCTTGAGTGCAGGACTCCGTAAGCTATATGCTGAGTCAATACGCTCTTACCGGTCTTGGTTTCGCCTTCTATCATCATCAGGGAGCTTTCCTTGATACCGCCGCCTAAAGCTTCCGCGATGTCCCTGATACCCGATGTACCGGGGTCATTAGTAGTTGTCATACCCAGCATGGTTACTCGACCTCCCGAATGCTATAAGTGCGGACTTTTTCCTCCGTGCGTAAAATCCGCTTGAATTTATCGCTGGTTCATTTCGATATCCCATTCTACGCCAGATAAAATAAATAGGGCATAAATCTTTAGAATTGAGCGATAAATATTCTATAAATGATTCCCCTCGAATAGCCAGAATTGAATAGCTGCGTAAATTAGTGTAAATTAATATAGTATTTATGTTCCGGTTATAGGGAAAAAGTATGAAAATCCAGAGATGTAAAGGAATGCGTGACCTTTCCCCGGCGGAAATGACGGTATTCCGGCTGCTTGAGGGGATTTGCCGCGACTGCTTTTCAAAATGGGGGTACCGGGAGGTCAGGACTCCGACCATCGAGTATCTGCACCTATTTACTTCGGCGGGGACGCTCACGCCAAGTAAGCTGGGTAAGGTATACTCCTTCCTCGACTGGGATGGCTGGAGCGGGGAGAGGGTTGTGCTGCGTCCTGATGGCACCATCCCGGTAGCCAGACTGTACATCGAAAACATGCAGGGCCGGGAGCTGGCCAGGCTTTTTTACGCCACGAGCATTTTCATTTTTGAGGAGGCGGGGGAGAAAACGCGGGAGAGGTGGCAGTGCGGCGCTGAGCTTATCGGGGCGGGGTCCGCCATGGCGGATGCCGAGCTGATAGCACTGTCTCTGGAAATTCTGAAAAAATTAGGGCTGAAAGGCGTGGAGTTAAGGCTATCGCACGCCGGTCTGATTAAGTCGTTGCTGGTAAAACTCGGTCTGGGTGAGGAAGAGCAGAACCGGATGCTCGACCGTATTCTCGATGGTGATGCGGAAGCGTTGGCTAAAATAAGCCGGGAGTCGCCGGAGCTTGGAAACGTCCTTCCTTTGTTAAGTCTGAATAGGCAATCGCCGGAATTTCTCAGGAACCAGAGGGCTCTCCTGACCCGTAGTGTGCCCGAAATACGCACGCCTCTCGATGATTTCTTTAAGACCGTGGCTCTTCTGGATAACCTGGGGTTGAAATACCAGATAAATATAGCTTCTGGGACCGGGTTCGAATACTATACGGGCATGATATTCCAGCTTTTTATCGGCAAGGAGAAAATAGGCGGGGGAGGGCGGTATGATGCCCTGATTCCATCTATGGGGGGAGGCGACGTACCCGCTTCCGGGTTCGCTCTTTACCTTGACCGCCTGATGAGTCTGGTGAAAACGGAAGCCATCGCCCCTCCTTTACCTAAAAGAATTGTGGTCAGGGTGAAGGCTGGCGATGCCGATGCCGTGAAGCAGGCTTTTAAAGCCGCTGACAGCCTGCGTAGGGCTGGTTATATTGCCGAGTTCGACCTTGATGGGCGGAAATCAGATATGAGGTGGACACTTGAGGTGCGCGATGAAGCACCGGTATTTACGCTGGTTGATAACATTAAGTCCGTAAGGATTGATGCTCAATCGATTAATGAAGTCCTGAGGCTAATGGAGGGGGAAGGTGGCGATAAAAATAGCCCTGCCTAAAGGGCGTTTACTCCGGAAGACGGCGGCTATGCTCCAGAAAGCGGACTGGGGTCTCAATGAATATCACTCCGAAATGGGCTTCTACCGGCCAAGGTCGCAGAAGTTCCCGGACCTCCTTATCAGGGTCTTTCACGAGAGGGATATACCCATCCAGATAGCCATGGGGAACTATGACCTGGGGATTTGCTGCCTGGACTGGATAGAAGAACTGTTGACGAAATATCCGAGCAGCGATCTCGTCAAGGTCAAAGACCTGTTGTATGGGAAAGGCACGCTTTACGCGGCGTCGGCCTCCTCGCCGGTAGAGTTGCTGCGGAATGGGACCCTGGTGCGTATCGCGAGCGAGTATCCTAACATGGCGGAGGCTTTTGCCTTGAAAAAGCGCCTGAGCCGCTTCAGTGTCTTCCCGGTATGGGGCGCCGCCGAGGCCTACCCCCCGGAGAATGCCGATATGGTGCTGCTTTCGGTCGGGACATCGACGGAACTGGCTGCCTGCGGCATGGTGCCGGTGAGCCGGGTGCTGGACTTCAGTGCCTTTCTCATTGCTAACAGGAATAGCTGGGAAAACAGGAATCTTGATAGAATTGTAACATCTATTTGCGACACGCTGATGGAGGTTGAAAAAAGGGCGCCTGAAAAAGAGGAATTAAATCAGGAGAAGATAGCCGCGCGTTTTTCCGCCCGGGAATCCGCTGATGATACCGTCAGGCTGGCTTTACCCGACGGCCACCAGCAGCAGCAGACCGTTGCATTATTGAACCGGGCTGGTATTAAAATAGACGATTATCCGTCTAAGACGGGCAATCGGCGCCCGAAAATTGATATCGATGGGGTTTCGGTCAAGGTTATCCGACCCCAGGACATGCCGTTGCAGGTTGCCAACGGGAATTTCGACCTGGCCATTACCGGTCGGGACTGGCTTGCCGACCACCTGGCACAGTTCCCGTCGAGCCCGGTAAAAGAGGTTCTGGACCTGAAGTTACGCCGGGTCAGGCTGGTGGCGGTGGTGAGTCAGGAGCTTTCCGTAAATGATACCGGTGGGTTGCGGCAGCTTATTGCGGCCAGAGAAGAGCCGTTCCGTTTAGCTTCGGAGTATGTGAATATCGCTGATAAATATGCCCGTGACAACCATCTTGGACACTACCGGGTGATTCCCACGTGGGGCGCCACCGAGGCGTTCCTGCCGGAAGATGCTGATTTGCTTATCGAAAATACGGAGACCGGCCGGACAATAGCCCGGCACAACCTTAAAATTATTGATACGCTCTTTGAGTCTACAGCCTGCCTTATCGGCGGTATCAGTGCTGTATCCGACCCCGCTAAGGGCAGGCGGATTGAAGCTATCGTTAAGCGAGTGCGGGCAGCCACAGGGGATGCGTAGATGAAAATCATTGAGGGCTTTCAGAAAGCAAAAGCATTGTTGTCCCGGCGGACTCCGCAAGGGACGCTGGCCGATGTTGACCAGGAGCATTTAGTCAGGCAAATCGTTAATGATGTGCGTGAGCGGGGTGACGCTGCCCTTTTCGACTACACCGAGAAGTTCGACCATGTCAAACTGACCCGACTGGAAGTAGATAAGGAGCAGATAAGCCGGGCTTACCGGGATATAGATAAAGAGCTTCTCTCCGCGCTCAAGCTGGCCGCCGGGAGAATAGCCGCTTTTCATACAGAGCAGAAGAAAAAGCTCCTGTGGGAAAGTACCGGGTCGAAGCTGGGCTGGCTGGTGCGCCCGCTGCGCAGTGTCGGCGTGCATGTCCCCGGTTTTACGGCGCCACTGCCCTCGTCGCTATTGATGACGGCTATTCCGGCCCGGGTCGCCGGTGTCGAAGAGGTTATCCTGGTGACGCCGCCGCAGTCGAACGGGAAAGTCTCGCCGGTAACGCTGGCGGCGGCGAAAATTGCTGGCGTCGACCGCGTTTTCTCTGTCGGCGGTGCCCAGGCGATTGCTGCCCTGGCTTATGGCACTGAATCTATTCCCGGTGTGGATAAGGTCTGTGGACCGGGCAATATCTTTGTATCGCTGGCGAAGAAGATGGTCTACGGCGTGGTCGGCATTGACGGACTTTACGGGCCCAGCGAGGTGATAATTATTGCCGATGAAACGGCTCATCCGGAGTATTGCGCTGCCGACCTTCTGGCTCAGGCGGAGCATGGTTCTCTGGCTTCGGCAATTATGATAACTACCTCGCGTAAAATGGCCGATGGGGTGAACCGTGAAATTGAAAAGCAGTTGAAAACTCTGTCACGCCAGGCTATTACCGCCGAATCTCTGGAGAAACGGGGGCTGATTGCCGTCATAAAAAGCATTGATGAGGCGATAGAGCTCGCCAACCTTTATGCCCCGGAGCACCTCTGCCTTGCCGTGGCAAATGCAACTTCCTACATTAATAAGGTTCGAAATGCCGGGTGTCTCTTCGTGGGGGAAAACTCTATCGAAGCTCTCGTCGATTACGTGGCCGGGCCGAGTCATGTGTTACCAACAGGAGGGACGGCTAGGTTCGGTTCGCCGCTGAATATCCTGGATTTTATTAAGCTGATAAGCCTTGTGAAAACCGATGAAACGGATATAAAGCAGTTGGGCAGGGCGGCGTCGGTTATCGCCCGGGCTGAGGGGCTTGATGCCCATGCCCGCGCCGTGGAAAAGCGTCTTGAGGATAAAGGTCAGGGAGGCAGATAAGTGGCTGATTCTGATGGAATAGAGAAGTTGATTCGCTCTCATCTGGCGGGATTCACTGGCTACAGTGCCAGTACCTCTCCGGACACCCTGGAGGGCAAGGTGGACGTGCCTCTGGATAGTATCGTTAAGATGAACGCTAACGAGAATCCCTACGGCTGCTCTCCGAGGGTGCTGAAGGCACTGGCCAATTGTCCGCACTTTAATATCTATCCCGACGACGGACAGCAGGAGATTCGTAAAATGCTGGCTGGATATGCCGGTGTTGCTGCCGGGTGTATCGTGGCGGGTCATGGCAGCAATTCGCTGATTGACCTCATCGTGCGACTCTTTGTCGGACCCGGCGACGAGGTGATAAACTCTGTGCCCACCTTCGATATTTACCGTTTCAGCACGGAGATATGCGGCGGCACTGTGATTAACGTTAACAGGGATGATAATTTCGCTGTGGACGTTAAAGGGATTAAGGCGGCTATCACCGGCAAGACCAAGCTGATATTCCTGGCCACCCCCAATAACCCCACCGGTAATATCGTACCCCGTCAGGATATCCTGGAAATTATCGAAACCGGCGTGCCCGTTGTCGTTGATGAGGCCTATTATGAGTTCAGCGGAGAGACGGTCGTGCCTTTGACCGGCCGTTATAATAATCTCATGGTGCTGCGGTCGTTCAGCAAGTGGGCCGGACTGGCCGGATTGAGGATTGGCTACGGCATTTTTCCCTCGCGGATTGCCGGTTACCTGATGGCGATAAAAATCCCCCATAACGTTAGCGTCGCCGCTGAGATTGCCGTGCGTGAGTCCCTGGCTGACCTTGACTATTTGCAAGGCAGGGTGAAGGCTATCATTAGCGAAAGGTCCAGGCTGTTCGCTGAGCTTAAAAGGATATCATGGCTAAAACCATACCCGTCTCAGGCGAATTTTATTTACTGCGCCGTTTTAAAAGGCAGCGCCGGTGAGCTTCACCAGAAACTCCAGCGAAAGGGAATCCTGGTCCGTTACTTCGATAGGCCGCTTTTAAAGAACAGCATCCGTGTCAGCGTGGGCAAACCGGAGCACACCGATGCCCTGCTAAAAGCCCTCCGTGAGCTGTAAGCCTGGCTTTAGCCAGAAATGGAATGGGCATTCAGTTTTCTCTATTAGTGGTTAATAACGGTTTGGTGTTACTCTCGCTTCCCCTGTTGTCATTCCAGCCCCGATGAAATCGGGATAAACTCCAGCTGGAATTCAGAATCTCCCTGTTGTCATTCTGAGCGAAGCGAAGAATCTTGGGGAGGGTGGGTGTATGGATTCTCGGTTCAAGCCATAAAGTAACATCATCAATAAATTAATATGTTACAATAGTTAACAAATAAATGATAATATCTTGACAAAATATGAAATTATGTTATAATAGTTAACAGTAAGATATCATGCGTATCGAAGGGGGAATTCAATGGACTCGGCCGATGAAATATTAAAGAAAATAGTGCATATACAGAACAGCCGCGGTTACTCCGACCAGCAGATGGCGGAAAAAATCGGATGCAGCCGTCCGCTTTATCAGAGGACGCGTACCGGTAAAATACCGGTCGGCGGAACGTTTTTAAAGGGCGCTATGAAATTAATGTCATCATTGCTGGACGAAGGCAGGAAATCTATTATAGGAAGAGAGACAAAAGAGACGAGTGTAAATCTGGAGTTGAATATCGACGGCAGCGGCCGGTGGGATATCAACACCGGAATCAGAATTTTCGACCACTTTTTATCTCAGCTGGCGCGGCACGGATTATTTGACATAAAGCTAATAGCCACCGGTGACGATACGCATCATATTATCGAAGATGTTGCTATCTGTCTGGGACAAGCCTTTGGAAAAGCACTCGGAGATAAGCGTGGCATCGTGCGCATGGCTAGTGTGGCAGTGCCCATGGATGAAACACTGGTAACGGTGGCTTTAGATATTAGCGGGCGGGGCTATGCGGTTCTGGACTTGCCTTTCAGTGGCAACGACCTGTCCGGCTTTCCTGCCGACCTTGTCCGCCACTTCCTGGAATCCTTCGCTATCGAAGCCAGGCTAAATCTGCATGCCAGGGTCTTATACGGCAGCAATGACCACCATAAGGCGGAAGCGCTCTTTAAAGCATTGGGACGGGCCCTGGACGCCGCTACCAGGATTGATGAACGTATCGCCGGGGAGCTGCCCAGCACCAAGGCTTTTCTGGAACGGTAGAGATTTACTCCAGGATTGCCAGCTTGCGACATGTAATTTTTTCGTAGGCCTGCACGTATCTCTCTGATGCCTCTTTGATTACGTCCAGGGGCAGCGCTGGAGCGGGTGGTTCCTTATTCCAGCCGGACGCTGTGAGCCAGTCGCGGACGGGCTGTTTATCAAGGCTGGCTTGAGGTTGTCCCACTTTGTACTTGCTGGCATCCCAGAAGCGTGATGAATCGGGAGTTAATATTTCATCGATGAGTATGAGCCGGCCGTTGTCGACGCCGAACTCGAACTTGGTATCGGCGATGATGATTCCTTTGCCCAGGGCATATTCACATGCGGACTTATAGAGCGCCGCGCTCTTCTCTTCCAGCTCCAGGGCGGTGCGGAGGCCGACCAGCTTGATGATTTGTTTTCCGGTGATGGGCTCATCGTGGCCGGTCTCTGCCTTGGTGGTCGGTGTGAAAAGAGGCTGTTTCAATTCCTGGCTTTCCTGTAAGCCGCCGGGCATGGATTTCCCCGAGACGGTACCGTGCTCTTTATATTCCGCCCAGGCCGACCCCGAAATGTAGCCGCGAACCACGCATTCCAGTGGTATGCGTTTTACTTTCTTGACGACCATAGAGCGACCCCTCAGATACGATGGATAGGCAAAGCGGCTTTCCTTAGGGACATAGGAATCGAGGCTGTGTACATCGTCGATAGCTTCGGTCATATGGTTGGGTATTATATCGGCCGTGCGCCGGAACCAGAAAGAAGAAAGGCGGTTCAGTATATGTCCTTTAAGCGGGATGCCGTTGGGAAGCACTACGTCAAAGGCTGATATACGGTCGGTAGCTACGATGAGCAGATGGCTGCCCAGGTTATATGTATCACGAACCTTGCCGCGGATAAATATTGGCAGTGGCAGGTCTGTTTTCATTAATACGGTAGACTCGTGATTATCCATCGATTTACACCTTTAAAGCTATTCCCTTACAAATGCTTTTAAGACACCGGCTTATATCGCCCTCGGCCCGAGCTCCGTAGTTTCCGGGATGCTTCCCTGCCATTGGCTCTTGGTCAGGCCCAGTCTCTGGAAAATTTCGTCCACGTGCTGCAGGTAGTACTGGTAATCGAATAGTATTTTCAGCTCTTCTAATGGTATGGCAGCGGAAACTTCGGCATCTGCTTTAAGCAGGGTTAGGAAGCTCCTGTTTCCCTTCCACGCCTTCATGGCGTTTCTCTGGACTATCTCGTAGGCTTGTTGCCGACTCAGCCCTTTATCGATAAGAGCCAGCATAACTCTCTGCGAAAAGACCAGGCCCCGCGTGAGTTCCATATTCTTTTTCATCTGGTGCGCGTAGACCTGTAGCCTTCTCATCACCGAGGTGAAAAGTGCCAGGATGTAGTCCAGTACCAGGCAGGCATCGGGGAGGATAACGCGCTCGTTGGAAGAGTGGCTGATATCTCGTTCGTGCCATAAAGCGATGTTTTCCAGTGAGGTAAGGGCGAAGCCGCGAACCAGCCGGGCCAGGCCGCAGACCCTCTCCGTAAGCTCGGGATTGCGCTTGTGTGGCATGGCTGATGAGCCGGTGGTCACCGCGTCGGCGGCGGCGCCGAAGGGTTCTTCGACCTCATGTATCTCGGTTTTCTGCAAAGCCCTTATTTCGGTGGCGAACTTCTCCAGGGAGCCGGCCATGATAGCCAGCGTGGTCACGAACTGGGCATGGCGGTCGCGCTGGAGTACCTGATTTGATATCGGGGCAGGGTCGAGGCCAAGCTTGCGGCAGGCTTTCTGTTCGACCTCTGGGTTCACCGTGGCATAGGTGCCGACGGCCCCCGAAATCTTGCCCACGGAGATGCCTTTCTTTGCCTCGGTAAGCCGGTGGAGGTTACGCCTCATTTCTTCGACCCAGAGCGCCAGTTTCAGCCCGAAGGACGTCGGCTCGGCATGTACGCCGTGGGTGCGGCCTATCATCAATGTGTATTTATGCTCTATCGCCCTCTGCGCCAGGATGGCCGTGAGGTCCTTGACGTCCTGAATCAATATGTTGGAAGCTTCGACCAGCTGGAGACTGGTGGCTGTGTCCATGACATCGGAAGAGGTCAGGCCCAAATGGATGAAACGGGACTCCTTGCCGATGCTCTCGGCTACGGAGCCGAGGAAAGCAGTCATATCATGGCGGGTCTCTTTGAGGATTTCTTCCATGCGCTTGAGATTGCACTTGGCCAGCTTTATCTTGGGTATGGCATTGCGGGGGATAACACCGAGCTCAGCCCAGGCATCACAGACGGCTATCTCTACGTCGAGCCATTTGTTGTATTTGTTCTCGTCTGACCATACCTTTTTCATTTCGGGTCGGGAGTACCGCTCTATCATTACCGTCTCCTTTGTCTGCCGATTCTTCCGACGAATTATATTCCGATTCAGATAGCTAATTCAAACTACGTCTTTGAGAGTGTCCATCAATGTCATTCTGAAAGAGTCCCGACATAGTCGGGACGACTGAAGAATCCGTCCTTTAAGGGAATGGTCACGGATTCTTCGCTTGCCTTCGCTGAAGCTTTAGCGCAAGCAGGCTTCGCTCAGAATGACATTAAAGCATTGTCTATATTCTTCCTCTTTAAGAAATTCCTTGAAGTTCGCTCCGGTATTTTTCGTAGGCCTGTCTAATATTATCATGTTTCAGCCCCAGAATCTCGGCCGCCAGGTAAGCGGCATTTTTCGCTCCGGCGCTGCCTATCGCCATGCAGGCCACCGGTATGCCGGCGGGCATCTGGACTATAGAATAAAGGGCATCCACCCCCTTTAACTCGCCGCTGGCCATGGGCACGCCGATTACCGGCAGGGTGGTCCAGCTGGCCAGGACGCCGGGGAGGTGCGCTGCCATCCCCGCCGCCGCAATAATAACCTCGATACCGCGCTCACGGGCGGACTGAGCGTATTTTCTGGCTTTCTCCGGGGTGCGGTGGGCCGATATGACATTGACCTCGTGCTCTATGCCGAGGCTGGTCAGCACGTCCAGCGCCGATTGTATTATTTCGGCATCCGATTTTGAACCCATGACCACTGCTACTAATGGCATTGCGTTTTACCTAACTCTCTGGTTTCTGTCATTGCGAGTCCCGATGAAATCGGGACGTGGCAATCACCATCTTCACCTTCCGGTAATTCCTATTTCATTCCTCATATCGCTGGATTGTTACTTCGGGATTGCTTCGTCACGGAGTTTACACTGAGCGAAGCGAATGTGCTCCTCGCAATGACTTTAGTGAAGAGGTGCTTTGCCCCTCTAAAACTCCCCATACTACTTAAATTGAGCAATATCCTTCCTATAATAACACCCCTCAAAATTAATTCTGGCAATATTCTTATAGACCTTCTCTCTGGCTTCTGCCAGCGTTTTGCCGATGGCGGCCACGGTTAAAATCCGCCCGCCGCTGGTGAGCACTTGCCCCGCACCTCCTGCTTTGGTGCCGGCATGAAACACCATGATTTCTTTATCGACGTCATCCAGGCCGCTGACGAGGAAGCCGGTCTTATAGCTGCCGGGGTATCCGCCCGACGCCATTACCACCCCGAC
>CAYQZZ010000049.1:0-16056 GCA_964422155.1 uncultured Dehalococcoidaceae bacterium | reverse complement strand
ATGTCATGTGCGATGGCACTATCGGCTGTGTGGGCGACCCTCATGAAATGCTGGCAACAATCAGGGAGAGGGGCTATGACGAGTGCGTAAAGTGCTATCTGGGGAGAATACCGACAAATGAGTAAAATTAAAGCGTCCAAGAACTCCAAGGATAAAGCTAAAGCGGCGGCCGGTAAAGCGGCTGCCTACGGTGAGGATATAGATTTAAGCAAATATGTCAGTTCCGGCGAGGAACACCCCTACCAGGCTGACCCCTCCCAGCTCCCTCCCCAGACGAAGAGGCAGATGTTGAGTGCCGGCGTCATGCTGGACGATACCAGCCAGAGGTCGGGGACCTACCTCCAGATGGACAATACAACCATCCACAGCTCCATCAGGCAGGATGGGGTGGAGGTAATGGCGGTCAGCCATGCCCTGGAGAAATACGACTGGCTGGCGGACTACTTTTGGAAGGCGGTAGCCGTGGACAGCGACAAGTACACCGCCAATGTCGAGTTGAACCAGAATGACGGTTACTTCATCAGGGCTTTGCCCGGGCAGAAAACCGTCTTTCCGGTCCAGGCCTGTCTCTACCTGGCACAGGCGAAGCTCGTTCAAAACGTGCATAATATCATCATCGCCGAGGAAGGCTCGGAACTCCACATCATTACCGGCTGCGCCACCGCTACCAAAGATGAACCCGGACTGCATATCGGGATTTCTGAGTTCTACATCAAGCGGGGCGCTAAAGTCACCTTCACCATGATACACAGCTGGAACCCGGAAACAGCGGTACGTCCCCGCACCACCACCATCATCGAAGAAGGCGGCCTTTTCCTGAGCAACTACCTGCTGATGAAGCCGGTCCATTCGCTGCAGATGTATCCCACCTCCAGATGCATAGGCGAAAATGCCACCGTGAGGTATAACAGCATCCTGGTAGCCGGAAAGGGCACTTCCATAGACGTGGGTTCGCGGGTATTTCTCAATGCTAAAGGTGCCCGGACGGAAATTATTTCGCGTGCTATTACCGTCGGTGGTAATATTACCGCCCGGGGATATATAGAAGGGAATGCCCCGGAAGTAAAGGGACATCTCGAGTGCCGCGGCCTGATTCTGGGTGAAAAAGGCACCATTTACGCTATCCCCGAGCTTAAAGGTAATCTGGTCGGTATCGACCTCTCCCACGAAGCCGCCATCGGTAAGATTGCCGAAGAAGAGGTGGAGTATCTGATGGCCAGAGGACTCACCAAGGAAGAAGCCACGGCAGCTATCGTGAGGGGCTTCCTCCGGGTGGATATCGAGGGGCTGCCCCCGATGCTGAGCGCGGAGCTGAAGCGGGCGGTAGAAGCCAGCGAGAAAGAAGTCATGTAACGGGAGGCAGGAAAATGAATTTAAACGCTCTACATAAACTCGGCTACGGCATGTATATCGTAAGCTCCCACCAGGGCGACAGGCTCAACGGGCAGGTCGCCAATACCATAGTCCAGATAACCTCGGAGCCGCCGACCGTCGCCGTGAGCATTAACAAGAACAATCTGACACACGAGTTCATCAAAGCCAGCAAGGTATTTTCGGCGTCGGTGCTCTGCCAGGCGACACCGCTTTCCTTCATCGGTGGTTTCGGCTTTAAATCCGGCAGAGACGTGGACAAATTAAAAATCGTTAATTATAAGGTCGGTCAGACCGGGTCTCCCGTAATCCTCGATAATGCCACCGCCTATCTTGAAGCGGAGGTAATCCAGGATATTGATGTCGGCACACATACTATTTTCATCGGCAGGATTGTGGCGGCCGAAGTCCTTACCGAAGACCCATGCATGACATACGAATACTACTACCAGGTCAAGCGGGGCACCACTCCCAAGACCGCCCCCAGCTATATCGCCAAGGAAAAAGGAGGCGATAAATAAGATGGCGAAGTACGAATGCACTGTTTGCGGCTATATCTACGACCCGGCATTGGGAGATTCCGATGGCGGCATCGCCCCGGGGACACCTTTCGAGAAATTACCCGATGACTGGAAATGCCCTATCTGCGGGGCTGCCAAGAGCGAATTTAAGAAGGTCGAGTAGAAGTGTCTTATTTACGGATTCTTCGCTTCGCTCAGAATGACACCATTAGAAGTACTTACAAACAAGTGCGGTGACCGATGGAAAAGAAAACAATTGTCGAACTGCTCAACCTCGACCTTCAGGACGAACATGGCGCCATCATTCAGTATCTGAGCCATGCTTACGCCATAGGTGAGGGTGAAATGGCCTGCGAAATCGAGGCCATCGCCCGGGATGAAATGAGGCATCTGGACTGGCTGGCAGAGACAATTGTTGAGCTTGGTGGCCAGCCCAGCCTGAAAAGGGGTACCATGAATATGGCAGGGAAAGCGGTGCCTGACTGGATGGGTAATAACGTTAAACTGGAAGAGGGCGCCATCGATAGCTACCAGGCACATATCAAGGTGATTGACAATCCTAAAATTAAGAGGTTATTAAAACGCATCCTTGCGGACGAACAGTCGCATCATGGCAAATTCGAGCATTTCATCGAGAAAGCTAAAAAAGAAGGCATGAAAGACCTGCGGGGCAACCGTAAGGACAGCGTCGCCAAAACGCTGGACTGGGGTATCGAGCATGAGTATACCGTTGTTCTACAGTACCTGTTTCATTCTTACATGACCAAAAACGCCGAGGCTAAAAAGCAACTGGAAGACCAGGCCATTAACGAGATGCAGCACATGGGCTGGCTCTCGGAAGAAATGGTAGGCGGCGGCGGCAGTCCGAAAATCGAGCATACCAAGCCCGACCAGTCGACCCGGACGTCGGATATGCTCAAGGCGGACATCAAGATTGAGAAAGAAGTGGCCGAAACCTATGATAAAGCCTCTAAAGAGGTCGACGATGCCGGCCTGAAAGAACTGCTCATCCGGATAAGGGATAACGAAAAATATCATATTGATGTATTTAACGACCTGTTAAAGGAAGAAGAAGGCAAATAAAGATGTAACTCTTGAATAATGCTTCAACAGGGGGGAATGGTATGGGTAAATATGTCAAAGCCGGTAATACCGGCGAGTTCAAGGACGGAAGCAAGAAAAAGGTAACGATTGAGGGGCAGGAAATCCTGCTGGCCAGGGTCGGGAATAACTATTACGCTATCGGCAACCGCTGCGCTCACATGGGTGGCGACCTGTCTATGGGGGTGCTGGAAGGAAATATTGTCACCTGCCCCCGCCACGGCTCGCAGTTTGATGTCCGTGACGGGAAAGTCATCAGATGGATGAAAGGTTCCGGGCTTTTTGCCGCAGTGGGAAAAACCCTTAAATCCCCCAGACCGGTGCCGAAATATAACGTCAAGGTTGAGGGCGATACCATATTAATCGAGGTCTGAAATACAGGGTCGACTACATCTTGAAAATGGCCCGGGAGGTGCGGGGTTATGTCTACAGTCTTCTCCGGTAGTGAGCTGATAAATATCGCCATTGGTATCGAGAGAAGAGGCATTACCTTCTATGACATCATGGCGAAGTCGACCGATAATGAGATGGCCAGGGCAGTCTTCGAGGAGCTTGTCGAAATGGAACGCGAGCACCTTAAGACTTTCCAGGATATGCTGGACCGGGCGGATGAGCACCAGCCCGCTGAAGTACCGGCGCAGGAATATTCCGAGTATTTGCAGGCGCTTATTGATAATGCCGTTTTCACCGATGACACGATTACGAGCGAGATGGCCACCCAGGCCGATAGCGATATCAAAGCGCTGGAACTGGGTATCAGCGCCGAGAAAGACTCTACACTTTTTTACTACGAAATGAGAGATATCATACCGCGGCGTACCGTCCCTATCGTAAACAGGATAATAGCCGAGGAAAAATTGCACCTGCAGCAGCTCTCCGAAATTAAGAAAAAGCTGGCGGCTTCCTGAAAAAAAGGAGTTCAATAAATGACTAATAAGGTAATTATCGGCATCCTGGTGGTGTTGTTGGTCCTCATGGGAGGCATGGGATATTATTTTTACACGCTCGACCAGCATATTGACCAACTCGGGGAACGGCTAACGGCTTTTGAGGCAGAACAGGCGTCCCGGATTGACGCCATAAGCGGTGAACTGGGTAATCTGCAGACAGAAACTCAGAATACCCTCAGTTCTCTGGAAGGGAGTCTGGAAGGAACCAGGGCGGCGGTCGACACTATGAAAAAGGACCTGGCAGCGGCAAAAGCCCGTATTGACAGCGTGGAGAGTGAAATCAGTGGAGTCTCATCTAATGTTGTAAATCTGAACGAACGCGTCACCAGCGCCGAAACCGATATATCGGGTTCGGTGATTAATGCCGGTGATGTTTATGAAAAGCTCAGCCGGGCTACGGTCAGGATTAGTAACGGACAGAGTGTCGTGGGTTCCGGCTTTTTCTTTGATAATGAAGGACATGTAGTTACTGCGCAACATGTTGTCAGCGCTCTCACACAGATATATATTATTATGGATGACGGCAAGGTTTCAAAAGCAACCACTATCGGCTCCTGCCAGTACAGCGATGTCGCTGTGCTGAAACTGGAAAACAGTCCTTCTATCGAGTCGCCGCCACTCGCCGATTCCAGCAAGGTACGCATCGGGGAGCCGGTCATCACTCTCGGCAGTCCGGGAGACAGCAATATCCCGCTGGGCATGAAGGACACCCTTACATCCGGTATTATCAGTCAGGTCAACCGATATGTTGACGTAGAAGGCCACTGGGTAGCTAACATGCTCCAGTTCGATGCTGCGGTAAATTTTGGTAACTCAGGCTGTCCTCTGGCTAACTCCAGCGGCGAGGTTATCGGCATGGTAACGGCCAGAATCGACCCTAACCTGGGAGATGGCATTTACTGGGCCGTAGCATCCAATAAAGTAAAACGGGTGGCTGCGGCAATCATCGAAAGAGGTTCTTTCGCCTACCCCTGGATTGGCGTGAGTATAATCGACCTTACTCCCCAGACGGTACAGGAAAAGTCTCTGGAGACAATCAACGGAGTACTGGTATCAGATGTTTTTAGCGATGGCCCGGCCAAAGCAGCCGGTATCCAGAGCGACGACATTATAGTAGCCATCGATGGGGTTTCTGCCAGAGATACTGCCGACCTTACGTCTTACCTGGGAGAATATAAAAGCCCGGGGGATACAACGGTACTTAATATATTACGCGGCACCACGAAAATAGAGATATCCGTTACAGTAGGTACCCGGACGCAATAGCCGTCAGCATCAGGAGCCTTTACCGTATTTGATAAAAACGCCGACCTTTTTTCTCCTGACCAGTACCAGACCGAACCACAGCATTATCGCCAGTCCGACCGCTTCCGGTATATAAACAGCCGGTTTTGAGAATAGCTCATGGAATATATCCGATAACCAGTCGGCAAGGACTATTTTCTCGAAAGTGAAGCCGAGCAACGGCCAGAATAAAGTACGCGGCGTAAGCCATATTTCATCGAGCAGCAGGTGCGTAAATGTGCCGGCGGCGAGCGCAAACATCCAGACCTGGCGATAGCGTTTATGGAGATAAAAGCCTATGGCGGAAAGCAGGACAGGGAAGAGGAGCGTATGCGAGAATATCCTGCCATTGTCAAAGGTATCCCGGAAAAAGTACTGTCCTACCGGTTTATCGATGATATCCGGCAGGAGCGAGCCGACCAGCAGCAGCCTGATATCCAGGTAGCGTGATAGCGTAGCAAACCAGGATGTCCCGGTATACCGGCTTTTCGCGGCACCGGCTAACAGCGTCGCCGCACCCAGGGTAACTCCAGCGTGTCCGAATAAAAGCAACTCGAAATAACCCCTACAAACTAAGTTTTTTCTGGAAAAGTTGCATAATATACTATTAGCTATAATATAATAAATAGTCTTTCTTGGCGAATTATGCGAGGTTACAGGCGAGTATGAAGGTTATCGGGCTTACAGGTGGTATCGGGAGCGGCAAGAGCACCGTGGCACAGTTTCTGGCTGAGCTGGGGGCGGTTATCATGGACCTGGACAAGGTGGGGCATGAGGCGCTTAAGAAAGGAAGCCAGGCATGGGAACAGGCAGTCGGCGAGTTCAGTAAAGATATTCTTACCGCCGGCGGCGAAATCGACCGCAGTAAACTTGGCAAGATTGTTTTTGGTAACCATAAAGCCCTGCTACGCCTGAACCGGATAGTCCATCCAGCTATCGATAATATTGTAAAAACGAAAATTGAGGAATATCGGCGGCAGGGGGTCAGGGTAGTGGTGCTGGAAGCAGCGGCGATGCTGGAAGCAGGCAAGACGGAGCAGGTCGACGAGCTATGGGTTACCGTAGCTCCGGAGGTCACGGTGCTTAAGCGTGTTATAGAAAGGGGTGGCCTTTCTAAAAAGGAAACCATGGCACGGATAAAAGCACAGCTATCGAATGCAAAGCGCATTAGGCAGGCTAATGTTGTCATCGATACCGACTGCACTATTGACGAGTTTAAAAGAAGAGTAGCTGTAGAATGGCAAAAGTTGCAAGCGCGGCTATGAGACTTGTTAAAAAAACAATTTGTCATTGCGAGTCCCGATGCAATCGGGACGTGGCAATCCCCAACAGATGTCAATAGAGATTGCTTCGCGGAGTTTACCCTGAGCGTAGTTGAAGGGCTCGCAATGACATTTGATGTTTGTCTCTTGGGGGTTGCTAAATTACCGTTAAAAACTCAATGTTTGACTCTCAGCTATAAATTTGGTAAAATAGATAGTTTGGAGGCCTAAAATTTACGCTATTATCAAAACAGGCGGCAAACAGTATAAAGTAACCGAGGGCCAGACCATAGACGTCGAACGTCTGGACGCGGCTGAAGGTGGCACCGTTCAACTGGACAGAGTGCTGCTTATCGGCGATGGCGATAATGTCACCGTTGGTAAGCCATTTGTTGACGGTGCGAGGGTCATGGCCACGGTGAAGAAAAACGGCAAGGGCGATAAAATAATCGTTTTCAAGTACAAATCCAAGGTGCGTTATCGCCGGAAGAATGGACACCGCCAGCTTTTCACCAGTCTTAATATCGATAAAATACTACCGTCGGGGGTGGAGGATGTGAAGCCGGTGAAGAGAGCGCGGCGCAAGAAGACAGAGGAGAAAACAGATGGCGCATAAAAAGGGAGCCGCCCAAAGCCGTAACGGCCGGGACAGCCAGAGCCAGAGGCTTGGTGTCAAGAGATTTGCCGGGCAGGCGGTCAATGCCGGGACGATACTGGTACGCCAGCGCGGCACGCGCATTCACCCCGGCAATAACGTGGGTGTGGGTAGAGACCATACCCTGTTTGCCCTTATCAACGGCATCGTTAAATACGAGCCGACCAGCAATAATCGGAGAAAGGTCAGCGTTACGTTAGCTGAGTAATATGAAAGAGAAGATTCATCCCCAGTACTATACCGATGCCGAGGTAATCTGTTCCTGCGGGAATAGATTCACCACCGGTTCCACCAAGAAGCAGCTTAAGGTCGAGGTATGCAGCAATTGCCACCCGTTCTTCACGGGCGAGCGGCGTATGCTGGATACGCAAGGACGCGTCGAGCGATTCAAGAAACGCTACAAGATTGAAGGTTAGCCATAAAATTTTTTCAGGGAAGGCAGGAGTCCCGATAAATCGGGGCTCCTTTTTCTTTAGACGGTATGGCGGCTAAAAAGAAGTTCAACTATGGCGGCCAGGCGGTTATCGAAGGAGTAATGATACGCGGACGCAGCTCTGTGGTTACCGCGGTACGCCGACCCGGCGGCGAGGTAGCTATCGATGTCAAACCGATGCCGTCTATCTCTACAAGCTGGATGCGGCGAACGCCGCTGATAAGGGGCGTGGTCGTCCTGATTGAAGCCATGGTGCTGGGCATCAAGAGCCTGCTCTATTCATCCAATATCGCCCTGGAAGAAGAGGAAGAAGAGATTAGCATGAAGGCACTCTGGAGCATGCTGGCCTCCGGGGTGGTCCTGGCGGTCGTCCTGTTCTTTATCGCTCCCCTTTTTCTCACCAAGCTGGTTAACGCCTATATACCCAACTCCCTGGTTTTTCATATCATCGAAGGCGTCATCAGGCTGGCAATCTTCATCGCTTACCTCAGGGTGATGTCGCTCCTGCCCGATATCAGGCGGGTCTTTGCCTACCACGGTGCCGAGCATAAAGCGGTCAACGCCTACGAGGCCGGCGTGCCGATGGAAGTAAATGCCATCAAAGCATACAGTACCGCTCATGTACGCTGCGGCACCAGCTTCCTGTTCCTGGTCCTGATAATTGCCATCATACTCTTTGCTTTTGTGGGACGCCAGGTACTATGGCTGATGATACTATCGCGCATTGTCC
The DNA here is from genome assembly GCA_964422155.1 of uncultured Dehalococcoidaceae bacterium. Taxonomy (GTDB): domain Bacteria; phylum Chloroflexota; class Dehalococcoidia; order Dehalococcoidales; family RBG-16-60-22; genus JBGPRB01. The sequence continues at coordinate 7,749 of CAYQZZ010000049.1, read as the reverse complement.
TTATACCGGTTATCATGGCACTTGGCTATGAAGTTATCTATTTCGGTGCCAGACATACCGGCAACTGGTTCGTCAAGATTATTCTGGCTCCCGGCCTTCTGTTACAGTCGCTGACCACCAGGGAGCCCGACGATACGCAGCTGGAAGTGGCCATAGCAGCCATGAACAAAGCGGTGGAGGTCGACCAGGCGGAGGAAGCGGCTCAGGCTTCTTCCTGAGTCTTTTGCAGGTCGTCTCCGTTCAGTTCCTGGAAAAAGCAGGTCTTATGACCGGTATGGCAGACCGGGCCGGTGGGTTTAGCCTTTATCAGGATAACATCGCTATCGCAGTCCCGCCACAATTCACGCACGATGAGTTTATTTCCCGAGGTTTTTCCCTTGTGCCAAAGCTCCTGACGGCTGCGGCTGTAAAACCAGACTTCCCTGCTTTTCATGGTTCTCCGCAGGGATTCTTCATTCATGTAGCCCATCATCAGGACCTCGCCGGTATCGGCATCCTGGACGATGGCCGGGATAAGTCCCTTTTCGTTATATTTAAGATTACTCACCGCTATTCACCTTTTCACTATGCTTCTTCACACCTGGTCTATTTCGGCAAGCGCCTGCTTCAGGTTGATATCGCCGGTATAAAGTGCCTTGCCCACGATGGCACCCTCGGCGCCGAGCTTCCGGAGCATCTTCAAATGGTTGAGCGACGAAATACCGCCGGAGGCGATAACAGGTAAGCCGATAGTATCAATCATCCCTGAAATCGCCGCAAAATTAGGTTCCGTCAGCGTACCGTCACGGTTGATATCAGTATAGATAAAGCGTATGACGCCAATCTGCGCCATGGATTTAGCCAGGTTCGCGGCGGTGATGTCATTATTCTTTACCCAGCCGTGCGTCGCCACGAACTCTTCGCGGGCATCGATACCGACGATTATCGATTCACGAAAGCGGCGGCAGGCCTCGGCAACGAGGAGAGGATTTTCTACAGCAGCCGTTCCCAGGATGACACGCTCGATGCCGGCTTTAAGCAGTGCCTGGACCGTTTCAATATCGCGGATACCACCGCCGAGCTGGATAGGTATTAACATAGCTTTGGCGATATCCCTGATAATTTCCAGGTTGCGGATTTCCCCGGTGGCGGCGCCATCAAGGTCGACGATGTGAAGTCGGGGCGCCCCCATGGACTGCCATTTCAGAGCCACATCAAGAGGGTCGTCGGAGAAGACTGTTTCCCGGTTGTAGTTACCCTGGTACAGGCGGACACACCTGCCATTCCGCAGGTCTATGGACGGTATAATTTCTATTACAGGCCTCTTTCAATCGTCAACAATGATGAAATTATAGCACCTCGACTATATTTAAGCCAAGTTGTGATTTAATTGTATACCTAACCACATTGACAAATGGAGAATATACGTGATAAAATATTAGTGACCATCGACCGTTATGGCGGTGAGTTAAGAGCATTTGTCCTTAACAAACTAAGTCGCTTGGATCGGATACGACCGAGACGGCAAGAATTATAGAGCAATGAGTTTGCCCTCTCAGTAATATCTGAGAGGGTTTTCGTTTTAGGAGAGGGATGCTCAAAGTTGGTTTTATCGGAGCCGGAACAGTAGGAACCGCCCTGGCGATTCTTTTAAGCCGCAAGGGCTATGCGGTGACGGGCGTGTACAGCCGGAGCCGGTCCTCTGCCAGAAAACTGGCCAGAGAAGTCACCGGTTGCCGCGTGCTGAACAGCAGCCAGGAAGTAGCCGATGCCGTGGACCTCATTTTCATCACAACCCCTGATAACGCTATCGCCGGAGTAGTCTCACAGGTAAAATGGCCCGCAGGGCGGAGCGTCATTCACTGCAGCGGCGCCGATTCTACCGATATTCTGGAGCCGGCCAGAAAATCCGGGGCCATGGTAGGCTGTTTCCATCCCCTCCAGACCCTCGCCGGCGTCAGGCAGGCTATAGACAATATTCCCGGCTCGACATTCGCCATAGAGGCCGGGGGGCCACTGCTGGACACTCTCAAGGATATGGCGGCGGCTCTCGACGGATACTATATTGAACTGAAAGCCAGCGACAAGGTAGCCTACCACACCGCCGCCGTGTTTGCCAGTAACTACATGGTAACGCTGGTCAAGATGGCCACCGACCTCTGGCAGACCTTTTCCATCCCCTCCGACCAGGCTACCCGAGCCCTCCTACCATTAATCCGCGGCACCCTGAACAACATCGAAAATATCGGCATACCGCAATGCCTGACTGGCCCGATAGCCCGCGGCGATATCGGCACAGTGAACAAACATCTTAAAGTCCTGCGTGAAGAAGCCCCAGCTTTGCTATTTCCCTACAAAGAGCTCGGTTTACAGACTATTCCCATTGCTCTGGCCAAGGGCAAAATCGATAAAAAGCAAGCCGGCGAACTGGAAATCGTGTTAATAGCGAACTGACAAAATACGTTCAGGGAGAAATCAAATGAGAACGATGTTAAAGAGTAAAATCCACCGGGCCCGCGTCACCGACGCCAACATCGACTACGAAGGCAGCGTCACTATCGACAGGAAGCTCATGGCAGAGGCCGACATCCTCGCCTACGAGCAGGTACATGTTCTCAACATCAACAACGGCGCCCGTTTCACTACCTACGCTATCGAAGGCGCGGAAGGCAGCGGTGCAATCTGCCTGAACGGAGCCGCCGCCCGACTCGCTGTCAAAGGGGATATCGTCATCATCCTGACCTATACGCAGGTCCCTGAAGAGCAGACGAAAAATTACAGGCCGAAGATAGTGTACGTCGATGAGAAAAATACTATCCTTCCTTTAAAAGGAAGGACGAAGCTGGATGAAAAAATATTCGCCTAAGGAGAGGCCATGCGAGTTACGATTAACCAGATTAAAGAGATGAAGCAAAAAGGTGAGAAGATAGTTATGCTCACCTCTTACGATTACTCCACAGCCAAACTGGTGGAAAATGCGGGTATACCGATGATACTGGTCGGGGACAGCCTGGGCATGGTCGTGCTCGGCTACGAAACACCGATACCGGTAGACATGGATGTCATGATTCATCATACCAAGGCAGTGGTCAGGGGCACCAGCAAGGCGCTGATAGTCGGCGATATGCCGTTCATGACTTATCACGTCAGCGTTGAGGACGCCATGCGTAATGCGGCACGTTTTATCCAGGAAGCCGGCGCCCAGGCGGTTAAGCTGGAAGGCGGTATTACTGTCGCCGATAAGGTTAAACGAATCGTGGACTGCGGGATTCCGGTGATGGGGCACCTGGGGCTTACGCCGCAGTCAGTCCATCAACTGGGCGGCCTCAAGGTTCAGGCCAAGTCCCTGGAGGCTGCCAGGCAACTTATTGAGGATGCCCGGGTACTGGAACAGGCCGGGGCTTTCGCCATCGTCCTGGAAGCTATACCCTACAAACTGGCGGCGATAGTAACGAAGAAAATAAATATTCCTACTATCGGCATCGGCGCCGGTCCCTACTGCGACGGCCAGGTGCAGATTATCAACGATATTCTGGGTTCGTTTACCGAATTCGTGCCCAAGCACGCCAAGCAATATGCCAAGCTTGCTGATATTATGTCAAGCGCCGTTACCGAGTATTATAACGAGGTAAAGTCCGGCAAATTCCCCACCGAAAAGCACAGTTTTATTATCGACGAGACGGTATTAACGGAGTTGGAAGGATTGAAATAAACCCTGTCATTCTAGCGAAGGCTTCAGCCCGAGTTCAGCCCGAGGGCCAGAATCCATTCCCCTTATCGCCTCCTCTGGATTCCCGCCTGCGCGGGAATGACAATACTCGTGAAATTTCATGAAAGTTATCGAAAAGATTGCCGAGATGCGGCAGGCAAGGAACAAAATAGCCGGGTCGGTGGGCTTCGTGCCGACCATGGGCTATCTCCATGAAGGCCACCTGTCGCTGGTCAAGCAAGCCAAAGAAGAAAACCCGTCAGTGGTGGTTAGCATATTCGTCAATCCCACGCAGTTCGGACCCAAAGAGGACTTTAAAAGCTACCCGCGCAACACCAGGCGCGACCTGTCCATGCTGGAGCCGCTAACGGATATCGTCTTTATGCCGTCGGCTTTAGAGATGTACCCGGAGAAGTACGATAGCTGGGTAGAGGTCAAGGACATCACGGAGAGGCTGGAAGGGGCAGTGCGACCCGGCCATTTCCGCGGCGTTACCACCGTCGTCAACAAGCTGTTCAATATCATGGAGCCGGCCAAGGCTTATTTCGGGCAGAAGGACGCCCAGCAGGTGGCCGTTATCAAGAAAATGGTGGCCGACCTCAATATGAACCTGGAAATAATGGTATGTCCCACGGTACGCGAGCCCGACGGCCTGGCGATGAGCAGTCGCAATACCAGACTCACGCGCGAGCAGCGTCAGGTAGCCCCTGTCCTTTACCGAGCGTTGACACTGGCACAGGAGCTATGGTCACAGGGCGAGAAAGACGCCGGTACGATACGCCACGAGATGACCGAGCTTATCGAGAAAGAGCCGCTGGCCAACATCGATTATATCAGCATCGCTAATAATGAGACGCTGAAAGAAATACACAGGGTCAGGCCCCCGGCGCTGGTATCGATGGCGGTGAAATTCGGCAAGGTGCGGCTGATTGATAATATTATATTGGAATAAAAATTCTCCTCTCCCCGCCGAGGGAGAGGATTAAGGTGAGGGGGCATTTTATACACCTGAGAACTCACCCTCACCCTTACCTCTCCCGTCGAGGGAGAGGAGACTGATTAAACGAAACCTCATTTACTTTTCTTTTAGCAGCGCCAGTGTTTTTTGTATTGCGAGGCTGACCAGCCCCAGGAAGAAGATATTGGGGTGAAGACCCCAGATTTTTTTAGGAGGAGTTTCTTCGGTGACTATCGTTTGAGACAGGTGAAGCTCCTGGTAAAAAACTATAACGATATATCTTTACATAGCGTCATGAGTCTGTCAATAGCCTGCCGGGCGGGATTGTTTAGGAAACTATAGATTACGCTCAACGTCATTCTGCTCTGCGTATGAACAACATGGATTCTCAACCTAGAGAACCGCTTTATTCCACAGTTTTTCTTAACTTAGCAGTAACGCAAGCTAAAATCAGGGCAGCAACACCCATGATACTTGCTTATGTTTATTAACCTCTGGTTAAGGGTAAGCGAACACTTGGGATTAGATGAATAGTTAACTTATTCCATCTTTTGCCTGAGTCTCATGACAACTACTGACAAAACTATGCCGACAGCGGCAAGTGCGAAAGCAATGGCGTCCCCAATTTTCAGAACCTCATCACTAAATAGGTCTCCACGGGTACCCATGCCAATTGTGGTTCCAAGCAGCATTAACCATGAACAGATAAACAGTGTCCAAGCGCTTATTGTTGCTAAAGCTTTGAAAATAGGTGGCATTTCTTCCTCCTTCTAGGTTCTATTTTATGCAACATTATAACACACGTGTCAAATATTTGCCCTCTGTGAGGAAGCAAGATCAGACTCTACTATTCCAGCCCCAAAACGTTATTCTGCTCAACGTATGGTTGGCAAGTACAGATTCACAAAAGAGTTGATTTTTAGTTAACGTAAATTGTATAATTCTGAATGTCACGCCGAGGTAGCTCAGATGGTAGAGCAGCGGACTGAAAATCCGCGTGTCCCCAGTTCGATTCTGGGCCTCGGCACCATGAAACGGCCAGGCGGAAGTAGTTCAGTCGGTAGAACGCCTCCTTGCCAAGGAGGAGGTCACGGGTTCGAGTCCCGTCTTCCGCTCCATTCTTTCTACACTTTTCTTTGCTTCTCTTTATTATGTATTGTCATTCCAGCGCAGGCTGTCCCGATTTCATCGGGGTCAGAATGACAGTATTCGAATGCTGTCCCGATAGTATCAGGACGTTTTCACGGGAATGACACAATGAATTGCTAATACCCTGCTTACTTGAAGAACTCGGCGTTGAGCTTCTTCTCTTTGGGCTCGGGCTTCTCATCAGCGTAGCCGCAGATAACCGCCGCCGCGATATTCCTATCGTCCGCAATGTGCAGCGCCTTAAGCAGGTTTTTGTCCCTCTCGATGAGCTTCGCCATCCCGATAAAGCACGACCCCAGGTCGATGGAGGTGGCATAGAGCATGATATTCTGGACGGCCAGGGCTGCATCCGAAGCGCTGAACCTATTCTCCTTCGGGGCGGTAATAATTATCAGGAGCGGAGCATTATGGAAAACACCGGGCCGGCCACCGGGTGGCCCTTTCACAGGGAAGCCCTCCTTCCTGATAACCTGGTCAATCCCCTCCGAGAGCTTTGTAATCATAGACTTGCTCGTAATCACCTTGTATTCCAGTTGCTGGAGGTTCTTCGCGGTAGGCGCGTACCGGGCAGCTTCCAGAATGGCCTGAACCACCTTCTTGGAAAGCGGCTTGTCCTTATAGGCGCGGATGCTGACTCTTTTCTTGATAATTTCCATTAAAGTTTCCATATTCTTACCAGTCCTTTTCTTTACTTTACTATACTCTAGTTACCCTTCCCACCTGTCTATTTCCACCAGGCAGGAGTTCGGCGCCATGCCGGGAACGTTCTTTGAAAGCATTCGGGAGGGCGTCAGGATGCTAACACAGCCGCCCTTATCGATGCTGTCCGGGTTCCCCGGCTCGAGGGGGTCGTACTTACCAGAGCCGTAATAAGAGTGTAAAACCCCCGGCCTCATCCTCTCCGTGACCTCAGCGATGCAGAGCACAGCGCCGCGGTCGTTATACAGCTTCACGGTATCGCCGTTTTTGATGCCGCGGACGACGGCATCTTCCGGATTAATGCGCACGGGATGCCAGAAATAACCATCCTTCCCGACGCGGTGGCCCGGAATCTCGCCCAGCCACGACGTATTGGCGTCATGCTGCGTGTGGAAGGAGTACCGGGGGTGAGGGGTGATAAGCTGGAGGGGATATTTCTTCGCCAGCTTCGAGTTATAGCCTTCCCAGCTGGGGATATAGCGGGGTAAAGGCGGCCTTTCTTTATCGTCGGGGAGGTGTTTCTTCAAGCTCTGTGAGACGAACTCTATCTTGCCGCTGTAAGTTCCCAGTTCTTTACCCTTCTTCGTATTACGTTTCGGGTTGAAATGGTCGGGCGTATCGCACTCACGCCCCTCGTAAAACCAGCGCAGGGCGGGCGTCGCCTTATAGTTTTCCGGCATGGGCACGATGAAATACCCCTTTTCCTTAAAGTCCTCGAAGGATATGTATTTCGGCAGGTCGGAAAAGATATAGACCTTCTCTATCCAGTCTTCCTCAGAGTTGCCCTCGGTAAATTTCTCTTTGATGCCCAGCCTCCCGGCAAGCTCTGTAAATATTTGATAGTCCGATTTCGACTCGAAAAGAGGGTCGATGCACTTGTGCTGGTAGACAACGACCCGGTGGTTGCAGGCATTGGAGCCGTGATGGGTATAGCCGCCGGTATTGGCCCATTCGCCGATGTCACAACGCTCGAAGTTGGTGCAGGCCGGCAGGATAATATCAGCCAGATGCGTTTCCGTACACCACCAGCAGTCCTGGTTGACGACGAACTCCAGTTTGGGGCTCTGGTACATCCTGACGTAGCGATTGGTGTCAGTCATCGTGCCCAGGAAGGAACCGCCGTATCGGTAGAACATTTTAACCTCGGAGCAGCCGGGGGCGGGGTAGGTAAAGGGGACGAACTGCTGCTCCAGCGACTGACCGCAGAAGGTCTCCCCCAGCCATCGGATGGGCGGACTTAAGATAGCCTCCGGCA
>CAYQZZ010000048.1:0-16071 GCA_964422155.1 uncultured Dehalococcoidaceae bacterium | reverse complement strand
TATGAATAAACGTCTAGCTGTATTAGTGGCTTGTTTCTTTACCGTATTCATATCATATTCTATCAGATATGGCTACGGTGTACTTCTTCCGGAGATGCTTCCCTCTCTGGCTATCTCCAAGATTGAGGCAGGAATGATTTATGCTTCATTCTTCATAGCTTACACGGTCTTCTCTCCTCTGCTTGGCCTGATAGGAGACAGATATGATGTACGCCTGCTTCTTACCCTATTTGCCGCTATACTTGGAGCGGGAACATTCCTCATGGGTTACGCCTCGTCACTTATTCAAGCGAGCTTGTTCTTTACATTGGCTGGCATTGGCTCCGCCGCCTGCTGGGCTCCTGTCATGGCACTGGCACAAAGATGGACCAGCGATAAACATAAAGGCAAGACACTAGCTTTTGTTGATATTGGTAGTGCCCTGGGTATCGTTGGTAGCAGCGCCGCCCTGCCGGTGATAGTCGGCGCTCATAGCTGGAGGACAGGCTGGATGATTCTGGGCGCTTTAGGTTTCGCGGTGGCAATAATGAACTTACTTATGATCAGAAGCCACCCAGGAGAGCCATCCGTACTCAATGGGACAAGGCTTGAACGACATAGCCGTGAGCCCGTCAGCGCCATATACCTGAAGCTTTTACGTGACGTAAGATTCTGGCTCATTGGTCTGGCTTATCTGCTTACCGGTTTTGCCATAATTATACCATTTACTTTCCTGACCACTTATGCCTCCCAGGAGCTTGCCCTCCCTTACGAAATGGCAGCTGGGCTGATAACCGTGGTAGGCATAAGCGCTGTAATTGGTAAAATCGTCTTGGGTTCTCTATCTGATAAAATACGAAGAATTAACATCATGATGGTGTGTGCCCTGCTGATAGCTGGAGGTAGTTTAGGAATGGCGTACGGGCAGGGTGTTGCATTGACCATATTCACTACCATTTTCGGGCTTGGCTACGGGGCTGTCTGGTCGATGTATGCAGCATCAGCCTCAGACTATTTCTCCAAGGAGTCTGCTGGCAGTATTGTTGGCCTGTGGACCCTGTATTTAGGTGTTGGCTCAACTATTTCTCCCGTAATCGCTGGCTGGATAGCCGATACCACAGGCACATTTGCCTGGTCATTCGTCCTGGCTGCGGCGGGTGCCGCAATATCCTTTATTCTTCTGGTGCCAGTGTGGAGGAAAGCACCGTCAGGTAGCTTGTCTGGAAATCGGTAATTTGAACCTTCTAACGAAGGGTTAAATCAGGCATCAACCATGGACGGTATTTAAAACTTTGATGGTGCCGCACATAATATAATATTGACAGGTAATTACAAATTATTACATACTTTGCGATAATGGGTCATATCAAAGGTTTGTAGCCGTAGTGAGTATTGAGGTGAAAGAATGAAAATAGGTTTTATTGGAATTGGACAAATGGGGAAACATATGTCAAGGAATATACAGGCGGCTGGCTACGAACTTGTTGTCAACGACGTGCAAAAAGAATCGTCAGCACCTTTGCTGGAGAAAGGGGCAGAATGGGCCAGCACGCCTCAGGCCGTAGCGGAATCTTGCCGGATAGTTATCTCCTGTTTGCCAAGCCCCCAAATTGTGGAACAGGTAGTTTATGGAGAAAATGGTCTGAAATTCGGCTGGAAGAAGGGGGATGTCTATATAGATATGAGCACTAATTCTCCTTCGACTATCAGGCGCATAGCTAAAGATGCCAGGGCTAAAGGAGTGACTGTAATGGACGCTCCGGTAAGCGGAGGGACAAAAGGTGCTGAACTGGGCACGCTGACTATTATGGTCGGAGGAGATCCTACCGCTTTAGAAAAAGTAAGGAAAGTCCTGGAATCGATGGGTAAAAAAATCTTTCATGTGGGCGATGCAGGTTGTGGCAATGTCGCCAAGTTAGTGAATAACATGATTGGATTAGCCTGCGGCTCAATCACGGCAGAAGGTTTCGTGCTTGGCGTAAAAGCTGGTATTGATCCCAATGTGCTATACGAAATAATCAAGGTTAGCACCGGAAATAGTTGGACTTTACAGCAGTACCCCGATACAGTTTTTAAAGGTAACTTCGAGCCCGGATTCAAGGTGAGTCTTGCTTACAAAGATATTGGTTTAGCCCTGGCTCTGGGTGAAGAATGTGGAGTACCTCTTCCAGTAGGAAAAGCGGTGGCAAAAGACCTCGAGGATGCCATGACGGCAGGTCTGGCTGACAAAGGTGTCGATTCAGTAATAATTAATCTGGAAAAAACAACAGGAGTACAGGTACGTACGTCTAAATAAAATAGTAAAAATTACAGATAATCAGGAGGGTAAAATGATAGTCGTCAACAGCAATAACATCAAACCCGTCGAGTTGAAGGATGAGATTGTTGAGAAAGGACCGGTTAACAGGCGACCGCTAATTGACACGAAGGAGACGGGTGGGTTTGGAGCAGCGCTCGTAACCTTCAGTCCGGGGGCCAGGCTTAACTTTCACACCCATGACTCGGAGCAAATTCTTTACGTGACCGAAGGCAAGGGCATCATAGCTACAAAGGATAAAAAATATACCGTAACCCCGGGCTGCATCGTATTTATTCCCGCGGGCGAAGTCCACTGGCATGGAGCTACTGCTGATTCATCACTATCACATGTTGCGATACAAAAAGTGGGTATAAAATTAGCTAAATAGCGTATTTATTATTAAACTCGATATAGTCAACGGAGTACTGTAAGGTCAATGAAAAGTAGATTGGCCTGACGTCTCAAGAAGGCCGGAGAATAAATTTTATTATAATTTAACCTATTGGAGGCAAACATGAATGATTTATTCAGTCTGGAGGGTAGGGTCGCTATTGTTACCGGAGGGAATGGAGGCATCGGTAAGGCCATCGCCTGTGCCCTTGCCTCGAAAGGTGCCAGTATCGCGGTTGCCGCACGTAACCAGACCAAGACAGCCAGGGCAGTCAAAGAAATTAAAGAGAATTACGGGGTCAGTGCCCAGGGCATAGAAGTAGATTTACTGCATGAGGAACAGATTGATGCCATGGTGAAAAAGGTAATAGAAGTTTTTGGTAGAATCGATATACTGGTTAATAATGCCGGTATTGTTGAGGGCAAGAAACCTCAAGATGTATCCATCAATGATTGGGACAGGGTGCTGAATACCAACCTCCGGGGTGATTTTCTATGCGCAAGAGCAGTATATCCGCATATGAAGGCTAAAGGAGGAGGCAAAATCATCAACATCGGCTCCATGGCCTCAATTTTCGGCTCGGCATTGTTACCTGCCTACTGTGCGAGTAAAGGTGGCATAGTACAGTTGACGAAAAGTCTGGCAGTAGCGTGGGCTCCGGATAACATTCAGGTCAACGCTATCCTGCCCGGATGGTACAAGACTGACCTGGGAGAAGAGGCGAGAAAGGCCGACCCGACCCACGAAGACCGCATTGCTTCACTGACGCCCATGGGCCGATGGGGTGAAACTCACGAACTGGGTGGTGCCGCCATCTTCCTGGCTAGCTCTGCCTCTGATTTCGTTACCGGTGTGGAGTTGCCGGTAGATGGCGGTTATTCTATCACATTAAATGGCATGGACGGACCATTCCCTCCACCAAGCACCAGGACCAAATAGCGCGATTGCAGAGAATTAAGGTGGTATTGTTGAAGATGCCGCCCAAGCCTATTATTTCAATCCCTGCTTTCTCAGTATGCCAAAGTGGTCAGCCATCCTGATAGCTGCAATAACCGACTCTTTAGTAACGGGTATTGCCTCATTATGAATGGGATTCTCTTTGTCCATGATAACTTCAACAACCTTGTCCAAAGCTGCATCCGAAACGTTGGGAAGGCCTATCTCGGCTAACGTGGTCGGCAGGCCAAGTGATTCACAAAAAGTGTAAACCTCATCTATAGTCTCGTTTTTTCTATCTGTAAGAAACAGGGAAGCCTGCGTACCGAAAGCGACTATTTCTCCATGCAGGTAGTTTTCGGTTTCTTTGAGAGCGGTAAACCCTATCTGAATACCGTGTGCTCCTGCCAGACCGCAGCTTTCAAACCCCAATCCGCTTAACAAGGTATTCGCTTCAATAATATGTTCCAGGGCTGGTATAACTGAATGCACCTCGCAAGCCCTTTTCGCGGCCAGTCCGTACTCAAGAAGCGTCTGATAACAGAGATGAGCCAAGGAATAGGCCGTCATCGAGCCGATGTCACCTGTGAAAGTCATATTGGCTACGTATTTCTTCTGGCAGGACTCAGCCTCAAATATTGTTGATAAAGCATCTCCCATGCCGGCAACCAGAAACCTTACCGGGGCTTCGGTTATTATTTTTGTATCTACCAGCACCACGTCTGGATTCCTTTTATGCGGCATGGGTCTATCATATACCCCCTCCGGGGTATAAATTACGGAAACCGCGCTGCAGGGTGCATCGCTTGCAGCTATAGTAGGAACAATTATCAGGTATTTTTGCAGCTTATCAGCCACCGCCTTAGCGGTGTCCATTACCTTGCCGCCACCCATGCCGATAACTACCTCACAATTTGTTTTATCCGCTAGCTTAATTAATCTGTCAATCTCAATATCACAGCACTCGCGTTGGAACTTCTCGGGTAATACCTGCGCGTATTTGCCTATCTCCTCTTTAATGGCAGGAAGAATCTTTCCATAAACAGTGTTGCCGCATATTAGAAAGGCAGCTTTACCTAATCTGGCAACTTCTGGTCCCAGTCTCCTGATGGCATCATAGCCCTGAATGTAACGTCCGGGAAATATCGTCGTGCTCAACATTTTTCACTCCTTAGTAAGTATTAAAGAACTTATAATACACTTTTGAACAATTGCATTACTTTTTATAATGAAATTCTCTGGAGGTGCCCGAAGGTAAAATATTTCGGCCCGTATCTCCTTACGTTCCGGCGCGCTTAATCGTACTATATTACCCAGCGCCCGATGACTTTCCTAGCGGCAATCGCATCCTGCACCTTGCCCAGGTCCTCGAGCTTTGTCAGCTTCGTTATCAATTTATCCGTCTTTAGCAGGCCGGTATTCATTACTTCCATGAGGCTGGGTAGGTCTTCGGTGGGGTGGGTCTCGCCATAAAGCGTGCCTCTTATCGTCTTCTCTTCTTATTGAAAATGTCTTGTCAGCCAGTTTCTGCGGCAGGTTATCTTATTAATTTGCTGTACCTGATTGTACTTCTTCCGCTATTGTTTAATCAATGGGGTGTACCAGCGGATATTCGCTATTTTTTACACAGCCATAAGCTAGCCCCGCGTTCACATTGACAACGACGATATTCTGTGATAATATCCCCGTTGAAGAGTGCCAAACGGGCAGCTAAAAATAACAGGCTACAGATACTGTTACAGGTAATTTTAAATAAAAATACCAAAGTCTGTTAGGTAGAGGAGGAGGTATTATGACATGATATTAAAGGTAACTAAGGCGGTTTACAGACGGAAAATTAACAAAAGTAAAGGAGGCAGAAACTAATCATGAAGAAGCTTTTATTCATTATCTTATCAGTTATTGTAATAAGTGGCCTGATCTTTAGTGGCTGTGCTAAGAAAGAGGCCGCCCCGGCAGCCGGTGGGAAGACGATTCTCTTGGGCGCCATCAATTCCATGACTGGTCTTGAGGCTATGGTAGGTGGTGAGCACCGATGGGCTTATCAGCAGGCGGTCAATGACATCAACGCCAAAGGCGGCGTATTTGTCAAGGAACTGAACCAGAAGCTGCCTATGAAGCTTGTTGTGGTGGATGACCAGAGCGACGTTTCTCAGGCGGCGGCAGCTGCGGAAAAGCTCATCAAGTTGGAAAGTGTAGACTTTATCTTGGGCACCGTCAGCACTCCATTAAATGTGTCCGGTGGCGCCGTTGCCGAGAAGTATAAGAAGCTCTATGTTTCAACTACCTTCTGGCCGGAGGAATTTCTAGCTCAAAAATTCTCCTGGGTTGCGGACTCGTTCTTTTACGCTGGCAAACTGTTGGAGAGCTCGCTGATGGTTCTGGATGCAATTCCTGCAAGTGAGAGGCCAACCAAGGTCTGCGTCTTAGTTCCGGACGACCCGGATGGGCAGGGCTTTGGAGGCGGAGCTTCGGCAACCGTACCGAAACTGGGCTACCAGCTGGCTCTCTACGAGGCATACACTGCGGGAACGAAGGACTTCTCCTCGTCCATTCTTAAAATGAGGTCGGCTGGTGTTGAGGCATTAGTGGTTCTATGCAGTTCGGCTGACGGTATCACACTAATACGCCAGATGAAAGAAAATAATTTCAACGTAAAGTACATATGGGGCGCGAAAGGATTCTGGCCCGTTGAGTTCAGGGATGCCCTCGGCAATGACTCAGATTACATTGTCAGCGATGGACACTGGGCGGAGGCTCTGGGGCAGCCAGGGGCAAAGGACATCGGAGACCGGTTTAGAAAAGAATTTGGTAAGGACAAGACCTCTGTCACCATAGGGAACTTCTACTCTATTGTCCAGGCTCTTGCCCAGGCTATCGAGCAGGCAGGGTCGTTGGATTCAGCCAAAGTCAGGGATGTGTTCTACAGCGGGACATTCGTGGCTAAGGGCACCACCAACGGCGACCTGGCGTTCGATAAGCAGGGACTTTCTGCTATCCCGCCGGTGGCACTTCAGTGGTATAAAGGCGACCGTATGCCGGTTTATCCTATAGATCCCAAAGTGTGGACGCTCAAATTGATGCCACCCTGGAATAAGCGGTAAAAATGACCTAAAATCAATGCTCATGGTGTAAACCATAAGACTACCCCCGGCAATCCTAAAAAGATAAGGAGAGCCGGGGGTAATTTTTTAACTGGCTGACATGAAAGCACCGCTAATATTTCCTAGCGGCGAGGGGATATCCTGTCCTTAAGCCCCATGATGCCTGTGGGCATGAACTTCATAACCAGGATGATAAGTAGACCCGTCAGCATCGGGTGTACCTGCCCCACAAAGACATCCCCGTAGGAAAAAATCGCCGCTACCACAAAAGCGCCGATAATAGGGCCTAAAATCGTCCCGTTGCCCCCCAATACGCATATAAGGATAGGGTAGAACATCCAGTTAAGGTTCATTATGCCTAGAGGGCTGACAATAAACAGGTAATAAGCAAACAAGCTGCCGCAAATTCCTGTGATAAAAGCCGAGACGGTAAAAGCAAAGAGTTTAAAAAACAGGATATGGACTCCGTGTGAGGCCGCTGACGTCTCGTCTTCATTAAGGGCCCGGAGAGCCAGCCCGACTCTGGACCGGGTTATGAAATACACCGCTAAAGTCGCAACAAGGGCCAGCAGAAAGCCGGTCCAGTAGTAGGGATTCATTGACGAGAAGCTAGCGGCCGGGAGGCGTAACCCCATAGCTCCCTGTGTAAAGCTGCCCCCTTTTAAAATCACTATCCTGAGGACTTCGGCAGCTGCCAGGGTGCCGAAGGAAAAGTAATCGCCGCGGAGCCGGGATAGTAATGGCATGCCTATGATGATCGCAAAAATTGCTGGAATGAGCCCGCTGATGACCATGACCACCGGGTCAAAATAATACCATGTTTTAGTTAAATCGTGGAGCCAGATTATAGCAGTTGTATAAGCCCCGAGGGCAAAGAAGGCGTGCCCGCCCAGGCTTATCTGCCCCGTATATCCCGCCACCAGGTTCCATCCCTGGGCGAGAGTAATGTAGACGAAGCAAATAAACAGGTAATAAACAAAGTAAGAATCGACATTAACATAGAATGGTAACGCGCCAAAAGCTACTATCGCAAGAATGGTAATACCTAAGTATACCCTGTTCCGTTTCAACCTGGTCTGTATCAGCGACTTCAGGAAATTATAAGGATTTTTTACCCCACCGGATTGTTCAGACAAAGAACTCCTATTTTTCATTTCCTTAATATAATTTATTATGCTTTTTGGCTGCTTCTCCCGAAGATACCATAAGGTCTGAGGGTCAGCGTCAGTAAAAATACCGCGAAAACTATGGCTTGAGCCCATCCAGCGCCTACATAATAGGACCCCATGGTCTCGATGAACCCTATGAAAATACCACCTAGCAGGGCACCGTACATGGTGCCGATGCCCCCAAGCGTTAAGGCTATCAAAGCTTTTATAGCAATATCAAAACCATAAACGGGGTCAAAAGAGTAGGTTGTCGCTAGGTTGATGCCCGCTACCGCCGCAAGCCCAATGCCGATAGCGAAGGCCACCGCATTGACCCGGTTAGGGTTGATTCCCATCAGAGTACTGGCTTCTACGTCCTCTGAAGTAGCCCTGACGGCTGTTCCAATAAGGGTCTTATTTAAAAATAGAAAGACCCCCAGGGTCGCCAGAAGAGCGAGTAATAATCCTATCAAACGGGTCAAGGTGAGATTTATTCCAAACAGGTGGAACACCACGAATCCATACGAGGTTACAACTGCCCTGGGGTTAGGGCTCCAGACCACGGTCATGAAATTTTCCAGGAAAAACATCAGCCCCACAGCAATCAAGAGGGAACCAATCCTGTCTTTTAAGGCGGCTGCCTCCTTGAAAAGGACATAATAAAATGCCGTGCCGAGCAGCAAAGCAACTGGAATAATAAGGATTAGTGACAGGTACGGATCGATACCTAATAGAGAGAATAACCAGTAACATAGGTAACCGAAAAAGACAATGACCGCTCCCTGTGAGATAAAAACAATGCGCATGGTGCCGAAGACCAGGCTGAGTCCAATGGCAGCAATGCCATACATTGTCCCCAGTAAAATACCGTTAATAAGAACCTGAGTAATGACGTCCAAAGTTAAATTCTCATCCCTTCCGTTTAGTCGCCCGCTCACCTATATAGGCTTTACGAATCTCCTCATTTGTCAGGAGATCACATCCTTTACCGCACATGACAATTTTGCCGTTCTTTAAAACATATGCCTGGTGAGCAATCTTCAAGGCCTGATTAACGTTTTGTTCCACAAGTAATATCGTTATCTTCTGTTCGTTTAGTGTACGAATAAGCTCAAATATTGTCTTCACAAGAATGGGACTCAGCCCGAGAGAAGGTTCATCAAGCATGACAAGTTTCGGATGGGCCATGACAGCTCTGCCAATAGCGAGCATCTGCTGTTCACCACCGCTCAACGTGCCAGCCTTCTGGTCTTTTCGATTTTTCAGCACAGGGAAAAGACTGAAAACTCGTTCCAGAGATTCGGCGAAGAATGGGCGGGTCCTTGGAATATAGGCGCCAAGTCTCAGATTCTCTTTAACCGTGAGGCTGGCAAATAGCCGCCGCCCTTCAGGCACATGAATGACACCTCTGTCCACTATCTCCTGGGGTTTGAAATTTTGCAGGTTTTCCCCTGAAAAGAGAATCTCCCCTTTTCTAACGCGGAGCAGCCCTGAAATCGTCTTCAGGAGAGTCGTCTTTCCGGCACCGTTAGCTCCTACAAGCGCCACGATAGTGCCTTCCTCTACCTGGAGAGATACGTCCCACAGGACATGGATATCCCCGTAAGAAACGTCTATCCCCTTAACTTCAAGCAGCTGGTTCGCCAAGATATGCCTCTATAACTTTAGGGTCACACGCCACATCATCCGGTTTGCCATCGGCAATCTTGATGCCATAATCCAGTACCACAACGCGATCACAATAATCAAGGATAGCATCTACCTTGTGCTCTATCCATATAATAGATAACTTTCTTTCATTTCTTACCCTTTTTATTACCTGAAACAATCTCTGGATCTCCACAGGATTAAGACCAGCCATAGGCTCATCCAGCAGTGTCAGTACCGGCATTGAAGCCAGAGCCATCGCTATCTCCAGCATACGCCGGTCAGAAAGGGTTAAGTGCGTCGCCATTACATCTTTATTCTCGGATAACTCGACAAAGTCCAGGGCTTCCAGGGCTCTCTCCCTGGCCCCGAGTCCTTCGTGCTTCCCGCCGTAAACAGAGGCCAGCATGGCATTTTCTAATACAGTCATCTTCAGGAAAGTTTTAACGAGCTGGTAGGTCCTCGAAATTCCCAGGTGGCATATACTGTGGGGAGCTAGACCGGTAATCTTCTTACCCTGAAAGTAAACATTACCACTTTCTGGCTTGTAGATGGAGGTGATGACATTGAACACCGTTGATTTACCAGCACCGTTCGGGCCAATAAGCCCCACCATCTCTTCTTTTTCAACGCTCATATCCAGGTCTACCAAGACCTGGAGCCCCCCGAAACTCTTACAAACCTTGTCCAGAAGGAGAACGGTATCATTCCTCTGCATTTTCAGCCTTTGCCCAGCTTAATCCAGGTGTTACCAGCGCTAACAGACGCTATGCGCAACATATTTTTACACTATCCAGAACCATGATGGTATGCAAAAGGTTTAAAATTCTGCTAACGATAGTTTTTCAGCCGGATAACTAGTTTATTGGCGTATTATAGGTTGATTTGTTTTATACTGTCAAGGTCGGCGGGGACCGGCACTGTCAGCCGGAGCAGTGAGAAACGTTAAATTGCGGTTTTGTCTCAACTGGCTTTAATGTCCGAATTCCTCGCCCAGCTCCTTTTCTAGTCGCTTAAAATGCCGGCTGTAACTATCTCTGCCCTCGGTGTAGGATGGAAGGACCCAATTAATTTTTCCGAGATTGTGGATAACAGAAGGGATTAAATCAAAGGGGATGGAGACAATTACCAGTCCTTCAATATATACCTGCCGGGCTTTCATCCCGAAGCAAAGACCGGTAATGGTATAGTTTATTTCTCCACTTATATAGGGATACACATAAATCCAGGCACAGCCGATAACCGGGGTCATCTTGCTGGTTAACAGCTTCCCGGTGGTGTAGTAGGACGCTCGTAATACTATCTCTGCCTGACTGGGCGTACCTGTAATCAGCAGTACGTCCGGGTCAAAATCGATTTCATCCAGCGGGGCAAACACAGTATAGTTAATGGTATCCTTCTGCACCCTGGGGAGAACGTCATATATTCTCCTGTTGGCCCGCGCTTCTTCAAAAATCTCCAGCTTGGGACCAGCCTGACCGCTTCCCAGAATCGGGTCTATATCTAACATGCCCAATGGCAAAGTCCCGACACATTCATGATGTTCTTTGGCGGCATAAAAGGCTTTGCCTTTTTGTGCTTCAACCATCATTTCACATAGAGCCAGGGTCTTATCCAGTGGCTTGACACCATCTGGTTTATTGAGCAGGTACTTGACACCCACCGGCGGCCTTTCTAACTTCAGCTTCTTCAATATAGATAAATCCGTTTTCAAACCAGCCATTTTAACCTCCCAATAATATGATCAATTTAGATAATGCGACCAGGCCTACGGGTACGCTTGATTTGCCTTTAGAATAACGCTATATTGATTTTGTACTTATTATAGTCTGGGATACCAGGGAAATCAATGCAGCTTGGCTATATGACGGGAGTTAAGAAAGGAACGAAAAAATGGGGATTATGAATGGAAAGGTATGTATCGTAACTGGGGGCGCGGGCAGTATTGGCCTGGCGAGCGCCGCGCTTCTCTTAAAGGAAGGCGCCGTTGTCATGTTAGTCGGCCATAATGAAGAGAATTTAGCCCGCGCGGCCAAAACCCTTAACGTCAGTCCTAGTGTCTTGGGGACTATGAAGGCGAACGTAGCCGATACACAGGAAACGCAAAAATATATCAACCGCACCGTTTCCCAATGGGGTAAAATAGACGTGCTTTTCAGTCATGCCGGTATCAGCGGCATCGTCAAGCCGATTACCGAATATCCTGAGGACATCTTCGACGCCGTCATGGCGGTCAATGTGCGGGGCTCGTTTCTCGCCTGCAAATACGGTTTACCCCAGATGAATGATGGCGGCAGCATTATTATTACATCCAGCATCATGGGTGTAACCGCCGACCCGGGCGTCTGTGCCTACGCGACATCTAAACATGCGCTTATCGGGTTGATGCGCACGGTCGCCAAAGAAGTGGCAAGCCGTAAAATCCGTGTCAATATTCTGGCGCCAGGTCCCATTGACAACTCCTTCCAGTCGAGGATTGAGGAACAGCTCACTGAGGTAGTCGGTCAGGATGGCACCGAATTTCTCAATGGCATAATTCCGCTGGGCCGCCACGGCCGAGCTGAGGAAATAGCAAGAATGGTCCTTTTCCTCGCCTCTGACCAAAGCAGCTTTTCGACCGGCAGCATCTTCATGGCCGATGGAGGCATGAACATTTAAAAAGAAATTTGAATAGATGCTAGTGACCTGCATCTTTCACTAACGATGGGCTAGACCCAACCACGAAGTCTCATTGCTTCCACTACACGTTCAACGGCCCGCACATAAGCTGCTTGTCGCATATTTATCTTATATTCCTGGCTGGTATTTAATACAGAATGATATGCCGCAGTCATCTTTTTGTCTAGGCGCTCACGGACTTCTGCCTCTTCCCAGGTGTACATAGAGAAGTTTTGCACCATCTCGAAATACGAGACGGTCACACCGCCCGCGTTACATAGGAAATCAGGTATCACGTGAACCCCGTTTCTATATAATATATCATCGGCTTCAGGGGTGGTTGGGCCATTGGCTAACTCAGCAACAATCTTTGCTTTAATTTTCCCGGCATTTTTATCGGTTATGATGTTTTCTATAGCAGCTGGAATAAGTATATCTACGTCGAGTTCCAGAAGTTCCTCATTCGAGATAGGTTCCATACCTGGCAAGTTACAGACTGAGCTAGTCTGAGTCTTGCAGGCATAAGCTGCCTCTGGGTCAATCCCAACTTTGCAACAAACGCCGCCTTTGCTGTCACACACAGCTATTATTGAAGACCCAAAGAGTTCCCTGCATAGTCGAGCCGCATGGTAACCGGCATTCCCGTATCCCTGTACGGCCACTGTGGCTTTGCTCAGGTCAATGCCAAGTGTCTTAGCGGCTTCACGGATAGTATACATGCCACCACGGGCTGTGGCGTCACCCCGCCCGGGAGACCCGCCGATGGCTAATGGCTTACCCGTAATAACGCCAAACTGGGGCTTCCCTGAAATAGCCGAATACTCATCCATCATCCATGCCATAATCTGGGGGGTGGTATACACGTCTGGTGCCGGAACGTCTCTTTCCGGACCTACGAACTGGAATACCGCCCGCATGTAAGCCCTGCTTAAACGCTCCAGTTCACCGGTGGACATTTCCTTGGGATTGCAAATGATACCGCCTTTTCCTCCTCCAAGTGGCAAATCAAGCAGGGCACATTTCCACGTCATCCATGAAGCCAGTGCGCGGACAGTATCAATGGTTTCATCTGGATGGAATCTAATGCCACCTTTTGTGGGGCCTCTGGCGTCGTTGTACTGGACCCTGAATCCCTGGAATACCTTGATAGAACCATCATCCATTCGTACTGGCAATGATACATGGAGCTCTCTCATCGGGGTTTTCAGTATCGCCGTCACACTGGGAGATAGTTTCAAAATATTTGCGCAAGCGTCTATCTGTTTCTTAGCGACTTCAAATGGATTAATACCTGTCATCTCTTTTTTACTCCTTCTAATTTATATCTCAAATTCTTTTATGGTTTCCTTCTTTTTGCTGACAGTAAGCTATCTTTAGTCGTATTGAGGAGGGTGTTAATGCCTCAGCTAATCTTTAGTATTGATTCCTTTACTCTTCAGGTACGACTTGGCTTCCGCTATCCGTATTTCTCCAAAGTGAAATATCGAAGCAGCTAACACTGCTGCCGCCTTACCTACTGTCACTGCCTGATAGAGATGCTCCAGTTTGCCTGCCCCACCAGAAGCAATGACGGGGATAGATACCGCTTCAGCGACTGCCCTGGTCATCTCTAAATCATATCCCTCTCTCGTTCCATCAGCGTCTTTACTGGTTAGTAAAATCTCCCCAGCACCGAGGGCTTCTACTCTTTTTGCCCAGTCAACAACCGGTATACCTGTGGACTCGCTGCCACTCCTGGCTACAACCTCCAATCGGCAAAGTCCACTCTCCGGTTTGTTCTTCTTCCCGTCAATAGCAACAATAAGCCTTTCCTTGCCAAGCTTCTGGGAAGCTAGTCTGATTAGTTCGGGGTTCTTGATTGCCGCTGTATTAATTGACACCTTATCGACGCCAAGGTCAATCAGGGTTATCATGTCCTCAATACTGTTTATGCCACCGCCTACGGTAAGGGGAATCGTAACCTTTTCGACTACCTTCTTGACCCATTCCAGCCTCGTCTTTCGGTTCTGCACGGTAGCAAAGATATCAAGGAAAACCAGTTCATCGGCTCCCTCCTGGCAATAAGCTACTGCCGCCTCCACCGGGTCGCGGGCATCACGGAGATTTGTAAAATTTATCCCCTTGACTACCCTTCCGTCCTTTATATCAAGACATGGTATGATTCTTATTTCTTTCATAGTTAAATCTCAGAAACTTTCACCAGTGTCTGATAGTCAACGAGAATACTCATAGCATGGCTTTCACTGATTATTCCAGCCTCCGCAGCGGCCGCCACCGGATTCAAACCGCCAATTAAAACAACGCCAATACGATTGAGTTCTATAGGTATTTCACAAACTGGCTCACTTACATTTCCCATTAAGAAAATACCCCCAAGTCCGGCATCCTTTAGTTTTGCCGCTACTTCCTCAGCCAGAGGCCTGCAGATGGCAGGTATCTCCCGGTAGTTAGCCAGTATCTCACCATTTCCATCTTTAGCTGCCTCGGCAACAGATGTCATATTAGCTCTGATGAATATCTCTGAAGGGTCAAGGGAACTACCGGAATAATGAATGAGTTCGATAAAACGGAGGGGACTATGATTTCGTATCTGCAATATACCACCAAATTTTGAGTCAATTGGTACACCGGCTTTTAGTAATACGCCATTAACTACTACGCTGCAAACCGTGGCCAGGGCTGTCTTTCCTTCGGGAACTACCAGGTCGCCGATAGCTTCTCCCTCGCTGGCTACCGCTACCAGGTCGCTAGCGCAAAGACCCGCCTGGAAAATGGGCTTCATTGCCCTCAATGCCTTATTAAAATCCTCCTTGCGGAAAATGGAGACGTTGGCTGGTATGAAACCGGTGCGTTTATCCAAATTAATATTAGTGCGAAAGGCAAGTATCTCGATCCGTGATAAAGCAAAACCCACTTTATGGGTAACCATAGCCTTCTTTAGCTCAGCTTGCCCAAGCTCTGTAATTATTCTGCCGTCTCTTCTACCGGCAAGCCGGGTGAGCCCCCTTTCGTCCATCAGTCTGAGATGATACCTTACCGCTCTTTCACTGAGCTCAATTCCCCGGTCCTTCAACCGCCTGGCAATAACTGTGGACCCTACCGCTTCTTGGGAGTCTCCTAAGGTATTAAGGATAGCTAAGACCTTGCGCTCAACATCTTGAGTTTCAAACCCCATTGTAACCTCCGGCGAATGGCAACCGTCTGCCGAAATTATTATAGGGAAAAGCAGAATGTATTGTCAACCAGTCCATTTATGTTATTGGTTGACAGTACAAACGGAAATAACAAGACAGAGCATCCGTAGCAGATTATGCGTGTTGATGCCATAATGACTTGTCAGGTCATTAAGGTGCTCGTATGGTGTTTAATGCGTCAATTATTCGTAAGATCTGACTCTACGAGAAGAACCTGTGGAGCCGATTGACGAACCTATAGCGCCATGCCCGTCGTGGCGGTCCTCAAGAATATCAATCGCTTCTTCTCTATAGGCGTTCATCAGGTAAGGGATGCCGGTGACCTTGGCACACTCCTCGGTCAGCGACATCAGGTCACTACGGCTGATGGCCGGCAAACTGAAACACCGGGCGCCAGCCATTAGCTGCTGCAGACCTACTCTTAGCTTTTCACTGTAGCTATATACCCCCAGAGCACCAAGCGGGATATTCTTCATTTCTTCAGGACCGACTAAATCCTTAACCTCTTCATAACAGACAAATATTTCC
Organism: uncultured Dehalococcoidaceae bacterium; assembly: GCA_964422155.1. Taxonomy (GTDB): domain Bacteria; phylum Chloroflexota; class Dehalococcoidia; order Dehalococcoidales; family RBG-16-60-22; genus JBGPRB01. The sequence goes on along the minus strand of CAYQZZ010000048.1, from coordinate 187 downwards.
TCCAGCGTTGACCCGAACTGACTGACGGTATTGGGCAACTTACCTTCCTTAAGCCATAGCGCGATGTTCTTACCTACCATACCCGGAATCATAAGCGCACGTCCCATGCACACTGACTTGGTGAAGGGTGCGCCCAGAGCCAGCGCCTTGAAAACACCATCCTCACTGCTGAAGCCGCCGCCAAAGG
>CAYQZZ010000047.1:0-16379 GCA_964422155.1 uncultured Dehalococcoidaceae bacterium | reverse complement strand
GTCCCCGCGCATAACTCGGGCAAAACCGTGCTGCCTTTCGTCGAATCTGGGGATACCTTCGGTGATTATGGTGGTGGGTCGGTCAACTTTTTTCAGCTTTTCCATGGGGTAGGGGCCGAGGTAGCCTTTTTTTGCTAACATTTCTTCGTAAGGATGCTTTTCCATAAGGATTCCTCCTTCAGAAGGCAGACTCTTGTGTGTTATTTCTCGGTAAATTCCACTATGGTAACCCCTTCTCCCCCCTCCCATTTATCGCCCGCCCGGAAAGACCTGACCAGGGGGTGCTTCCCCAGCACTCTGCGGACCGTCTCTCGCAGCATTCCCGTACCCTTGCCGTGAATTACCCTGACCTGGATGAGTCCGGCCATGAAAGCATCATGCAGGAACTTGTCGAGCCTGGGCAGGGCTTCGTCAACGGTAAGGTGGCGCAGGCGCAGTTCGTTTATCGGGGGTATCTCCGTGTCGTATTCCTTCTTGCTCATGATAGCTAATGCTGATTTTAGCACTGTCGAGAGTAAAGGTAAACAGTATAACCGTCCCCCACCCCCTTGTTTCTTATCTTTTCTAATCCTAGCCTTCCAATATTATCAGTGGTATGTACCTTCAATTTTCTTTCTCCCCAACATAAAGGGGGAGAGCGCAGCGAGAGGGGGCGAAGCCCCCTCTCGATATTATCCCCCCTCTCCAAACAGAACAGTCAGTGGTGTTCACCAATCTCTGGTTTGGAGAGGGGGTCAGGGGGTGAGGTATATAGCCTGCCCTCGTGTCATTGCAGCATCTTTCTGCTGGATAACCTCCCTTTTTTCCTTATATCTTGATACTTATTATTTAGAACTTGTGTTTCAATTGTTGATGGTGGTAAAATAATAAGAAGGGGTTTTTTCACCATGCCGTCCGATGCCATCATCGTCAAAGGTGCCCGCGAACACAATTTAAAAAATATCGATGTCGTTATTCCCCGCGATAAGCTGGTTGTCATTACCGGTGTTTCCGGCTCGGGTAAGAGTTCCCTGGCTTTCGATACCATCTATGCCGAAGGGCAGCGCCGCTATGTGGAGTCGCTCTCCGCCTATGCACGCCAGTTCCTCGGGCGGATGGAGAAGCCGGACGTCGACTATATCGAAGGGTTGAGCCCGGCGGTCTCTATCGACCAGAAAGGGCCGAGCAAGAACCCGCGTTCGACGGTCGGTACCGTCACCGAAATATACGACTATCTCCGGCTGCTTTTCGCCCGGGTGGGTCATCCCCATTGTCCCCAATGCGGTCGCGAAATCACCATGCAGACGGTGCAGCAGATTGTCGATGCTGTCCAGAAACTCCCGGAGGGGAGCCGCATCATGATTCTGGCGCCGCTGGTGCGCGACCGCAAGGGCGAGTACCAGTCGGTCTTTGAAGACCTGCGTAAGCAGGGCTATGCCCGTGTCCGCGTCGATGGGGAAATCCATGAGCTTTCCGACGAAATTCAGCTCGATAAGTTTAAAAAGCACTCTATCGAGGTGGTCGTTGACAGACTGGTCGTGGGGCGTAGTCCTTCTACCGAAGGGCGCAGTCCTTCTACTGAAGGACGAAGCGATAACCAGAGCCGTATCGCCGACTCGGTAGAGACGGCCCTCAAGATTGGCACCGGCGTGGTTCTTATTTCTATCGTTGATGGCGAGGAGCTGCTGTTCTCGGAGCACTTCGCCTGTGTCCACTGTGGTATCAGCATGGGTGAGATTGCCCCCAGGACTTTCAGCTTTAATAATCCTCATGGTGCCTGCCCCGCCTGCACCGGCCTGGGATTCAAGCAGGAGATTGACCCCGACCTCGTCCTCAACAAAGACCTTTCCGTGTTGCAGGGAGCCATCCGCCCCTGGGAGTCTCATAACTGGTATCTCTACCGGGTAGAACCTATGGCCAGGGCCCAAGGTTTTTCCTTGAATACTCCCGTCAAAAACCTGGAGAAAGAGCATCTCGACCTGCTGCTTTTCGGAGAGGGTGGAGAGAGGTATTCGTACCGCAATCGCTTCGGCAGGATGGTACGCCGCTTCGACGGCTTCGAGGGGGTAATACCGACTCTTGAGCGTTTGTACCATGATACGGAGTCGGAATACTCGCGTGCCAACATCGAGCGCTTCATGGTGCTGAAACCTTGTCTGGAATGCCAGGGCAAGCGTTTGAAGCCGGAGTCCCTGGCCGTGAAAATCGGCGATAAAAATATCATGGATGTCAGCGGTATGGCGGTAATGCAGGCGCTGGAGTGGGTGGATGGCATCGCTAAGAGCGTCCTTACCGAGCGCGAGATGATGATTGCCCACCAGATACTCAAGGAAATTAGAACGCGCCTGGGGTTCCTCAAGGATGTGGGCTTGGACTACCTCAGCACCGACCGCGCCTCGATGACCCTGAGCGGCGGCGAGTCCCAGCGCATACGCCTGGCGACCCAGATTGGCAGCGGGCTGATGGGTGTGCTCTATGTCTGTGACGAGCCTACGGTCGGCCTGCATCCCGCCGATGACTTCCGGCTTATCCAGACGATGCAACGGCTGCGAGACCTCGGTAATACCATCCTGGTGGTGGAGCATGACGAAGCCATGATGCGCGCTGCCGACCATATTATCGACATGGGGCCTGGCGCCGGCGAGCGCGGCGGCTGGATTGTGGCCACGGGGACTCTGTCAGATATTATGAAGTCCCCCGAGTCGCTGACCGGTCAGTACCTCAGCGGCGCTAAACAGATTCATTTGCCTGATAAGCGGCGTCCCGGCAACGGTAAAGAGCTGGTGGTAAAGGGCGCCCGGCATAATAACCTGAAAAATATTGACGTGCGTATCCCGCTGGGCGAGTTCGTCTGCATCACCGGCGTTTCCGGCAGCGGCAAGAGCACCCTCGTCGACGAGATACTCTATCGTAAGCTGGCCCAGATATTCTACCGGGCGAAGGAGAGGGCCGGCGCCTGCGATGCGATTATCGGCATCGAGAATATCGACAAGGTTATCAATATCGACCAGTCGCCTATCGGGCGCACCCCCCGAAGCAACCCCGCCACCTATACCGGCACTTTCACCTCGATTCGCGAGCTTTTTGCCACCGTCCCCGATGCCCGTTTACGCGGCTACGGGCCGGGCAGGTTTTCCTTCAATGTCAAGGGCGGACGCTGCGAGGCCTGCCGCGGCGAGGGCTTTATCCAGATTGAGATGCAGTTCTTGCCGGACGTCACCGTTCCCTGCGAGGTCTGCAAGGGGCAGCGTTATAACCGCGAGGCCCTGGAAATCAAGTTCAAGGGCAAGAATATCGCCGAGGTGCTGGACATGACGGTAGCCCATGCGCTGGACTACTTTGACCACTTTCCCCGGATAAAAAATAAGCTGGTAACACTTAACGATGTGGGGCTGGGCTATATCCATCTCGGGCAGCCCGCCCCCACTCTATCCGGTGGTGAGGCGCAGCGGGTGAAGCTGGCCACGGAGCTTTCCCGGCGGTCTACGGGCAGCACCCTGTATATTCTGGATGAACCCACTACCGGCCTGTCCTTCGAGGACATAGCCGCGCTGCTCAGGGTGCTCCAACGACTCGTCGATGCCGGCAACACGGTGATTGTTATCGAGCATCACCTGGACGTAATTAAGAACGCCGACTATATTATAGATTTAGGACCCGGCGCCGGCGACGCCGGCGGCTATATCGTCGCCACCGGCACCCCTGAGGAGATTACCCATCAAGAGTCCTCTGCCACCGGCCAGTATTTAAAGCGTGTCCTGCGGGGGGAGAGCCGGGTGGGGGTAGTAGATTAAAGCTTCTTATTTTTCTGATTAATAGGTTGTCGTAAAAGCCAAATACGAATGTGTTATATAATGCAACCATGAAGAGAGATTGGACACGTTTCTGTTTGCCAATGGCAGGGGTCATATTTATTCTTATTGTTGTTACAATATGGTCTTACTGCAAATATGGTGCCACATTTTGGGACAGCTTTTACCCTAAGTTTCTAGCAACAGTATTTGGTGTTGTTTTTTCAATAATGTTAACTTGGGCTTTGTGGAGATCTCAGCAAAGGGCACATGAATCTAATGTCCGTAGTCAGCTTATCCAAAACCTACAAAGAGAGGCCTCTGTTAATTCCGAGAGAATTAATGATATAGATGTGATTTTCGACGATAGCGAGATAGACAAGATAGGCAAAATGGAGGTAGTCACTCTTAAGGCATTATCTTTTGGAGAACATAAAATCAGATTTCTAAGAACAGCAGCAATGAAGAATTTCTTACGACCTGAAAATCTGGTGTTGATAAATCAACCTGAGCTTGAGGATGACGTTGATTGGCTGTTAAGGCGTGTAGAGAAATACAACGCTACTTTATTTGAGTCTTTTCAAAAATTCGACGAAGATAGAGATGCTGGAAAAGACATAAAGCAATCAATAAATAAATTACGTTCAAGTATTACTCTTGGCGTACACTTTCTACAAGGATTTCTTGACGGATTGAGAACTAAAGATATTAACTGAAGCTTTGTTTTTCGTTTGCTAAGATACCCCCTATGTATTTTAGGAATCATACTCATCATTTCCTCTCTACTCGGCCAATTATATATAGACATATCGTAGTTCCCCCCATTTCTTATCTTTTCCCACCCTGACCGCCCAGTCACATTCTTTGCCTATCCCGCAGTCTTTCCCCCCATCCCCACAGGGAGTAGTCCCGCCGAGAGGGGCGCGCAGTAACTAACCTCTCCTCCTAGCCCCCTGCGGAACGGATAATCCGACCCATATGATACCTATTTTCATTGAGTTGGATATTAAACCGGGGCAGAAATGAGCTCAAACCGGCTTGATCAAGTGTATTGCACTTATACAATAGAAAAACAGCAAAAAACCAATAAAAAAACCGCCAACAAAGAACTAAATTCTGCACTTCATTTATTGGCTCAGAACATGCTGGGGACGCACGTAGTTGAACTTTAAGCGCTATACAAAGGGGCCGTTACTTAGAGTACTTTAAGGAATGCCTTCTGACTCATGGTCACAAAATTCTTGAATGTGACTCTTGCGTCAAGTGCTTTCAAAGATAATATTGGGTAAGAGGTTACGATACCGCGAACCCCAGCCTTCGAGAGGACCACATTTTCTCGAGTAGAGACTTTTTGAAAAGCTTTCCAGTGGTTTGGTCAGATCCAGCGCCAATTCAAAATTTGCTTCTATCTCCCAAGAATAGGTTTGTCCATACGGGGGCCGACAAAGCCCTGTCTTCCTAATGATGCTCTTCCGCTTCAGCCTTCTCTGCCTCAGCCTTAGTCTTATGCACGGTCTTATCGGGATGGTTGGGAGGTGAATATATGGTATATAACTTCAGCTTCATGCTCTTCGAGGCATTTATTACATTGTGGTACGTGCCTGCTGGAACTATAACCGCATCGCCATCTTTTACCAGATGCTTTTCATTTCCGCCGAAAACAAATGCTGCTTCACCTTGCTCGACGCGAAAGAACTGGTCAACATTTGCATGCACTTCATTACCAATCTCTTCACTAGGTTGTAAGCACATCACTACGAGCTGGGCATACTTCCCAGTAAACAACACTTGTCTAAAATAATTGTTGCCTAGGGTCTGCTTCTCAATTGATCCAACATATCCTGCCATCGTTTCGCCTCCTTAATACTTTTGTTAACAACATAATGTCTTTTTTATGAGATTCAAAGAATATACTGTAACCTTGTTCGACGTCAGGGAAAATGGGACAAAGTGAAGACATAAGGTAGTGGACACTAATAGGCTTGCTCCAGCTCTCCGGAAGAAGTAAAGTAGCGACAAAAGAAGGAGTAAGACCATTGGGTCCTGGAGGATCATCGAGATTATCTTACCTCGATAAGACCTCATCTCTTCTTCACTCAACTCCAGAAGGTCCTTCCCATCGAAGGAAATTTTTCCTCCCACGATTTTTCCATCAGGCTTCTCAACTAATCGAAGGACCGATAGACTTGTTACTGTCTTTCCCGAACCAGATTCGCCAACTAAGCCCAGTGTTTCCCCTTCTTGCACATAAAAACTCACCCCATCGATAGTTTTGACCACGCCTAGACGAGTGGAGAAATAGGTGTGTAAATCCACTACTTTAAGCATTACCTTGTTCATAGCTGTCTCAATTTTGGATCCATTTTATCGCGAATCCAATCACCCAGGAAGTTCCCAGACAATACCACAAGGCCAATAGCCAGGCTGGGGAATAAAGAGATCCACCAAGCTTGAGCGAAGAGATTCCTGCCATCGGATACCATTGACCCCCATGATGGCGTTGGGGGTGGAATCCCAGCCCCGAGGAAGCTTAAAGAAGCCTCTATTAAAATCACAAGCCCTATACTCATCGTCATCAACACTACCAGTGTGTTGACCACATTAGGAAAGATATGCTTCATTATTATTCTTACTGGCGAACTGCCAATAATCCGCGCCTGCGCTACGAAGTCCTCCCCACGAAGTTTAATGACCTCTCCCCGCATCATGCGTGAGTAAGGAGCCCAGCCCAGCGCCGACAGCGCCAAAACGACGGTACGAAAACTCGGCCCGAGGGCGACGCCAAGTAGCAGTGCAATCAAGAGCGCGGGAAAGGCCAGAGCTGCGTCCGTTACCCTCATCAGTAAGGCATCGAAGCGCCCTCCCAGATACCCTGCTACCATTCCTAAAGTCGTCCCGATAACGCTGCTAATCGCAATAACCATTAGCGAGACACTCAGAGAAATCCTGGCGCCGAAGAACATGCGACTGAGGATGTCCCGACCGAGGTTGTCTGTTCCCAGAAGATGAGCCAGGCTCCCTCCGCTCATGAAGAATGGCGGCGTAAGCCTGTCCGTCAGTGACATCTCATTAGGCGGATACGGCGTGATTACATTTGCGAATATGGCGACAAATATGAGGAGGACAAAGATGGTAACCGGGATAACGGGCAACTTACGCCAGACTTTCCAAAACTGTGTTACCTTAGTTCCGAACCTAACTCTTGCCATACTTCATCCAGTACAATTGCTAATATCTGATACGCGGATCAACGACTGCGTACGTAATGTCCACCAACAGGTTCACTAAAAGAACTACGACAGCCACCAGCAGTACCGCGGCCTGTATCACCGGAAAATCGCGTCCTATCACCGCCTCAGCCATCAGCCGTCCAAGACCCGGCCAGGCGAAAACAGTCTCGATTACTACAGCGCCGGTGACAATCGTGCCGAATGTGATGCCAGCCGCAGTCAGCAGGGGTATTATCGCGTTTCTCAGCGCATGCTTCCAGACTACCAACCTCTCCGGAAGCCCCTTTATTCGGGCTAGTTTGACGTATTCGCTATCAAGGACTTCCAGCATGCTGGACCGGATCAGCCGCGTCATTATTGGCAACATGAAAAAGGAAAGAGTCAAGACCGGCAGGACGTAGTGGGCGGGACTCCCCATGCCACTGGTGGGCAACCAGTCTAGCCACACGGCGAAGATGGAGATAGCCACAATGGCCAACCAGAAACTCGGCAAAGCCTGACCAAGAATAGCCACTAACTTCACCCCGCCATCCATCCATGTGCCGAACTTGCACGCTGCCGTAACACCCAGGATGAGTGATACTAAGATTCCTAAGACTATTGCCGATAAGCCCAGTGATACCGTATTGGGCAACCTTTCTGCTATCAGTTTGCTAACAGCTTGCCTGTTACGGATTGATTCTCCAAGGTCGCCATGGCTCAGATTTTTCAAGAAAATCCAGTACTGTCCGGGGATTGACTTATCCAGGCCCAGGTGGTGTTTCATCTCTTCAATGTCTTCCAGCGTGGCCATCGGAGGTGCCATCAGCATCACAGGGTCTCCACTGGCCCTAGCCAGAGCAAAGACCACCATTGAGATAACGATGAGGGTTATTATCGCCTGTATTATCCGTAAGGATATAAAACGCGCCATCCTGTCCTTTAAATGCAGCTAGCATATACCCTGTACTCTTTAGCGTACTGGGTCATCGCTCGTACATTCTTATATTTTTACATTTTGGCTGTTACCAGCGTCAGTAGCCAGGGTCAAGCCCCTGCCTTTTGCCTGCGGCATTTGTCTACTGCAAGTAGTAGTAGTCTGTATTTTCAAATATGCTTATATATCACTTGCATATTAGTCATTATACGGGCCATATCGCCAGTGGTTTGCTTCGCACGGGTCGCGTCGTGTAGTCGAAGTACCAGAAGGTCTCGCCTTCAGGCAAGCAACATGAACACAATAATACCAGCGACCGGCCTGGCGTTAGCTACGGCCAGGATAATTTACTGGCCGTAGCCACATCCAGAGGCTCGAGCAGCTTTCCCGGTTGCCGGTACTATCACTATCCATCTCGCGTTCTGAACAACGCGTCTCCGGTATGGTCTACACAAAACCGGGTAATCTAAAACTGCTCACAAATAGCTTCACTTCTTTTTGATACCTGCAAAACCGCCCCATAAATCATACTGGAAGCGCAATGTCCAATCGCCGATGATATCGCTCACAGCATAATAGGTGTATATGTTCGCTATACCAGGTATAACATACGCGTCGAGCATATATTCTACGGTCTTTCGGAAAAGCTCTATCTGCTTGTCCTGATTCGGTTCCAGGGTGATGCTCGCCCAGAGGGCATCAAATGTTGGGTCATGCAGCAGCTGCCAGTTGCCCTTCGATTGAATGGCGCTCAAGAGGAACGGGACACTTACCTGCATGGTCGGCATATTCCAGATACAAGCAGCCCCATATAATGAAGGTTCCTTTGCCCCATACATCATCCCCCTCAGTTGTCCCCCGTCTATCGGTACCACTTTAGTCTTGACGCCGATGGCCTCCCAGTAGCCCGACATGATTAGATGTAAATCGGGAAGCCAGGCGTTAGTGGGGTGAGAGTATATGGTGATTACCGGGTTCTCGAATTTGCCCGGGTATCCGGCTTCTGCCAGCAGCGCCTTGGCTGCAGCGGGATCATATTTGAAGTAGGAGCTTGTCGTCCAGGCCGGGTCATACCCCCAGCTCGATGGGGCCGTCCAGATTACGCCTCCCGGTTCGGCTAACCCGTTGAAGAAGGTATTCGCAATCTGGCGGCGATTTATGGCGAGCGAAAGAGCCTTGCGAACCCGTAAATCCGATAGCGGCCCTTTAGTAGCCCAGGTACCCAACATGCATATCACCGGCGAGGTAGGGCGTCCCAGGACGCGCAGTTCATAGCCTTCCTTCTTCACCTTAAGGGCATCATCCAAGTTAACCGCGACGATATCAGTCTCCCCTTGCCTGAGCGCGGCTAAGGCGGTACTCGGCTCCGGCACCAGCGAAACTATCAGCTTCGCGAAAGCCGGCGTGATGCGCCAGTGGTCCGGCACCGCCTCAAATTCGATTCTTACGCCCGGGGTGAGCCTGACGAACTTCCACGGTGCCGACCCTATGGGGTGCGCGTTGAAATATGCATCACCTTTCTCATCGATATACTTCTTCGGCACAATAGGGCACCCCCAGATAGAGGTATAGAACATATAGTTAACTTTTGTACAATAAATTTCTACCGTGTAGTTGTCCGGGGTCTCGACGCGAGCGATGGTGGCGCTATACTCGGGTTTCCATGGTGACATTGAGCCGGTCCGCATGATGCGCTCCAGGCTGAATTTGACGTCGGCAGCGGTGAGGTCATCACCGTTGTGAAATTTCACGCCTTTCCGGATTTTATAAGTCCAGACCAATCCATCGCCGCTTACTGACCAGCTTTCGGCCAGCTCGGGAATGAAGTTACCCGCCGTGTCAATGCCTATCAGGTGTTCATATAATGCGTATTCAAAGGTCGTCTGGAGGTTTGGGTCAAGAGTTTCTTGCCAGGAAGGAGCAGTGGCACGCAATGTACCGGTTGGCCCTTTAGGTGCAGGTGGGGGTGTGGGTTTTGCCGGCGCCGGCGCTGCTGGTGCCGGTGCGGGTACGGGAGCGGGTGCAGGTGTTGGAGCGGGTGCGGGTGCAGGTGTTGGAGCGGGTGCGGGTGCAGGTGTTGGCGTTGGTTCCGGTTCTGGCTTGGCACAGGTGCCCAGAACCAGGCTAGCTGCAAGCAGCACGATTAGCGGGATAAGGAATAGTTTTTTCACCTTTATCCTCCTCTTAAGTATTTGGTTGTACTTATTATATTAATTATTGCCTATAATCACCTCCTTAATTAATTTAAATTTAGGTTTTCCCCACTATGTTCCATGAATATGGATAGAATTACCCGTGTTCTTAAGTGCATTCATTTATAACATTCATTTTGTTGATTCAGTATAATATATTCTACATTTCTCGCATTGTCAACCGTAGGTTCTGCTGGCTTCATTTGCATTTGGTTAGAAATATTTTCCACCAAATGATAAGCTCCACAAAAAGCCAGGGCTGGGGAATTGCTGATGAGTATATCGACCTCGGTCCCGGCGCCGGCGACGCCGGCGGCTATATCGTCGCCACCGGCACCCCTGAGGAGATTACCCATCAAGAGTCCTCTGCCACAGGCCAGTATTTAAAGCGGGTGCTGAGGGGCGAAAGTGCGGTAGCGGTGAAGGAGTGATATTATTTGGTGCTCTTTTTCCGTTTAGCCCCGATTAAAACGGATAACATTACACAATTTTTGGAACTCCGGTTTCGCCAGGCGTGACGTGTGCCGTTTTGCACCACGCAATCGAACGGTTTGAGGTGTACCTCCGCGCCATCGTCGAGCTCCATCCAGAGCTCCCCTGAGAGAATGATGTCATAGTCTATGGTGTCGGTGGTATGCATTCCGAAATCGTCTCCGGATCGCTTTCGCCATTCTCCGACTACATCCACGCCGTTTTCTTTAGCTTTTTTGAAGAACTCTTCATCCGGCGTACACACCCATACCCATACAAGTGTTTCTCCGGGTTTTGGCATCCTGGTAGGGAGATGTTCCTTAAGGTCTCTTTCCTCCAGAGGTATAGTGGGTATTCCGTCTGTCTTCCAGAGTCTGGCTATTTCTCCTACCCCGATATCCTGCGCTGGTATTTCCGCATCCTCTAAGATAACGGATTTCCCATTCCTGTGGCCGGTAACAACACGTCTCATAATATTATTACCGTCTCAAGATAGAGATTGCCACACCTCACGACTGCGTCGGGATGGCTCGCAATGACATCTAAGGGTTATTCACCGGCGTCTCTTCGCCAGTAACCGGATGCTCGAAGTGGAACGGGCAGATAAACTGTGACGGGTAAAAAGTGTCCGGTGAAGGGCCTTCCGGGTTTAGCTGGGGCGGCTGGTGCTGGAAATTCTTATCGCACTGCCTCTCCGGCACCACCCAACCCTTGAAATACGGAGCGAAGAAATACATGTACCAGCCGAGCTTTAATATTTTCCACTTGCCGTTCTCTTTTATATATTCGTTTTCATATACCCCGTCCATCCACCCCTGAAAGACGCCGTCCTTTACCGGAGATGCATTTGCCCCGAAGCCGTACCATCTCCCCTTGGCCGTTTTACCGTCCGGCGCCACGTCGAGAATCGGCGAAAGCTGCATCACCTGGTGGAAAAACTCCGGCATTCTTCGTCCCTTGTTTCTGTCTCTGGGCCTGAAGAACTTTCTCACGCCTTCCTTCCCGCGGAACTCGCCGGCATGAACCAGCAACACGGTATCGGGGCTATCGGAAAACAGGTCGGCCACTTCATCGGTCATCCAGTTTTCCAGGTAATAGCCGTACGCCCTCTGTAATTTCTTTATCTCCTCAATGTCCTGCAAAGTCCTGGTTTGCTCCTGCAGCGTCCTGACCTGCTGTTTTAGGGTCTCGACCGTTGCTTCCAGTTCCTTTGTATTCATGATGCACTCCTTTCCTGGTTAATTTAACCTACCATTACCCGTTTAAAGATTTCATCAATAGTGTACCCGCTCCGCCTGCTGAAGGGCAAATTCAAACTCTATAAGAGTGGATAGTAACAAAGTACTGTTGATTGTTGATTCTATGTGTTGTATATTTACCATCGGGAGGGGCAGATGAACCGCCGGGAAGCGCTTGAGTCTATCAGAGAAAACGTAGACAACGAAAACCTGATAAAACACATGCTGGCTACGGAGGCCATCATGCATGCTCTGGCCGGGCGCCTGGGTGGGAATGAGTTGGAGTGGGGCCTGGCCGGTTTACTCCATGACATCGATGTCGAGCTTACCGAGGGCGATATGAGCAGCCACGGTAAGCTGGGAGCCGACCTCGCCCGCGACCTTGGGGCCAGCGCAGCGATAGCCGATGCCATCCTCTGCCATAATGAACGGCATGGCATTGCCCCGGAAACGCCCATGGAAAAAGCACTCTTCTGTGCCGACCCCCTCACCGGACTGATTACCGCGGCGGTGCTGGTGCGCCCCGATAAAAAGATTGCGAACCTGGAAGCCAGCTCGGTAAGAAAAAGGTTTAAGGAAAAAAGCTTTGCCGCCGGCGCCAGCCGGGAGCAAATCGCCCGGTGTGCCGATATCGGCCTTGACCTCGATGAGTTTATCGCCATCGGTTTAGAGGCGATGAAAAAAGTTGCCCCGCAGCTTGGACTTTAGTCGGCTAGTTCACCGAAATCATCGACCCCTCCGCTGTCTTGGTGACATCGATGCGCACGGGGAAGGCGTCTTTCAGTTCATCCATGTGGGTGATGACCAGTATCTTATCGAAGTCGCTCTGGATGGAGTTTATCGCCTCTTTAAGCTTCTCTATTCCGGTGCTGTCCTGGGTGCCGAAACCCTCGTCGATAATTAAAGTTGGTAACGGCGCCCCGGCACGCCTGGCGAGCAGGCGGGACAGTGCGATGCGGATAGCGAAGTTGATGCGGAAGGCTTCACCGCCGCTGAACATCTCGTAGTTCCTGGTGCCGAGCTCGTCGGCGATGGCGATATCCAGCGTTTCCTGCACGGTGCCTTTCTTGGTCTCTTTCTGTGTCTCGAATTTCACGTGCATCCGGTTATCGGTCATCCGGGCGAGGAGTCGGTTGGCCTCCGTTTCGATTTCCGGCAATGCCATCTCGATGAGCAATGCCTGTATGCCTGTCTTGCCGAAGGCTCTGGAAAGTTCCCGGTAAATTGCTTCTTCCTTGGACACCCGTGCCAGCTGGTCTTCCTTCTCTTTCTTTTTCAGTTCCAGTTCGTGGCAGCGCTGTATTTTTGCCTTGATGCTGCCTACGGCTTCCTGGGCCTGGCTGCGTTGTGCGGTAAGGTTCCTGTACTCGGCCTCGGTTGCGGCTAGCTCCTGGCTCAGTTGCGGCAGACGGGTTAGCTCAGCCGTGAGGGTTTCTTTTTGCTGGTTGTTGACCTTCAGCCTTTCGCGTAGTTCCTGGGCTGCTTTTTCGGCATTTAAAGCCGCCTCTTTTTCCTGGTCGATGAGCTTCTCGGCTTCGTCCAGTCTGTTTTTATCACGTTCGTAGGACTCGAGCTGGCTTAATTGCTGTCGTGCCTGTTCGTGCTTTCCGGCGTCATAGCCGAGGTTTGCCAGTTCGGTTTCGATAGACGCCAGGGCTGTCTGCTCTGCGATGGCGAAGTCCCTTTTCGCCAGGCGCTGTTCGATGTCCGTTATACCACTCTTGAGCTCCGCCAGCTTTTTATTGTCTTCTTCGATTTCCTTAATCTTATTCTTCATCAGTTCTTCCTGGCTCTGGGCTTTAGTTTTTTCCTGGTTCAGCGCCGCTTCGAACCGGGCTTTTTCCTTTTGCAGTGCCTCGAATTCCGCCCGTTTTTGTGTCATATTATCTTTAGTTTTTGTTAGTTGGTCTGCTTTTTCCTGTTTTTCTTTTGTGTATTTTACTGCGATAAGCTCCAGGCCTTCCCGCGTTAGCTCCGTCTCGCAGAGCGGGCACCTGGCCTCGGTATGGGATGCTATATGTGATGAGAGAAGGTCGAGCTTTTCCGTCACCTCGTTAATTTCCCGCTCCAGTCGGGCTTTTTCAGCCTCCAGGTAGCTGACCTGCTTCTGTGCTTCCTGGACGGACTGCTCTTTCTGGCGCAGCGTTGTTTCGGACTCCGCCAGTTTGCGCATCTGTGCCTGCGCCTGGCTGAGTTGATTCCTCAGTTCGGGCAGTTTCTGGATTTTTCTGTCAAGCTCGTCGATATTGCTCTTGATAACGGCGTGGTTTCTCAACAGTTCATTTTTAGCTTGCTCTATTTTGCGCTCCATCTGGCCCTTTTGTTTGTCCAGGTTGACCGATTGCCGGAACTTGCGGTCGAGTTCATCGGTGGCCTTCTTTGCCTCGATGAATTGGGCGAAGCCTGCTTCGATATCGGACCTCTTCCCGATGACCTCCTCGTACTGTTTTATTCTGGAGATGTGCTGTGCGGCCTGCTCGTCCCATCGCTGGAGGTCCTTTATGCTGGTATTGATACGTGCTTCCAGCTCGTCAAGCTGGGTCTTCTTATTCTCCAGCGCCTCTTTTTTCTGTCGCAGCTCGTTCAGTCCGGCTTCTTTTTCGCGCGTTTCCGTGTCGATACGGGAAAGTGTGTCCTGTGCCTGTTCCAACTCTGCCTCGTAAGTAGGCTTCTGTGCCAGCTCGCTGCTAATTTCTTTGATGGTATTTTCCAGCTGGACGCTGTCGACTTCGTGCTGCTTGGCGAGTTCTTTAGCCTGGTCTTCGAGCTGGTCGTAGATGGCAAGACCGAGGATATTGCCCAGCACCTCCTTGCGTTTGGATGGGGCCTGCCGGGTGAACTCGTCGGCGTGCCCCTGGCGGAGGTAGGCGCTGTTGACGAAGGTATCGTAGTCCATGTGCAGGACTTCGATGATTTTCTGCTGCGTCTGGGCGATGGTATTGCCGGTGATGGGTCGGAAACCGTCGCCAGAGCTTATCTGGAGCTCCAGGGACGATTGCCCCGCCGCCCTCCGCTTCCTGGGTCGTGAGCGCTTGCGTATTATGCGGTATAGCTGTTCCCCGACGTTAAACTCGAACTCTACCTCCATCTCCGCCTGTGTGGTATAAATGAGGTCGTCATCGCTGCTGGCGCGGGTTTTGCCCCACAGCGCCCAGGTTATGGCGTCGATGATGGCCGATTTACCGTTACCGTTATCGCCGGAAAGGCAGGCCAGATGAATACCCGTAAAGTCCAGCGGCGGGACGTTGTCGCGGTAGCACATGAAGTTGCGCATCTTCAGCTTTACGGGAATCATCTCGACCCCATTTTAGCACAATTCGGTGGACTATTATCTACCTCCTGGACGCGCTGTTACGGTCGATAGGGATATACTGCTGGATAAGTTGAATGCCACGATTGTAAGGGGTTGGCAATAGAACGAAAGCTTTGAGGAAATGAAATGAATGCGGCTTAATATTAATTGCCTGAGAACAGATTAAAGACGCCGTTAATAAACATCAGGATGGAAAATGCTCCGAGCCACATGGAGAGCTCCATTCCATCGACGAAAGACATCGATGAAGTAATGGTTATCGTGCTTGAGAAGAATATGGTGGCTCCGAAAAGGCCGACCATTATAAGCAGCAGGCTGAATAGAAATCTCATATATAATTCCCCATCGTCTCTGTATCATCTTTATCTATCTCTATTTTAAGTTTATACTCATTGGCTCTGGCAGTAAATCACCTGATGGTAATATGTTGAGGCTTGATTAAGTATCTGTGACTATTTCGCTATGGTTGGCTTTCCGCATTGTCCTCCCGGTTGCCCCGGAGAAAAAGAGGAGGTTGTCCGAAAATCGTCATTCCCGACCTGATCGGGAATCCAGGTTATTAATTGGCTTGAATCCTGTCCCGATAGTATCGGGACGCTTTCGCGGGAATGACAGAATAAATGTGGGAGCGGGGTTATTCGAACAACCTCTTGAGGTTAGCGACTTTTCTCACGAACCATATTTATTATTTTTTGGTTTCATCTTTGATATAGTGGCCGCCGGGAACGGTGGTGAAGTGGAAAATGGGACGGTCGACGCGCCTGATTATCAGGGGGCAGTGTTTCATCCCCGCCGGGACGAATATCATGGCGGTTTTGTTGATGATTTGTTTTTCGTCCTCCAGCCAGATTTCTATTTCCCCGCCCAGGTCGTAAGGGTCATTGGAATTACTGCCGAAAAAGCCGATAATCTCATCGGTATCATGGACATGCGGGACGTTTTCCAGCGTCTCCGCGGCTTTCAGATACCAGGCCGTGTTCATATGAAAAGCGCCGTCCACCACGTCCTCGTCCATCCACAGGATACGCCTGGCATATTTGGAGTAAACAGCGGCGATTTTTTTCTTTTCCTCCGGTATTTTCAGCTTCGTGACGATATATTTTCCGTATTTTGATTTGGGCATTTTATTGTGTTCTCCTTTATTATCTCTGTATATACTTGCCACCGGTCACGGTGGAAAAATGGAAAATAGGACGGTCGACGCGCCTGATTATCAGGGGGCAGTGTTTCATCCCCGCCGGGACGAATA
>CAYQZZ010000046.1:0-16612 GCA_964422155.1 uncultured Dehalococcoidaceae bacterium | reverse complement strand
ATAAATTCAACATCAACGGACATTTCTACTTTGCCGGCATGGACTTCCAGCTTCACAAGGGTGACCGTATCGCTTTGCTGGTGCCCATGACCGGTGGATGAAAAGCTAAAGGCTGGCGGGCAAAAAATAATAACCCTAAGCCTGTACTGATAACCTGATAACATTATGGACTGACCGGAAAAAATTAATGGAGCTGCCGCCAGCCAGAAGAGAATATATGAATAATTTGACTTGACAAGCTTGAAATAGCGATGTATATTTTTGTCAACTAAGGATTTTTTAAATAGACTGAACAACTACACAGAAAAGGGGGATAATAGGAGTTTTTAAATGACGGCCAATTTTACTTTTTATCGGTTTTTACAGGTTGTTCAGGTAAAGGGGGTGATATATGATTGGGTAAGGAGTCTAAATGGAGTATTCAGACTATATTAAAGGAGGCATGATAACACTGTGAAGAAATTCTTACTACTTACTCTGTCAATTGTATTAATAGCCGGTATGGCTCTGGTTAGCTGTGCCAAAGAAGAGGCTCCGGCACCTGCTCCTGCCCCGGCACCAGCCAAACCGGCGCCAGCAGCCCCGGCACCAGCAGCCCCGGCACCAGCCGCGCCAGCACCGGCGCCAGCCCCGGTCCCGGCGCCAGCACCGGCGGCCCCGACACCGACTGACGCCCGGTTGCCTAACATCGGCGATTTAGCCAAGCCGACAGGCGGTAAGGAAGGCGGGCGTCTCCAGTTGCAGGGAGGGCTCAATGTTAACAACATCGGTGACCCCACCGGCACCGCCGGCCCCAGTGACGCTGGCTACTCCTTCCCGGTTGTCGAGCCCCTGGTCAGAATCGATAAAAACAACAACATACAACCTTGGCTGGCAGAAGAAATTATTCCGGCCGCAGATGGCTCATCGCTCACCCTGAAACTGCGCAAGGGCATCAGCTTCACCGACGGTACGCCCTTCAATGCCGAGGCCGCCAAGTATAACATCGATAACGGCATCAACAGCAAGCTGTGGCCTAACATGAGAAAAGTCAAAGAGTGCGTCATCGTTGACCCTTATACCATCAGATTGGACTTCGTAAACGGCAAATGGGACTGGACCGCGGTCAAGAGTCTTGCCGGGTTCTGGAGTGTCATGATGTTCTCCCCGACCTTTCTCAAGACCCAAACCGCCGAATACAAAATGACCCACGTGGTCGGCACCGGCCCCTTCATCCTCAAACAGTACGCCCGCGACCAGAAACTTGTCTATGACCGCAATGATAACTACTGGAGAGGCAAGCCTTACCTTAATGGCATTGACTGGCACATTATTCCTCAAACGGAGGTTGCCCTCCTGTCATATAAAGCCGGAGAACTGCACACCATCGGCGTTCAGGCAAAGGATGCCGGGGGCCTTCTTAAAGGGGGTTTTGAAATCACCAAAACCACCGATATGGTTTTCAACATGTGCATATTGCCTTCAAGTGCAACTCCAAGCTCTCCCCTTGCCGATATCAGGGTCCGCCGCGCGGTCGAGTATGCTATTGATAAGCAGGAGCTGGTCGATGCGCTTACCTATGGCTACGGTGCAGCCACCAACCAGGAATTCTGTGTTCCGCCATATATGAATACAAATACCGTTGGCTATCCGTATAATTTAGCCAAGGCCAAGCAGCTCCTTACTGAAGCCGGTTATCCTAACGGCCTTAAGATTACGGCGTATCAGGTAGATGTCATGCCTGATGACCTCGGGCTAGCGTTGCAGGGCCAGCTCAAGAAAGCCGGTATCGACTTTAAGATTGAGAAAGTCGGTTATATCAAATTTGTAATGATGATCCAGGGCGGTGAAGGCTGGGAAGGGTATGTGTTCTCCTACGGTTTCCCGGGCACCACGGTTGACCCGGCCGCCACTCTTGGGAACGGCCCGCTCAATGCTGTTAGGGGACCGGATGGCAAATGGACGCGTACCACCTGGCTTAGCTGCGACCAGCCCACGGAACTCAGCGATCTGTTTGAGAAGTCAAACTCAGAAAGGGATAGTGCCAAGAGGACAGCAATAATCCAGGAAATTTCCAAGAAAATGACCGATGATTACTGCATGTGGACCTTCATGTACTATAATCCCGGTCTAACCTCGAAATCTCCTGTTCTCAAAGGCGATACTATCGGACAGTATAAAGAATTTTATGCGTATGCTTTCGCCTGGTTAGAGAAGTAAGACCTTCAGATAAAGCGGCTGAATGGGCCGAAGATAGGAGATGCGGGTCGTGGTAAGAACCACGACCCGCATTGTTTTTAGCTCTGTCCGAAAATGTCATTCTGAAGGAGTCCCGACATAATCGGGATGGCTGAAGAATCCGTTGTCCACATCAAAGGATGCGGATTCTTCCCCCGATTACATCGGGGTCAGAATGACACCGGTCAGTGAGTTCACGGAGCGTTAGAAACGCCACGTTAGAACATGATGATATTGCGCAGCACCGCCCCACCCTCAAGTGACTTTATCGCATCGTTAATCTTTTCCAGCGGGAAGTGGCCGGCGATAAGCTCGTCCAGTTTTAGCTGCCCCGCCTTGTAAAGCTCGACATAGCGGGCAACGTCTATATCCAGTCGGGTCGAGCCCATCATGGAACCGGTAAGGATTTTCTCACTGCCGATGAACTCTCCAGCGGTGAAGGCATCCAGTTTGCCCATGGCAATCCCGATGACCACCATCATTCCCCGCCGGCCCAGCATGTTAAAACCAGTGCGCAGGGCTTCCATGCTCCCCACCGTCAGGAAGCCGTAGTCCGCCCCTCTGCCGTTGGTCATTTTCCGCACGGCATCGGCGGGGTCTTTTTCTTTGGCGGTGTTGACGGTATGTGTCGCCCCGAACTTCCGGGACATCTCCAGCTTATCATCGCGGATATCCACAGCGATAATAGGATAGGCTCCGGCGTGTACCGCCGCCTGGATAATATTCATGCCCACGCCCCCGACTCCTATGTCTATAACGCTGCTCATTGGTTTCACCTGAGCGCGGTTATGCACCGCCCCGAAACCGGTTATGACGCCGCAGGCCAGGAGGCAGGCGCGGTCCATCGGCAAATCATTGGGTATTTTAGCCAGGTTGTATTGAGAGACCACGGTGTACTCGGCAAATCCGCCGACCGGTCCGGACATCGTCCCCAGGCGCACCCCTTTCTTGTTGATGTGATGCCCACCCTTGGCCATCATGGCTCTCATATCTATGCCCGTGCACATGTGGCGGAGCCCGATGTTGCAGTAGTAGCAGTGCCCGCAGCCGGCGCTCACGGCTGACGCTACAACGTGGTCGCCGACGGCTACCTGTGTGACGCCTTCCCCTATCTCTTCGACGTAGCCGGCCACTTCGTGTCCCGCTATACCGGGCAGCTTGCCGGGCAGCTCTCCTTTAACAGCGTGAAGGTCGCTGTGGCAGACGGCCACCGCACCGACGCGGACTTTTACCTCCCCTTTCTCCGGCTTGTCCAGGTCTACCTCTTCTATAACCAGCGGTTTACCAGCTTCATAACAGATTGCTGCTTTCATGGCGACCTCCTCGTTTTAATTTTTTTGGTCTATTTCTCGACATCATTCCATAATAAAAAAGATGGTATCCGATGGTTCGATTGATTAGTGTTAAACCCTGATACAGGCTACGAAATGCCCGTTTCCTATATCCCGCAAAGGCGGCCTGGCGGCGCTGCATTCCGGAATAGCCATGGAGCAGCGCGGGTGGAAATGACACCCTGGCGGCGGGTTGACGGGGCTGGGCACCTCCCCCTTCAAAACTATGCGCATACGGGTCTTTTCCGCAATGGGGTCAGGTATCGGTATCGCCGAAAGTAAAGCTCTGGTGTAAGGATGCAGAGGGTTTTCGTAAAGCTCTTCCGAAGTGGTTAGTTCCATAATGCGCCCCAGGTACATCACAGCCACGCGGTCGCTGATGTGCTGCACTACGGCGAGGTCGTGGGCGATAAAGAGATAGGTCAGGCCCAGTCTCCCCTGCAGTTCCTCAAGCAGGTTGATTATCTGAGCCTGGATTGATACGTCCAGAGCTGAAATAGGTTCGTCACAGATAACCAGTGCCGGACTGCAGGCCAGGGCACGCGCTATGCCAATGCGCTGCCGCTGACCGCCGCTGAACTCGTGAGGAACGCGGTCCCTCATGCTGGGGTCAAGCCCGACGAGCCGGAAAAGCTCCATTACTCTGTTTTCAAGTTCAATTCCGGTAGCCATGTTATGCACTTTTAAAGGGTCCCCCACGATACTGCCGGCGGTCTGCCGGGGGTTGAGAGAGCCAAATGGGTCTTGAAAAATCGCACCCATCTGTGAGCGAAGTGGTTTGACTTTGCGTTCCGGTATCGTGGAGATATCGTTCCCGGCAAAAAAGATATTCCCGGATGTGGGATTGTACAGGCGAAGGATGCAGCGGCCGGTGGTGGTTTTTCCGCACCCGCTTTCTCCCACCAGACCGAGAGTCTCATGTTTCTTTATCTCGAAACTGATATCGTCCACGGCTTTCACATCGGCAACGTGGTGCCGTAAGAGCCCTCTGGTGATAGGGAAATACATTTTAAGATTCTTTACTTCTACCATTAGGTTATTCTGTGGTGCGTTCATTACTTCTCCCGTATATCAACGTAGCATGATATATAATGCTGGTCACCCACAGCACGGAGCGCCGGCCAGGGTTCCTTCTGGCATCTTTCGACTTTATAGGTACATCTGGGGAGAAAGGCGCAGGTTGGAGGCATATCGATAAGGTCAGGCGGCATACCATCAATCGGTATCAGTTTTCTGGTACCGTGTCTCTCACCCAGCCTGGGTACGCTGTGCAGTAGTCCGATGGTATAAGGATGGCGCGGATGACCGAATATATCTTCAGAAAGGCCGGACTCAATAATGCGGCCGGCATACATTACATAAATTCTCTGTGCGTACCTGGCGACCACTCCTAAATTATGAGTAACGATAACCAAGGCCGTATTTTGTCGGGTGACAAGATCCTTCATCAGCTCTAGGAGCTGCGCCTGTGTGGTTACATCCACTGCCGTCGTTGGCTCATCGGCAAAGATAATCATGGGATTGCAGGACAACGCCATGGCAATCATCACCCGCTGCCGCATACCGCCGCTGAACTGGTGGGGGTAATCATCAATCCGGGTGGCCGCATCCGGCACGCCCACCATCTTGAGCAGTTCGATAGCTCTTCCCCGGGCGGCTAGCCTGTCCATATTGAGGTGTAATTCCAGGGACTCGGTTATTTGACGGCAAATGGTTAACACCGGGTTCAGCGAGGTCATCGGCTCCTGGAAAATCATCGTCATTTTACCGCCACGGATGGCTCTCATTTCCGGGCCGTTTGACTTGTATTTCCGCAAGTCCTGGCCATCGAGCATAATTTTGCCATCTATTATTTCGCCCGGCGATTGTATCAGCTGCATTAAGGAAAGGATACTAACAGACTTGCCGCAGCCGCTTTCTCCCACCAGCCCGATAATCTCGCCCTGGTTGACATTGAAAGAAACGCCGTCAGCAGCCTTAACAAGGCCGTATTCGGTTTTAAAGTAGGTCTTGAGGTTTTCTACATCCAATAAGCTTGCCATATTACCATCCTCTGTTTTAATGGGGCAGCATTTTTTATAACACGCCCCTTAGCTTCGGGTCGATGGCATCTCTGATACCATCGCCGACCATGTTAAAACCGAACACCAGCAGCATGATGGCTACACCGGGGGCAAGAGAAAGCAGCGGATTATCCAACAGGAACCTTTGACCGTCCATTACCATGCCTCCCCAGGAAGGATTAGGAGCCGGGACGCCGATGCCCAGGAAGCTCAAACCCGCTTCGCCCAGGACGACGCCGCCTATACCCATCGTTAGACCTACGATTAAGGGGGGGAAGGCATTAGGGAAGATTTGTGTCAACATGATGCGCCAGTTGCTCATGCCGATAGCCCGCCCTGCCAAGACATAATCATTCTGTTTGACGCTTAACGCCTGGCCGCACATCATACGGCACATGCCGGCGATACCGCCGAAGCCAAGGGCAAAAATCACTACCGGGATGCCCCTTCCGCCCAGACCGGCGATAAGCAGCACCAGGATAATACCGGGTAAAGCCATCAACGCATCGGTCACTCTCATGATAAGCGTAAATACCCAGCCACCGAAGTGCGCTGCCGCCAGGCCCATGAGTATGCCTATTATCGCTGAAGAAAATATCGCGGCAAAAGCTATTTCCAGAGAAATACGGGTCCCGTAAATGATGCGGCTAAGGATATCCCGGCCAAGCTGGTCGGTACCCAGCCAGTGCTCCCAGGAGGGTGATTGTAACTTGCCGCGTAATTCATTTTGTATCGGGTCGTAGGGTGCTAATAGTGGAGCAAAAATAGCGGTAAGAATGATGATTACTGCGATAATAAAACCTATCAAATAAAGCCTGCGCCCGAAGAATACTCTCGCGAACCTCTTCCACTCGCTGCGGCGCGGGGGCGCGGCCGTTATGCCCATAGCATCAAGACTCGGGGGTGTGACTATTGCTTTATCCGGCATACTGGCCTCCTCATGCGTATCTGATCCTGGGGTCCAGCCAGCCCCAGGCAATATCAACTATTAAATTGGAAAAGATGACGATACCGCCGAATATAAGAGTGGCTGCCTGGACAATCTGGTAGTCATAATCGAAAATCGCTGTGGTCATCAATCTGCCCATGCCCGGTATACTGAACACTGTTTCGATGAACACTGAACCGCCCAGGATGGCACCTACAGTGCCGCCGAGAACGGTAACTACCGGAATCATGGCATTTTTTATCTGATGCCTGATGACGATTACCCTCTCGCGTAAGCCTTTGGCCCAGGCGGTACGAACGTAGTCCGCCCGCATGACCTCGAGCATGCAGGAGCGGGTCAGGCGGGCCATACCTGCGATACCGCCTAATGCCACGGATGCAACCGGTAATATTATATGTCTGATATTATCCCAGAAGTCCTCGAAGGGATTAACCCATCCGAAGAAAGGAAACCAGCCCAGCTTATAACTAAATATATAAATTAGCAGGATACCAAACCAGAAAGTTGGCACGGTCATCCCTATGTTGGCGATTGTGGTAATGGTATTATCCAGCCAGCTACCCCGCCTTAAGGCGCAGTAAATGCCGAATAAAATACCCCCAAATGTGGTTATGACAAAGAGAATAAAGCCGATATAAGCTGTCCGTGGAAGGCGTTCCGCAATAAGCGCTCCGACATCCTGCCCAATTCCGATGGATTTACCCAGTTTACCTTGGAAAACGTCGGTTATCCAATCCCAATACTGCACAGGTAAAGACCTGTCCAATCCATATTCATGCATTAATCTATCATGCTCTTCAGGACCCATAGTGCTTACTTGTGCACTCCCTCTTAAGTTGCCCATAAATACCATCAAAGGGTCTCCGGGCAGCAGGCGTACGAATAGGAACACCATCATGGTGACAAGGAGGAGTATGATAACTCCAATTATTGCCCGACGAATAATATAGGCCGTCATGTTTGCTCTCCCTTAACTAGCGTTAAACTCACCAAAACAGGCACATTTTACACCATAGAATATTTATCAGTTATCGTTCCTGTGCGTGTCTCAAACTTAAGATACTACGAGCATGTATTTAAAAAACTGCTCATTTTCTGGCTCAGGCATCTAAAGTTGGTGTGAGAGCTGTTCGTCATCGTCTTTATGGTGCTATATAGATGAGTCCTCCGGGGTTAACTCTTAATAAATACGATTTGGGAGAGTTTAGCACGAATTTTAATGTATGTCAATCGCCCTCTCAGGTTATCATAAGATGACCCCGTGGGCGCGATTCCAGAATAACATAAATAGTTTTTTGATTTTACATGACGGGTGACAACACTACATATTGTACTGGCGAAGATACCGGGATTATTATAGCAGGATGTCTGCTGAGAATTCCTTGCCGGGATTTAGACTGTCGGGACGTTTGACAGACTGTAAAAAATGGTGTTAAACTCAGCGGAAACCGTATCGAAAATTTATATCTATTTTCAATGAGTTCAAGAAAGGAGAGTTTCCCGTGGCAGCTAATGTGTATGAAGTACTCGGTCCCTGGGCTGAAGCTGACCCCATACCTTCGAGGGGAATTAATACTAGGGTAACTGCTCTGGCGGGTAAAAAAATCGGCTTATACCGTAACGGTAAACGTGCCGCCGAGCCGACCCTGAAAGTGGTTGAGGATAGATTAAAGAAAAGGTACCCCACGGCTACGTTTACCTCGTTCTTTAATATGAGGGCGAACGAAGCCATCGTTGAGCAGGATGTAAAAGGGCAATTTGAAGACTGGCTCAAGGAGGTGGACGCGGTTATCGCCGCATATGGCGACTGAGGGGCTTGTACCAAGTACCTTGTGTACGATGCCATATCCATTGAGGACAGAAAAAAGCCAATCGCTGTTCTGGTGAACAAGGGTTTCGCCAATGACGCCGAATCAGCCTCCCGGGGCAAGGGAATGCCGGTATTAAGGGTCGTACCGACAGCCGTCCCGTGTGAAGCCAGTATCATGGAGGATATCGAAGCCGGGGTTGACGGAGCTCTGGATGCGATTATCGCCGCGCTGACAAAGCCCCTGACCGCCGAGGAAAAGTCTCCTAAACCTAAGGAAGCGGAAAAACCCGCCAGGATTATCTTTAAGGGCAGCCTGGAAGAAGTCAACCGCTTTTTCTACCAGAGGGGCTGGACCGACGGCCTCCCCATCATACCGCCCACCGAAGAGGCCGTTGCTGAAATGCTCACGGGCACCGACCTGCCGCCCGACCATTTACTGGGTAAACTACAGTCCCGGTTGGGCAAGGCTACCGTAGAGAAGATTGCCATCAATGCCGTCATGGCTGGCGCTCTGCCGACCTACCTGCCGGTCTTGATAGCCGGAACCATAGACCTGCTGGAATCGGAGCCGGGTTTCATGGGCTATACCACCTTCGGCTTCAGTACGGGCTCGTGGGCGCCGTTCTGGATTATCAATGGCCCCATGCGCAATCAGATAAATGTCAACAACAGCTCCGGCGCTTTCAGTCCGGGCAATATCGCCAATGCCGCCATCGGGCGCGCCATGGGACTGATAATAAAGAACATCGGCGGGGTGCGTAAAGGTATAGAAGACATGGGCGTCATGGGCAATCCCATGAAATACAGCATGGTCATTGCCGAAAACGAGGAGGATAGCCCCTGGGAGCCGCTGCATGTCGAGCACGGCTTTAAAAAAGAAGATAGCACGATATCTCTTGCCTTCCCCCAGACCTATTTGCAGCACTGGCCTTATAGCGCCGATGCTCATGGCATACTGCGTTCCGTAGTGGATAATATACCCCGCGGTATGCGTTATACGCTGGTTTTCACTCCTCCCCACGCTAAAAACCTGGCCCGGGAAGGCTTTACCAAGGAAAAAGTAAAAAAATACATCGCGGATAACAAGCTTGTGCCCATGTCCCGGGTAATGGCGGCGGGGATGGGTGGACCCCGGCCGCCGGGAGCGCCGCCCGGCCCGATGCCCAAGGAAGGTGACAAGATACCCCTGATAAGAGACCCCGGGTTAATCCGGGTGATTGTCGGCGGCGGTCCGGGCGCTTTCATCGCCCACA
Organism: uncultured Dehalococcoidaceae bacterium; assembly: GCA_964422155.1. Classification (GTDB taxonomy): domain Bacteria; phylum Chloroflexota; class Dehalococcoidia; order Dehalococcoidales; family RBG-16-60-22; genus JBGPRB01. The sequence goes on along the minus strand of CAYQZZ010000046.1, from coordinate 6,989 downwards.
TCGTCGGCGGCGGGGCTACCCCCGGCAGGAAGGAAATTCAGAAGATAGAGCTGCCGAAGAACTGGGACAAGCTGGTGGCCAAGTACAAGAACGTAGTGCCCACCTATGCCAAGTATTAAAGAAGATTGTTATCATTAAGGAAAAAGGGGCGTAGATTACCGCTCACCCTGGTTCCACTGAGTCACCACGAAGTGAGCTCGTCGAAGGGTGAGACCTCGTGGTTCGACAGGCTCACCACGAGCGGTTTTTAAGTTAGGGCTAAACACGCAGGAGGGGCTGGACATGGAATTCAAAGGTAAAATTGCCTTGGTGACCGGAGCGGGGGGGAGTGGCAGCGGACAGGGCCGGGCTTTTGCCCTGGCTTTTGCCGCGGAAGGGGCGGATGTCGCCGTTAATGATATTGACCTGCCAAAAGCCGAGGTAACAGCCAGAGAGGTAAAAGCATTAGGACGGCGTTCGATAGCTATCAAGGCTGATGTATCCGTTGAGGATGAGGTCAATAAAATGGTGGACAGGGTGGTCAAAGAGCTGGGGGGAATCGATATCCTCGTTAACAACGCCGGGTTCGGTTATCCCATCCTGGTGGAGGATATGACCGCCGAACAGTGGCACCGCACCATCGGCGTCAACCTGGACGGCACTTTTTTCTGCTCCAAAGCGGTCATACCAACCATGAAAAGCCGTGGCGGGGGCAGGATAATCAATATCGCCTCCCCGGCCGGCAAAGCCATGACCGTCAACGGGTGCGCCGGCTATACCTCGGCCAAAGCCGGGGTCATGGGCTTCACACGGCACCTTGCCTTTGAAGTCGGACCTTATAAAATAACGGTCAATTCTGTCTGCCCGGGTATGGTGATGGGAGGAGAGCATATGCCGCCCCCCGAAGTGCTTCAAAAAATGAAGGATGGCGCTCTGCTGGGGGATATCACCACCGCCCAGGATACGGCTAACGTTGTGCTTTTCCTGGCATCGGATAAAGCCCGCATGATAACCGGCACCAACGTGGATGCCTATGCCATCGCCCCCGGCGGCAAAGACCACTGGGACAATTTTGTGAAAAGGCGGAAAGAATGGCAGTCCCGCGGTAAGCAGGGACATTGATGATAGTATATTAATGTCATTCCCGCGTAGGCGGGAATCCAGAGGGGAAGGGATAAGGGGTTCCGGATTCTCGGACCAAGCCCGAGAATGATAATATTAAATAATCTATCGTGAGCGTTTTAATGAGTAAATATAGAGAATTTAGGAGGCAAAAATATGAGTGCAGAAAAAGCCAGCGCCTTTTATGAGGTGCTCAGCCCCTGGGCGGAAGCCGACCCCATTCCCCTTAAAGGCCTGGCGCCCCGGTTGGACAAACTGGACGGTAAGAAAATCGGCCTGTTGTGTAACAACAAGCGTGCCTCACCCCTTATCCTGAACGTCACTGAAAAACTCTTGAAGGAGAAATTCCCCACCACCACCATAAGCTGGTTTAATTCTCGTTCGTTCTCGGTGTCCTCTCTTGAAAAGGACAGGGAAGGGGAGTTTAACGACTGGATAAAGGGGGTGGATGCGGTTGTCGCCGCCGTCGGCGACTGAGGGGCATGCACCAAGTACCTTGTGTACGATGCCATTTATATCGAAGGGAAGAATAAACCTACTGCTACCTTCGTCTTTGAACACTTCGCCAATGACGCCATGTCGGCGGCCTCCAGCAAAGGCATGCCTGTCGTCAGAATCGTGCCGGAGGCTATCGTTTCCGAGTGCACCGTCGTCGAAACCATAGAAGCGGCTATCACCGCAGTGTTCGATAATATGGTCGCCGCATTGACCAAACCGCTGACTGCCGATGAAAAGTCGCCCAAGCGGAGAGAGCCGGAAAATCCGCCGAGAATCGTTTTCAAGGGCAATCTGGAAGAGGTCAACCAGTTCTTCTACCAGCGAGGCTGGACCGATGGCCTCCCCATTATCCCCCCGACCGAGGAAGCGGTCGCCGAAATGCTCACCGGCACCGACCTGCCGGCTGACCATCTTGTTGAGAAGCTGGAGCCGCGCCTGGGTAAAGCCACGGTGGAGAGAATCGTTATCAATGCGGTCATGGCCGGCTGTCTGCCGACCTATATGCCGCTGCTGATAGCCGGCGTGCAGGCGCTGGCAGCAAACCCCGTCTGCGGCATGATGGCCGCCAGCACCGGCTCGTTTGCGCCTTTCTGGCTCGTTAACGGGCCGATAGCTAAAGATATTAACGTTCGCTCTACCTACGGCGCTACCAATCCGGGAGATATCGCCAACGCCACTATCGGGCGCGCTATGGGCTTGATTACCAAGAACATACGCGGCATACGCAAGCAAATCGAAGACATGGGCGTGCTCGGCAACCCCGGCAAATACAGCTGGGTGACCGCCGAGAACGAAGAAAATAGCCCCTGGGAACCTTTCCACGTCGACCGCGGCTTTAAGAAAGAGGACAGCACCATTAGCCTCATGTTCCCCCAGTCCTTCCAGCAGATGATGCCCTTCGGCACGGATGATAAGGGTATTCTGGCGACCGTGGTCGGCAGTATCGTCCCTGCCCGCATGGGCTCCTTCGCTCTTCTGCTGACCCCCACCAACGCCGGGTCGTTATCCAGCCGCGGCTGGACAAAGAAAGCCGTCAAGGACTACATCGTTAAGAATACCATTGTCCCTGATGACTATTATTCACGACTGGGGTTAAAAGCCAGCGGGCCTTTTGACAGAGGTAATGTTACCGGCCCCGGGTTCGGCCCGACCATCTTTCATCCCAATCCCCGCGACCCCGACCCCGTCCAGGTCTTTGTTTTCGGCGGGTTCGGCTCCTGGATGGGCTTTATGCAGGGAGGGCCGCCGCCCATCACTAAAAAAGCGGAACTGCCGGCTAAATGGGCGCAGCTGGTTAAGAAGTACAAGAGTATCGTGCCTAACTACGTGAGGTATTAGGTAAACGCTTTATCCCTCTCCCTCGATGCCTGCCTGCGCGTAGCCGCTCCGGCGAAGGCAGGGGAGAGAGAATAGGTTGTGTTGACGCTTTTCGTGGAAGACTTAGAGTGACATAGTCAGCGCAGCACATCTTGACAGTCTCCCCACCAGCGCCTACAATAGCTCTATATATGCCGGCTGGCCAGCCGACTTGTCCACCGAAGCTTTAGCGTAGGCGGAAGCCTTGGCGTAGGCCGGGATGGCGGAAGTGGCAGACGCAGCGGACTTAAAATCCGCCGGAGCAATCCTTGTGGGTTCGAGTCCCTCTCCCGGCACCACTGGAGTGAAATATGCCCTGGATAATAATTATCATAAGCTATCTCCTCGGCTCTATCCCCACGGCTTATCTCGCCGGGCGCATCGTGGCGGGCAGGGATATCCGGCGGATGGGTGACGAGAATGCGGGCGCTGCCAACGTTTATCGTGAACTGAGCCCCAGGGCAGGCGTAATCGTAGGTATCATCGATGCCGCCAAGGGCGCCATGGTCATCTTTATCGCTCAGGTAGCCAATATGTCTCAAGTTGTCGTTTTATTCACCGGCGTCGCCGCCGTCATTGGTCATAACTGGCCGGTCTTTCTCGGCTTCCGGGGCGGCCGTGGAGTGAGCACCACCCTCGGCATCCTGTTCGTCCTGGTTACTCTCCCCATGCTTATATTGACCCTGCCCACTTTGTTAATACTCATCTGGAAACGCAATGTCACACCGTCCATGGCTTTTCTCTTCATCATACTACCCCTCGTGGACTGGTGGCTACAGGTGCCACCTGCACTCATGGCTTACGGCGTGGCGTTACCGGCCATGGTGGGAATCACCACCTTCTTCAGGAACCGACCGAAGGCATTACACCGGGCCTGAAACCCTCCCGCCGATTGACAAATTTGAGCACGGATTGTTAAACTGGATGTGCAATCTCCAGAATAAAATCATACTCATTTCTAACCGGGTTCTTACTCGTTTGTTACGACCTGTCATGATAGACTAAATTGGCGATAGGTTTAGTCATTCGACTTAAAGGGGGGTCTTATTGACCCGGAAAAACGGAAAAGGCCTGGTCCAGATTTTCACCGGTGACGGCAAGGGTAAAACAACGGCAGCTTTGGGCACGGTACTCAGGGCGGCCGGTCACGGTCTGAAAGTATTCATCGTTTTCTTCATGAAGGGTGATTACGCCTACGGCGAATACAACTCCCTGTCCCGGCTGCCCGATGTAGAAATGGCCAGTTTCGGCTTCCGCAAGTTTATTGACCCGGCCAATATCAGGCCGGAGGAAAAAGAGCAGGCTGAAGCAGCCCTGGAAACCGCCCGCCAAGCCGTCATCAGCGGCAAGTATAACCTGGTGGTGCTGGATGAAGTGAATGTCGCCCTGGGTTTTAACCTTATTGAGCTGGATGACGTCATCAGGCTCATCAAGGATAAACCATCCCATGTCGAGTTAATCCTGACCGGCCGCCGTGCCGATAGCAGGCTGATTGAGATGGCCGACCTGGTAACCGAGATGGTAAAGGTCAAGCACCCTTTTGACAAAGGGATAAAAGCCAGAAAAGGAATCGAATATTAATTAAGCGGAGGTGACAATGAAGTTAACATTGAGCGTTATTAAAGCCGATATCGGTGGCTATGTAGGACACTCCGAATCGCATCCTGATATCATCGCCAAGGCCGCTGAATGCCTGGAAAAGGTTAAAAAGGACGGTTTGCTGATTGACTGCTACGCGACCAAGTGCGGCGACGACCTCCAGCTCATCATGACCCATGAAAAGGGAACGGGCAACTACGAAATCCATAAGCTGGCCTGGGACACCTTTGTCACCGGCACCAAACTGGCTAAAAAGATGAAGCTCTACGGCGCCGGGCAGGACCTGCTGGCAGATGCTTTTTCTGGCACGGTCAAGGGCATGGGCCCGGGTGTCGCCGAGATGGAGTTTGAAGAGCGGCCGTCAGAGCCTGTCCTTATTTTCATGGCCGATAAAACCGCAGCCGGGGCTTGGAACATGCCGCTCTACAAGATGTTTGCCGACCCCTTCAATACTATCGGCCTGGTCATTGCCGCCAATATGCATAAAGGTTTTACCTTCGAAGTGCATGATGTCAAGGAACATAAGAAGATAAGATTCAATGCTCCCGAAGAGATTTACGATATGCTGGTGCTGATTGGCTCTCCGTCACGGTTTGTGGTGAAGGCAATCTATCATAAGGACAACAAGGAGATAGCGGCGGTATCCTCCACCGAGCGTCTCCATGAGGTCGCCGGTAAGTACGTGGGCAAAGATGACCCGGTGTGTATTGTCCGCTGCCAGGGTATCTTCCCGGCAGTAGGCGAGGTGCTGGAACCATTTGCCGCACCTATCCTCGTGGAAGGATGGATGCGCGGCTCCCACATGGGCCCGCTGATGCCGGTATCCGTGGGGGACAGCACCCCCTCCCGCTTTGACGGCCCACCGCGTGTCATCTGCCTCGGCTTCCAGCTTTGCAACGGTACCCTGGTGGGACCCCGCGACATGTTTGCTGATATATCGTTCGACCCGGCGCGTCACCAGGCTAATGAGATGGCCGATATGATGCGGCGGCACGGCCCCTTCGAGCCGCATCGCAAACCTCTGGAGGAAATGGAATATACCACCATGCCGGAGGTGATGGCTAAGCTTAAAGACAGGTTTACCAAACTTGAGTGAAGACCATGCCCAAGCTCCTGCTGGCGACGAACAATAAAGGCAAGATACGCGAGTATAAAAGCCTCCTCAAGGGCATTCCTTATGAAATTGTAACGCTTGCCGGGCAGGGCATTACTACAGAAGTGAATGAGGTCGGCGGAAGCTTTGAGGAAAACGCCAAGTTAAAGGCTTCCACTCTAGCCGCCCAAAGCGGTCTGTTGTCTCTGGCCGATGACTCGGGACTGGAAGTCGACGCCCTGGGGGGAGAGCCGGGCTCATTATCCCACCGCTATGCCGGTGAAGGCGCCACCGATGCCGATAGAATCAACTACCTGCTGTTACGACTTAAAGATGTGTCCGATAAAGAGCGTACCGCCCGCTTCCGCTGCGTGATTGCCATAGCCACCCCTGACGGTAATGTTGAGCTTTGCACGGGAGAGTGTCGGGGCCTTATCACAACAGCTCCAAGGGGTAAACAGGGCTTCGGCTACGACCCCATCTTCTACCTGCCTGAGCTTGGTAAGACCATGGCAGAGCTTACTCTGGAAGAGAAAAACCGGGTGAGTCACCGGGCTAAGGCAGCAGCCAAAGCCAAAGAACTATTGATTAACATGGCGGGTTAGGTCAGGCAATTTGCTTACTATTTCACGTTCAGCTGCCTGACCGGCAGGAGCTCGATATGACCCCGGTATCCCTGGGGATGAAGCTGGAGCCGCGGGCCGTCTTCATCCGCCCAGGCAAAACCGTATAACTCCGGATTATAGGTCTCCAACACTTCCCAGAGGTCCATGATGGCCTTTACGGCTTTTTTGGCGTCATCGAAGGGCGGACCCTGAAAGACCATCATCTTACACGGTTTCAGGTCGATGATTTCATACCCCGCCGGCGCTTTACCCTTATAATCGGCCGGCATTTCCACGCCCATCGCGAACTCGGATGTCCCCGGTTTCCGCAGGTCTTCCGGCAGCCACATCCCGCAGGGTTCATACAGCCCTTCTTTGATTTTGCTAAGCTCATTCTCTACATCGTTGCCCACTTCCTCGCAGTACTCAAAATAATGAACAGCCTTGATGCCTCTTTTCAGAATCAGCTTCCTGGCCGGGCGGTCGACAACCTGTACGAAAACAGTATTTATATTCGATTTTTTGACCATGATTTTCTCTCCTCTTTGCAGGCTAAGGTAATAGTCACGCATTTGTTCGGGCGTAAAGAGCGGCAGCGGCTACTTTGCCATCCAGAGGTTTCATGCGTGTATCCTTCCCTGTAATACCCGAATACAGGTACTATTACAAAGCCTTCTGTAAGTTAGAATATATCACGTCTCTTATTTTTTCTTCTCCATCCGTGGTATTCGAGATAA
>CAYQZZ010000045.1:4263-16645 GCA_964422155.1 uncultured Dehalococcoidaceae bacterium | reverse complement strand
CCCTCGAGTCTGGTGATGGGGTCGATACTAATTTTAACCATTCTGCACACTCCCTTGAGATTGTTTAAAAAACCTTTTTGGTGTCATTGCGAGACCATCCGCCCGAGGGCGAAGCAATCCGTAAAAAAATTCTCTTGTCATTCTGGCACAGGCCAGAATCCATTTCCCCTATCACGACCTCTGGATTCCAGCTTTCGCTGGAATGACAATTTGATTGAGTGTGGGAGACTGCTTCGTTACACTCGCAATGACATTTTGTATATAAATACTCACACTCCCTAAGCTTTCTGGATTCGTTTTCGTTTTAGCATGGAATCGGCCATCCCGAATCTGTAGAAAGTGCCGACCGGGTCGAGTACTTCGTTTATCAGGCGGCTGACACCTTCTTCATCATTAACTTGATATATTGAGGCAATAGCGCTCAGCATCTTCGCTCCCTGGTCGATAACCCCGGGCGGCGGCCCGAAGCAGCCGCGGCAGGCCATGTTGACTTTCAGACACCTCTGCCCGCAGCCTCCCCTTGTGGCCGGCCCACAGCAGATTATGCCCTGCTCCAGGAGGCATTTCTTGGTATCGGGAACAATCTGATGCGGTCTAACAATCTTGGTTATCTTTTTGTCTTCTTTTTCTCGCTCACACTCGTCGCAGAGCGTCTTGTCCGAGGCGATTATCGCCCCTGCCGGAGGTAATGTGTTCGTGGCAAAAGCGTTTACGGCCGTCAGTATTAAGTCAACCGGGGGAGGACAGCCGGGAATAAAGTATTCCACCTTCACCACCTGTTCCAGTGTCATTACGGTATCATAAAACTCGGGTAATTCAAGCTCACCTTCCGCAACCTTGGTCTGTGTAAGTGGCACGGTTTTACTCTCGTTATTGTTTGATGGTGCTTCCAGATAGACCCTCTCGAATATCTCGGCGCGGTTGGTCAGGTTTCCCAGCGCCGGTATGCCGCCGAAGCAGGCGCAGGCGCCGAAGGCAACCATTACCTTGGACTTGCTACGGAGGAGCCTGGCGATTTTTTCCTGCTCGGAATTTCTGATAGCCCCGTTGAACAGGCACAGGTCTATCTCACCATCCTTCATGGTTTCAACATGATGGTATTTGAAATCCACCGCTATTGGCCAGAGTACGATATCCGCCAGAGCGGCTATGTCTAATATCTTCTCGTTTGTGTCCAATACAGCCACGTCGCAACCGCCGCAGGCCGCTGCCCAGTACAGCGCCAGTTTCGGTTTAGCCATTCTTGCCACCTCCGTTACCGCTGAATGGACCCAGTTTTCTTACTTGCTCGGTCATGTCTCTCACGACAGCCGCAAAACGCTCGCCCTCTGACGCCGATACCCATTCCAGACGCAAACGCCCCTCCTCGATGCCCAGTTGGGATAGCATCTTCTTCAGCAGCGGAATGCGTCGGCCTGCCTTGTAGTTTCCCTCGGCGTAGTGACAATCGCCGGGGTGGCACCCGCAGACGAGGACACCGTCGGCGCCCTTCTCGAAAGCCTTGATGATGAACTGGGGGTCTACCCGGCCGCTGCACATTACGCGAATGATATCCACATTGGGAGGATATTTAACTCGCGAGGTTCCCGCCAGGTCGGCTCCGCTGTAGGAGCACCAGTTGCATAGAAATCCCACAATCCTCGGCTCAAACTTACTGGACATATTTTATCCCTCCTGGCCTATCTGGCTAATACACCCTCAATTTGCGCAAGGATTTGCTGGTCCGTAAAGTGTTTGGTGGTTATGGCACCGGCCGGGCAAGCCGCGACACAGGTGCCGCATCCCTTGCAGAGCACCTCGTTGACCTCTGCCGCTTTCTTTTCATCCTTGCCATCCAGACTTATCGCCTGGTAGGGGCAGAGAGAGATGCAAACGCGACAGGCGGAGCACCGGTCAGGGTTAATCTGGGCGGTCAGCGGTTCGATAGTTACCTTGCCTCGAGCTAGAAGTGACAGCACCTCGGCAGCCGCGGCGCTGGCATGAGCGACAGTATCAGGGATATCGCGCGGTGCCTGGCACGTCCCACCCAGGAAAATACCATCGGTGTTGGAATGGAACGGCCTCAGCTTGGGGTGAGATTCCATGAAGAAACCGTGTTGGTCGCGTGTGATGTGGAAGACATTGGCCACGGTCGCGCTGTCTTTCCGCGCTATCATGCCTGTGCTCAGTATCACCATGTCTACGGGCAGCGTGATGGGTCGCCCCAGGCCGGTCTCCTCGGCCTTGACTACCAGCTGGTTGCCCTGCAGCACGACCTCGGCGCCGCGCCCGCGGATGAACAGCACTCCTTCACGCTGGACGCGCTCGTAAAATTCCTCGTACCCCTTTCCGGATGCCCGGATATCTATGTACAGCTCATACACCTGAGCGCCGGTTTTCTCCTTGACCAGATGCGCCTGCTTCATGGCATGCATACAGCATAACCTGGAACAGTAGCTATTGGAATGGTAGTCACGGCTGCCCACGCAGTGGATAATGGCTACCGATTCCGGCAACCTGCCATCGACCAGAGTAACCTTGCCTCCGGTCGGTCCGCTGGCCGAGCAGAGTCGTTCGAATTCCATGCTCTCGATGATATTCGGGAAGCGCCCGTAGTTGTACTGGGGTAATGCCGGCGCGTGGAAGAAATCATGTCCTGTAGCAAGTAGAATGGCGCCGATATCCAGTTCCAGCACTTCCTCTTTCATATTGTGGTTGATACACTTGGGAAGGCAGACGGTTTCGCACTGTCGGCATTCAGAGCAGACGGCGCAGTTGAGACAGCGCTTGGCCTCGGCTATAGCCATTTCCCTGGTGAAGCCCAGAGAAACCTCCCTGAAGTTGCTCCGCCTTTCGTCCACCGCAAGCTCCGGCATGACCAGGCGCGGCGTCTTTTCGGTTCCCTCCGGTATGGTTACTTTAATATCGCTGGCTTTCAGAACCTCTTCCTCACGTCCCTCTTTCAGGTCGCGGCCCTGCAGGAATCGGTCGATGGACATCGCCGCTCTCTTGCCGGCGGCGATGGCTTCGATTACTGTGCCGGCAGACCCTATCATGTCGCCTCCGGCGAAGATTCCCTTGGCTCCGGTTTCGAGAGTCATCTGGTCTACGGCGACGGTGCCCTGTCTGGTTACCGTGAAACCTTTAGCTCCGGAAATCAGGCCGAGGTCGGGGTTTTGCCCCACGGCAAAGATAACCGTATCTATTTCTGTCGTAAATTCAGAGCCTTTGACAGGGTAGGGAGTCCCCCTACCGCTGATGTCAAGCTCTTTCAACTCCATGCGGGTGCACTCGAGCTCAGTAACCTTTCCCTGCTTGCCTGTCATCTTTGTGGGTGTCGTCAGGAAGTTGAGCTTGATTCCCTCTGCTTCGGCATCCGCTACTTCATTGGCTATGGCAGGCATATCCTTCCTCTGCCTACGGTAAAATATCTGGACGGACTCCGCTCCCTCCCGTTGGGCTACTCTGGCGGCATCGACCGCCGAGTTGCCGCCGCCGATAACGGCGACTTTTTTACCTAAGGCGACACGTCTTCCCAGGTTGATTTCCCTCAGGAAGTCTATGGCATCGTATACGCCCTTCAGGTCTTTCCCGGGAACCTCGATATTGCCGCCCTTGTGGGCACCGACGGCCATGAAGACCGCCTGATACCCGCTTTTCAGTAGCGACACGGCGTCATCGACTCTTGAGTTGAGCTTGATTTCCGCGCCGAGCTTCTTAATGGCATCAATCTCTTTATTGAGGATACCCTTGGGCAGGCGGTACTCGGGTATGCCTACCGCCAGCATACCGCCGGCCATCGGCATCGCTTCAAAAACCGTCACCCCGTATCCCATCCGCACCAGGTCGTAGGCCGCCGTAAGTCCCGCCGGCCCCGAACCGATGACAGCCACCTTTTCTTTCCTGGTTCTCGTCACTGGTACCGGGGGTTTGTCTTCGGCATTATCGGCGGCGAATCGCTTGAGAGACGCAATCGCAATAGGCTCATCTACCTCTTTACGCTTGCATTCATTCTCGCAGGGGTGCGTGCAGACCCGACCGCAAACGGAGGCGAAAGGAATCTGTTCTTTAATGAGTTCCAGTGACTCCGTAAACTTGCCCTCGGCGATTAGGGCTATGTAGCCCTGGACATGAATATGGGCCGGGCAGGTGATTTTACAGGGCGATTTCTTTTTATCAATCGTAAAAGCACTGGGTATCGCCTGTGCGAACGGCCGGTAGATAGCCTTACGCTTGCTCAGTGCCATGTCAAATTCGCTGGGTACTTCCACCGGACAGACCTTGGCGCATTCGTTGCAACCGGTGCATTTCTCTTTCTCAACATATCTCGGCTTTTTCTTAACCTTGACCTTGAAATTGCCTACATATCCCGAGACGTCAGCCACCTCGCTGTAGCTCAGGAGGGTGATATTGGGATGGCGCCCTACCAGGACCATCTTGGGCGTTAAAATACAGGCGGAACAATCGAGCGTCGGGAAGGTTTTATCCAGCTGTGCCATTCTGCCGCCGATGGAGGCATCACGCTCCACCAGATAGACGTGATAGCCGGCATCGGCGATATTGAGGGCTGCCTGGATGCCGGCGATGCCCCCTCCCACCACCAGGGCGTTGGGCGTTACCGGCACCTCGCGGGCTTCCAGAGGTTCCTGCCAGACGACACGGGCTACGGCGCCCCGGACCAGCCTCTTGGCTTTCTCCGTGCCCTGAGCCTTATCCGGCGTGACCCAGGAGCAGTGTTCGCGGATATTGGCCATGTCGAAGAAATAGGGGTTGAGGCCAGCATCTTTAAGGACTGTCTGGAATGTCGGTTCGTGCATGCGCGGTGAGCAGGAGGCAACTACCACACGGTTGAGCCCCAGTTCCCGGATGTCTTTCTTAATCATCTCCTGCCCGGGTTCGGAGCACATGAACTGGTACTGCCGTGCCACCGCCACGTTAGGTAGAGTAGCGGCAAGGTCTTTGACCGCTTCGACATCCACGGTAGCGGCAATATTTATACCGCACTGGCATACATAAACACCGACTTTTGTTTCTGACTGACTCATTATTGCCACCTCACTTAAGCAGTCTGAAGCTGGCGAAGCTTCCCGTTTACCGGAACGACGTTCTGGTCCAGCAGCAGTACATCGGACGGAAGCCCGAAGGCCAGTCCCAGCAGCTGGGTCAGAAAGAGTACCGGAATGTGTATCTTAATCCCTAGCTTGGCGGAAATTTTTCCCTGATAGGCGTCCAGGTTCATCTGGCACATCGGGCACACTGTCACGATGCAGTCGGCGCCCTGGGCGGCCGTTAGTAGTTCTGCGACGAGTTTGACTCCTATCTCTGTTTCCGTGGTCATCAGGACACCGCCGCAGCAGCGTGTCTTCCATAGATAGGGGAAAGTCTCGGCGCCCACGGCCTCAATCAGGCGGTCCATGGAGGTAGGCAGGTAAGGGCCATCGTATTCGCCGTAGGGCCGTACTGTCTGGCATCCGTAGTAAGGAACAACCTTCAGACCGGATAGCTTCTTCTCGACTCTCTTGGCAACGGCTTCTACACCGATGTCATTGGCAATCACATCGAGCAGGTGACGCACCCTGGTCTTCCCGGAGTAATGCAGCCCCGCCGCCCCCAGTATCTCATCTATCTTGCCCTGCAGGTCCGGCTCCCTCTGGAGACGGTGGTTCACCTTGAAGAGATTTAAAAAACAGGAACTGCAGCTGGTCACCAGCTCCGAACCGGCAGCCTCGGCCAGGGCCAGGTTGCGGGCCGGCAGCGATACCGAAAGCAGATAGCTCACGGACTCGATGGCGTTAGCCCCGCAGCAGCTCCAGTCCTCCAGTTCCACCAGTTCGGAACCCAGTGCGCTGATGACGGCCCTTCCCGATTTGTCATATCCTTTGGCCGTAGAAAGCAGAGTGCACCCCGGCATATATGAATAATTCATGCCCTTGCCTCCAATTCTTCAACCTTGCGGTAGATAGCTTTTATCTGGTCCCGCCCCTTGATGTCTACGTGAGAGGCATCGAAAGTTACCTTGCCTTTTCGCCACAGGGTAAAGCCCAGGCGGCTGAAGTCCATTACCTTGAAGCGCTTGGTCTTGCCGAAAAAGATGGTCATCAACTCGACTTCGTGCATACGCCCGTGTCGGCGTACGGACTCCTTGAAGGCTTCATAGAAGCGGGCGCTGGAGCTGAGCTTCTCCATGCCTGCCGCTACGGACATCCGCTTTAGCGTGGACATGGTCTCGGTGCAGGCGATGCCGCGCAGGCAGCGTAGTGTACAGGCGTAGCAGGCGGTACACAGCCAGAAGCTGTTGCTGTTGAGGACTTCGTCTTTCAGGCCGAGCTGAATCAGGCGCCATAGCTGGCGGGGTGTATAATCCATAGCATATGCCGTCTGGCAGGAAGCTGTGCAGGTCCCGCACTGGATGCAGGTCAACAGCTTTTCACGGTCTGGAGCTACCAGGTCGGCAAAGGAATGGTCGAGCATTTCTCGTGTCAGGTTAAAGACTTTCTCTACTTTTGGCGCCATCCTATAACCTCCATTCCCCGGGGAATATCCCGGTTTATCCTGAATATCTATATCGGATGATATATAATGCCAACATAATCAACCTTCCTATATCTAATTACAAATTTGCATTTGGAAACAGGGAACAACATACCAATTTTATGAGAAAAATGCCCCAATTGTTGACTGAAACCCTGCCATTATGGACAATAAAAAAGGCTTCCTCTGATGGGAAGCCCTTATTCTTTGCTGAAGTCTCCGGCTATTCCACTTTTCCGGGCATCTCTATCAGGCCTTTACTGATGGCGTACTTTATCAGCTCGGTGCGGTTATGGAACCCCAGTTTTTCCATGACGCTGGTGCGGTGCCGGAGGACTGTTTTGACGCTTATGAAAAGCTTATCCGCAATTTCCTGATTGGTGTGTCCCTCCGCCACGAGCTGGAGTACCTCCCTTTCTCGGTCGGAGAGCCGTTCGTACTCGCTCTTCTTTCCCCCGGCTTGCGAGAGGTATTCCTCGATGAGCGTTGAGGCGGCGTTGGGATAGAGATAGGACTCCCCTTTATATACCGTCCTGATGGCTGTGACCAGCTCTGATGCCGTGGCTGTCTTGGCTATATAGCCCTTGGCGCCGGCCCTGATGAGGGAAAGGATATATTCGCTGTCCTGGTATTGCGTCAGCACCAGCACCTTTACCATGGGCGTCCCCTTCTGGATGTGACGCGTCGCCTCCAGCCCGCCCATCACCGGCATGGCGATATCCATGAGTACCACGTGGGGAGTAAGCTGGTGCACCTTCTCGATAGCCTCCATACCCTGCGTTGCCTCCCCGACGATGACGATGTCGTCATAACCCTTGAGCAGTGCCCGTATGCCCTCCCGGAACATGGCATGGTCATCTACTATCAGCACCTTTATCTCAGTCATCGTCCTCCTTAAAATTCACCGGGACCTCTACGGAGACTCTGGTGCCGCCGCCCGGTCTGGTATCGATTACCAGCGTTCCCCCCAGGAGTTCGGCACGCTCTTTCATTCCCAGCAGGCCTACCCCTTTGCCGCCGGCCCCGGCGGAAAACCCCTGCGAGTGGTCAAAGCCTATGCCATCGTCCTCTATCTGCACGGCGATACTCTTCTCTTTAAACTCCAGGCTGATGTAGACGCTTTCGGCGTGGGCGTGACGGGCAATATTGGCGATGGCTTCCTGGGCGATACGAAAAAGTGCTATCTCCACCTCCGGCGGCGACCTCTTTTCCTGGCCGGCGGCCTCGACGTATACCTCCACTCCGGCGGCATCCAGGGAGTTATGGGCATACGAACGCAGCGCTGCTGACAGTCCCAGGTCATCGAGCAGGCTGGGCCTTAAATCATAGATAAGGCGGTGCACATCCCTGGACGTAGCGGTTAGCAGGGACTTTATTCCATCCATCTGGGTCTCGCGTTCCTTGACATCCGATTGGGGCGCCGCCGTCATGACTTCCAGGCCTACGCCCAGTGTGGCTAGCGCCTGGCTGGTCACATCGTGGAGCTCCCTGGCGACACGCTGGCGTTCATCCTCCTGGGCCGAGATGATGCGCCGCAGCAACAGTTCCCGCATCTGCTCTTTGCTCTGGAGCTCCTGGTACAGCTGGGCATTCTCGACAGCAATACCAAGCTGGTGGCCGAGGGATGCGAGAAGCTGGACTTCCTGTTGTGTGAAAGCCCGCGGCGTATGGCTGGCTATGTTCAGCACGCCGACCACCCGCTCTTTGGACTTCAGAGGTACGCTGATAAACGCTTTCAGGCTGTCCGTGGACTTGTTGGTGGCTCCATCGACGACCAGGGCTTCGCCCTTCTCGGCAACCTTCCTCGCCACTTCGAGACTGGATATCCACTGTGATGATTGCTCGGACAGGCCGCGCAGAACCCGGTAGGAAGGGATTCGCGATTTCTCGTCCATGAGAAGAATGCCCCCCACTTCGGCATCCGTAAGCTCCAGGACTTTATCCAGCACCCCGTTGAGAATCACGTCCAGGCTCAGGGACTGGCTGGCTGTGGTCGCGATAGCGTTCAGCGCCAGCAGATGGCGGTTGGCTTCAAGAATCCTTTTCTCCAGCTCCTTGCTCTCCGTAACGTCCCGGCTCATTTCAATTATCCGGGTGATATTGCCTCTCCCGTCATATAGCGGGGAGATAGTCATCTCGAGATACTTGCTCTTGCCCGTGCCGTCCCTGTTGGTATCCTGTAGCTGAAGAAATCGCACCGGTTTACCCGTCTGCCACACCTGGGCGGCCGGACAGGCGCGTAGCGGCGGACTACAGGGAGCATTTAATCCGTAGAGTACTTCATAACAATGTCGCCCTATAATTCCCTTATTTGTATGCTTGAGCCGTAAGTTCCGGTTTACATCGGTTATGCGTAAGTCTTTATCGACGACCATGAGTTCTTCATCGAGGCTGTCGATAATTGACTGAAGAAAATCCCTGGACCGGCGCAGTTGCTCCCCTGTTTCTTCGAGTTGCCGGGTCTTCTCCTCCATCTCCTTGAGGGAGTCCCGCAGCCGCTCTCGCATGAGCTCGTAGGTACTGACGAGTAACCCGGTCTCTCTGGGGGCGGGATTTATGCGGCCTACCAGGCTGAGGAAGGAGTTTCGTGTAACTCTGCCCACGGCATTCATCAGGCTAACCAGTACCAGCATAGCTAGATTAGCCAGGAGTTTTACCTTATACCAGAGGCCCGCTCTCTTTCCCATCTTGCTATCTCCCTTAAGGCCTTCATCATAAATTATACCACAGGCTTCGGGCATGATTCTCGGCATAATCCGGTAGGGCTTCATTAGCTCGATTCCTTGAAATGAGCCGCTCAGGTATAGCTATAAACTTTTCTGTTCGGTTTTGGTTGTTTAGGTATTATCTAAATCTCAAACCATATTAACCTCACCCCCTTGATCCCCCTCTCAAACCAGTAAGATTGAACAAGACAATGGTTGAGTTTGTTTGAGAGGGGGAGAAAATATGAGAGGGGGCGAAGCCCCCTCTCTCCTAAACTCCCCTCTCCAGCCAGCAGTTGCTCGGTTATCTAATATATCCGGGCTGGAGAGGGGCAAGGGGTGAGGTGAGACCATTAACCAGGTGCAAGCAGTACCCGATAAACATATACTTGACTGCCTGGGCTATCTATCGTAAACTTCTCACGAGTCTATGCTGAGCGATAGTGTCATTGAACCGGCCGTAGAAGCAGAAAAGGTGTCATTCAACTTTGAGCATTTGAAGGCGCTTGATGAACTTTCGCTCCAGGTGCCGAAAGGTATCAGCTTCGGGCTGCTTGGCCCTAATGGCGCCGGAAAAACCACCCTCATTCGACTGCTGGTCGGCTTGCTCAGGCCTAGAAATGGCAAAATCCGCATACTGGGGCAGGCACCCTCCCGAAAAACGGCTCACCTCATCGGCTATATGCCCCAGTTGCATTCTCTCTATGCCGAATTATCGGTTATGCAGAATGTGGAATTCTTCGCTCGCATCTACGGGATTACCGGTAGAACCAGCCAGACCGGACGCGTCGAGGAGGTCATCAGGTTGGTTGATATGTGGTCGCGCCGTAATGACTCCGTGCAGAAGTTAAGCGGCGGGATGAAACAGAGAGTCAGCCTGGCTTGCGCTATAGTTCATAACCCCCCTCTCCTTTTTCTTGACGAACCGACCGTCGGCCTTGACCCTGAGCTAAGAGTCACTTTCTGGGAATACTTCTCTAAGCTGACCAGGCAGGGTACCACGCTTATCATATCCAGCCATACCATGGACGATGCCTCTCACTGTGATTCGCTTGCCTTTATGCGTGACGGCAGGGTTATCGCCAGGGGAAGTCCCGATAGTTTGAAGCAGGCGGTCGGACGTCCTGGAGTTACCCTGGAGGATGCCTTTCTTCATTTTGTCCGTAGCGGGAAAAAGGGGAACGATGCCTAGCCTGGCTTTCACAGTCGCTTCCAGAGTTATTCGTCAGCTAACGAGAGACCGCCGGACGCTGGCTCTAATCTTCATTGTGCCTCTGGTAGTCATGACTCTCATCGGCTTGAGTTTCCCGGAAACTACTGTCCTGGACTATATTGCCCCGGCGCTCCTGACGACGCTGGCTTTGTTCTTTGGTTTTCTGCTTACCGGCATCAGCTTTCTCAGAGAACGCTCTCAGGGTACGTTAGAGCGTCTGATGGCGTCACCTGTATCGCGCCTGGATATTGTTGTCGGCTATCTCTTTGGTTTCTTTATATTTGCTCTGGTACAGACATTAATCATACTCCTGTTCACTATCTATGTATTGAAGGTAAACTACTATGGGGATTTATGGCAGATTTTTATCTTTCAGGTCATCGTGATAGTCGGGGCGGTTAATCTGGGTATATTTATATCTACCTTTGCCAGGAATGAGTTCCAGATGGTGCAGTTTATCCCCTTGATTATCCTTCCGCAGGTATTTCTCTCCGGAGTGCTCTGGCCGGTGGAACAGATGCCGGACTATCTCCAGTGGATATCTAAAGTACTGCCCTTGACCTATGCGGTGAGAGGACTGCGGGACATTATGCTCAGCGGGCAGAACCTGATTGATGTTTGGGTTGAGCTGGCGGTGCTGGTTGGTTTTGCTGTTATTATATCGGTCTTAGCCGCGATTACCCTGCGGAGAAATGCCTGAATTGCATATTTTCAGCATCTTCTCGTAACTTGACAGAGATAAAGCCGTCCGTTTAAAGTATTGGGTACACGATATATCGCCATTTGTGTAAGGCGGCGTGACGTTTCGTTTATTTTAAAGAAGAAAGGAACAACATGAAAAAAATTACCGGTAATGTCTACGTAGAAAGCGAGATAAGCAGATGTAATACGAGCCTGGTGGTCACGAAAGAAGGGGTGGTGGTGATTGATACTCCGATGGTGCCGGCGAATGCTAAAAAATGGGCTAAAGAAGCCGCTAAGTTTGGTCCGATTCGTTATGTGATTAACACTGAACCTCATGGTGACCATGTCTCCGGCAACTGCTATATGGGGGGCACGCTGGTGGCCCATGAGGGTACGCGTGACGCCATACTGGCGTCTAAGGTGGAGGATTTCACAGGTATGCTTAAGATGATGGAGCCGGATAGCCTTCCGCTGGACGAGGATTTCCGCTTTCGTCCGCCGGATATCACGCTTTCCCAGCGGCTTACTCTTTACCTGGGCGACCACTCTTTCCATCTCATCAATATGCCGGGGCATACTCCCTGCCAGGTGGCTGTGTATGTCCCCGAGGAAAGGATTGTCTTCACAGGTGACAATGTCGTCAATGAGGAAACGCCGTTTTTCCGCCAGGCGCTGCCTAAAGAGTGGCTAAAATCCTTGAAAAAGCTCCAGAAGCTGGATGTGGATAAAGTGGTGCCCGGTCATGGCAATGTCTGCGATAAAAGCTACCTCCAGGAGATGTATAAAGTTGTCACTATCTGGATAGATACCGTCTCTGATGCTATTGCTCAGGGAATGACTCTGGAGGAGGCTCAAAAAAAGGTAAAGCTTGCCGAGAAGTTCCCGTGGTTGCCCAGAGATGAGCGTACGGCAGGCGTCATACGCATGAATGTGGCAAGGCTTTACGAAGTCTTGAAGAAATAATGGGGATATTCATGAAGTCAAGCGTACCTGGATTCTAGCCTTCGCTAGAACGACAAGCATAGATGAAACAATTGAATATGTCATTCTGGCGTAGGCCAGAATCCACATCTCCTTTTCCCCACCTCTGGATTCCAGCTTTCGCTGGAATGACAATTGAATCATTTGTTTATCTGGTTTTTTTATAAAAAAAATAGTAAATTTTAAAGAAAATATTCAGGAGGCGAATTTATGGACCTGCATTTGAAAGATAAGGTAGCCCTGGTGACCGGAGCCGGCAGCCAGATAGGTTACGGTAGGGCGATAGCCG
>CAYQZZ010000045.1:0-4163 GCA_964422155.1 uncultured Dehalococcoidaceae bacterium | reverse complement strand
GTAGCCCTGGTGACCGGAGCCGGCAGCCAGATAGGTTACGGTAGGGCGATAGCCGTGACACTGGCGGAAGAGGGCTGCCATATCATCGCCGCTGATATCAATCTGGATGGGGCAAAGCAGACCGCCGCTCAGGTCAAGGCTCTGGGACGCCAGGCGCTGGCGGTTAAGGTCGATGTAACCAAACAGGCAGAGGTTGATGCCATAGTCGATAAAGCTCTGAAAAAGTTCGGCAGGATTGATATCCTGGTCAATAACGCCGGTTCCAGCAGCCAGTTGCGTCCGTTTATCGAGATGACGGAAGAAGACTGGAACTATGATATCGGCATCAATCTTTACGGGCAGATGAGGGTGGCCCGGGCGGTGCTTCCCCACATGATAGCGCGCAAGTACGGCCGCATTATCAATACCTCCGGCGGACAGGGCGTACCCAATATTTCTGTCTACGGCGCGGCCAAGGCTGGTGTGGTCATGTTCACCCAGGCTCTGGCGAGGGAAGTGGCTTCCAAGGGGATAATCGTCAATGCCGTCGGCCCCGGCCTCGGGAAGACCGGCCTCGTCTGGCGGGCTCCTCAGGAGTTCCTGGAAGGCGAAAGGCAGAGGTCGCAGCTTAAAAGACTCTGCACACCTGAGGATGTCGCCCCTGTGGTGGCTTTTTTAGCCTCGGACAGGTGCAGCTACATGCTGGGACAATGCGTCCAGCTGAGCACTTCTTAATTGAATGCCATTATTAATTAAAGACCGTTGCGGGGAGTTCGAGAGGAACGCTGTTCCCGAACGTCATTGCGAGGAGCCCCGACAAGTCGGGACGACGAAGCAATCCGTATTTAAAGCCTGTGTCACATCACCGTCTATCCCTGGAAGATATTCTCATTTTCTAAAAAGGGAGTGCGTAGCGAGAGGGGGCGCAGCCCCCTCTCATATTCTTCCCCCTTCCCTTTATTTATTCCCAAGGGAAGGGGGTCAGGGGGATAGGTTTCAACTACATCCTCTAATAAATTAACATAACTACAAATACTTAACATAACATTCAAAACAAATCAAAGCTACCCACGCACGATTTGTTTCCCTAAAAAAATATTGGTGTTCGGGCGGTGGCGTTTATAGGTACTGCCTGAGGCGTGTAATCTCTTTCATCAACTGTTCAAACTGCTGGGGATAAAGGGACTGCATTCCGTCGGACAGGGCATGGGCGGGGTTATTGTGCACTTCAATAATAAGGCCGTCTGCACCTACGGCGATGGCCCCCCTGGAGAGTGGAATAACGTAGTCCCGCCGCCCCGCAGCATGGCTGGGGTCGACGATGATGGGAAGGTGGCTGGCTTCCTTGATGGACGGTATAGCGCTCAGGTCCAGGGTGTTCCGCGTGTTATCGGAGAACGTACGGATTCCCCTTTCGCATAAAATTACCCTGGTATTTCCTTCCGACATAATGTATTCGGCGGCCATCAGCCATTCATCGATGGTAGCGGCAAATCCCCGTTTTAAGAGAATCGGTTTGGATACCTGGCCGGCAAGGCGTAGCAGCGAGTAGTTCTGCATGTTCCTGGCTCCGATCTGTATAATATCGGCATATTTTTCAACGGCGGTTAGATTTTCATTATCGGTAGCCTCGGTAACAATTAATAAACCCGTCTCACGGCGAACCTTCTCCAGTATTTTCAGTCCTTTTTCTCCCAGTCCCTGAAAGCTGTAGGGAGAGGTTCGCGGCTTAAAAGCACCACCTCGAAAGACCTGGGCACCGTGCTTCTTTACGAAGCTGGCGATAGTAAGCGCCTGCTCTTCGCTCTCCACGGCACAGGGTCCCGCCATTATTACCGGCTCGCCGGCGCCGATTTTCAAGCTGCCGACGGATATAACTGTAGACTCGGGGTGCGTTTCACGGCTGACCAGCTTGTAGGGTTTGGTAACCGGAATGGCTTCCTTAACGCCTTCCATAGCCAGGAGTTGCGTTGCGTCGACCGGTCCCTTGTTGCCGATAATGCAGACGGCTGTTCTCAGAGCTCCCGGCATGGGAACGCCGCGATAGCCCATTTTCTGGATTTCCTGGATAACGGCCTGCACTTGCTCTTCGGTGGCATCATTTTTCATTACGACTAGCATTTAAGTAAATCTCCTCGGCTGCCAGAATTATACCAGTTTATTTAACCTTTTTCTCCCTTGATATCCCAGAGGGCATCCGCATAGGCTTCAAGAGTGCGGGCATCAAAGAGGACAAAAACGACTTCTTTAATAGAGGTGGTCTGCTTGAGGAAGGAAATTACCTCTTTGATGGCTGTTCTGGCAGCTTCTTCTACCGGGTAGCCATAGGCGCCGGTGCTGATTGAAGGAAAAGAAATGCTGGTAAGGTTATTTTCGGCAGCCAGTTTCAGGCTTTCCCGGTAGGCGCTCGCCAGAAATCCGGATTCTCCCTGGTCACCGCCATGCCATATTGGCCCGACGGTGTGAATGACATACCTGGCTTTCATGTTGCCGGCAGTGGTGATGACCGCCTGGCCGGTAGGCAGGCGACCCTGCCGTGAGACGATTTTCTTGCATTCTTCCAGTATGGCCGGGCCACCGGCACGATGAATAGCACCGTCTACCCCGCCTCCTCCCATGAGACCGGAGTTAGCGGCATTAACGATAGCATCGGTAGTCTGCCGGGTAATGTCACCCTGGATTATAGAGAGTTTGGCCTGATTTACTTCGTAGGTAGGGTTATCGGTCATATCACTTGCCCCCTTGCCGTAATTCGCCGCTCGTTAAGTAGTCTACAGCCCATTTAATAGCGTCTTCCCCGGTAAGTTTCAGCTTTATATCCGGTTCGATTCCATGGCCTTCAATGAGGCGGCCGTTGGGTGTGAGCCAGCGGCCGGTAGTGATATACAATCCGGAGCCATCGCTAAGTTGATGCAAGTAATTCACACTTCCCTTGCCATAAGTGGTATTTCCGGAAATAAGTGCCCGATGATGGTCTTGCAGAGCACCGGCCAGTACCTCACTGCTGCTGGCACTGAAATTATCTACCAGCACCACCATAGGCAGGTTGGTGCTGGCAACTCCGGGAGACACGCTATATGTGTCTATTTTATCAAGGTTACTCTTCACTTCAACGATAACACCTTCGGTCATAAAGTGACTGGTAACCTTAACGACGATATCCAGAAAGCCGCCGGGATTACCACGCAGGTCGAGAACGATACCTTTTGCGTTTTCCTCCCCAAGCTTCTGAATAACCGGAGCTAGCTCGGTTTCTGTACGCTCGGTGAATTGAGCGATATTAATATAAGCGATATTTCCCCGCATTTCAAAATGAATACTTGGTATTTCCACCCTGGTCCTGGTTATCTCCATTTCGACTGGCTCGGTCTCCCCTTCATGAAGAATGAGTAGCTTGACTGTCGTGCCTGCCGGACCCTTAATTTTACTGGCAGCTACATCAAGGCTCATGCCAGTAACAGATTCTCCATTTATTCTTAGAATGCTATCGCCAGACTTCAGGCCAGCCTTTTCCGCAGGGGAATTGGGAATGGGAGCGACAATCAACAGCTTTTTATCCTGAATGCTTACAATAATGCCAATGCCGACGAACCCTCCTGAAAGACTGCTACCGAAACTTTCGTACTCTCTGGCATTCAAGTAGGAGGTATAAGGGTCGTTCAATGTCCCAATAATACCTTCGATAGCAGCGCGGCTCATGTTTTCTGAGTTCAACCTGGCCCTGTCCACGAAGTCCGTAAGGATGAAGTTCCATGCCTGTCCGACAATATCCAAGCCTTCCGCCACTCTGGACCCTCTCACTTTCCCGAACGTGAAGCCGCCGCCGAAGGCAAGGGCAATAACCACTACAAGTAGCATGGATACAAAAATCTTTGATAATTTTGACATGAGTTTGTTTCTCCCTCTGCGTGTTTTAACGGGATTAAGGATATGCTATCGGTCATTATTCAGGTTCGCATTCCAGTTAATCATACCACGAAATAAAAAACAATAACCAAGAGACAATATCCAAAAAATGAGAAATAAAAAAGATGATAATGTGATAGGGATACAAAGACCATTGAGCGCTACTGGTAAGTGACCATTGCTTACCGGAAGTAGCTGATTGACAGACAACCAGATATTGGCAGCTATTCTTATTTGGTCACGCTACCTATGCTGATAATCACCTGAGGTGTATCTGA
>CAYQZZ010000044.1:0-16896 GCA_964422155.1 uncultured Dehalococcoidaceae bacterium | reverse complement strand
TGCCATAAACAATTTCACGCAAAGTAATGCCCATGGGCACTTCGATAAGCCCGGTGCGCACCACTTTACCCACCAGCGAAAATGTCTTGGTGCCCCTGCTCTTCTCGGTACCATAGCCAGCCCACCAGCCCGCCCCTTTCTGCATGATAGCGGAAACGTGAGCCCAGGTCTCGACGTTATTGATATTGGTAGGTTTACCCCAGAGCCCCGAGTTGGCGGGGAAGGGGGGGCGGGGGCGGGGCATACCGCGATTGCCTTCAATGGAAGCCATCATGGCGGTCTCCTCGCCGCAGACAAAGGCACCGGCGCCTTCCTTAATCTTGATATGAAAGTGAAAACCGGAACCCATGATATTTTCGCCAAGGAGTCCGTACTTCTCCATCTGCTCCAGAGCGGTTCTCAACCGTTGGATAGCCAGCGGGTACTCCGCCCTGATGTAAATGTAGCCCTCGGAAGCGCCGATGGCATAGGCGCCGATGAGCATTCCTTCCAGGACGGCGTGCGGGTCACCCTCCAGCACCGCCCGGTTCATGAAAGCCCCGGGGTCGCCTTCATCGGCATTGCAGATAATATATTTTTGGGAGCCGGGGGCATCATGGCAGAACTGCCATTTCATACCGGTAGGAAAACCGGCGCCTCCCCTGCCGCGCAGCCCCGACTTCTTAATTTCATCGATTATTTCAAGCTGTTTCATTTTTAAGGCTTTACGCAAACCGTCATAGCCATCATTGGCAATGTACTGGTTGATATCGGTGGGGTCGATGTTGCCACAGTTACGCAGGACGATGCGCCTTTGCGGTTTAAGCACCGGCGAGTCTGAGAGGTGGGGGATTCCATCGATGCTGCCTTCGCCGCGGGTGCCCAGGGCAAGGTCAGGCCGCGGATTATCACCTGCGAGATAGTCACGGACAATCTCAGTAATCAGCGCCGGGGTAAGATTCCCGTAGAAAACGCCGGGCTTGCCGGGTTTGGCTATCTCTATAAGAGGCTCGGCGTAGCAGAAACCGATACAGCCTACCTGTATTATTTCCGCTTCCAGTCCGTTCTTTTCCAGCTCTTTACGGAGGGCACTGAGTATATCTTCAGCCCCGGCGGCGATGCCGCAGGTACCAGTGCCGATAAAGATACGGGGTTTGGGGCTATTCTGCAGGGCTTTCCACTGTGAGACCGCTCGCTTTTTCATCTCTTCGAAATTCATCGTATTCCCCCTACATCTACTATGGCCGTCCTGATTATCTCCAGCCTGTTTCGAGGCGAAAATACTAGCCTTTACGTCCCAGTATTTCCTTCACCTTTTCTGCGGTCATGCGACCGTAGACCCTGTCATTTACAACTAAAACCGGAGCCAGGGCGCAGGAACCGAAGCAGGCGACCGTCTCCAGCGTGTACTCCATGTCCGGGGTCGTTTCACCGTCCTTAATACGCAGAAGTTTTTCCAGCTCATCGAGTATCCGGGGAGACCCTTTAACATAGCAGCCCGTACCGCGGCAAACCTTGATGACATTACGTCCCACGGGGATGAACTTGAACTGAGCGTAAAAAGTAGCCACGCCGAAGACAGTGCATTCCGGGACGCCGGTAAACTGCGCTATGCGTCTCATAGCCTCGGCGGGTAAATATCCGAGCGCCTGCTGAACCTGCTGTAATATCGGGATTAACTCGGCTTTTTCTCCGGTAAAGGATGCCAGCACCTTATCTACCCTGGCGGCTATATTTTCTTCATCTTTCCGGGTAATCTCTTTTGTATCCTGCTTTACCTCAGCCATGCTCATTCCATACCTCGCTTTAATTACCACTTTTCCTGTTGAAGGCGGCACCATATCCAGGTGCTCAAGCGCTTATCAAGCTTGCCGACCCATGACTCTATCCGGCGCAGGTCGCCCGATGCCAGAGCCGCCTTTTCCTCCGAGGTCAGGTCGTACTCCTTAAGCACTCTGGCGGGGTCTTCAGCCAGCCGGGCTAAAAATTTATGGTCATCCGCCGCCCGACCCAATATTTGAAGGATGGCATCTTTACCGGATGGAGCCTTTTCTTTCTTCAGCTCGATGGCATGACCGGACAGGTCTTTTTCCAGTTCATCAAGCACGGACGATATGCTGAGAAAATCTTCGTCCCGGGTGCTCTCCATAATGGCCTCCTTCAGTATGAATCCTTCTATATGAATACTTCAGGATGAATCCTTCAGGATGAATCCTTTAGGTTTCTCTTTTTCAAGATTAACATTCAAGGGGACAAATTCCATCCAGCCTCTGGCCTAATGTGCCGTGTCATCCTGGCCTATTTAACGACTAGGCAATTAGTGCAGGTTCTCTACATGCCAGCCCTTACTATGAGGGCTTTCTTCCGGTATCAAGGCACACTATTTCTCCCGGCCTAGAGTCAATGGGTTACATAACAATTTTATACCTCTCTTTGAACTATTCCTCACCGCGGATTATAATGAGATGAGAGGGCTAACCGCTCTCATCTGAATTCCGCCAATGAATAAAATAAAAGTCTTAATCGCTGACGACCATGCACTTTTCCGCGAGGGAACACACAGTCTGATTGGCCACGAAAAAGATATGGAGGTCGTCGGTGAAGCCTGTGACGGCGAAGAGACTATCAAGCTGGTAACCGAACTCCACCCGCACGTCGTCCTTATGGATATCGCCATGCCCAAGGTCAATGGTATCGAGGCAACCCGAAGAATTAAAGCCGACTTCCCATCGACCGCCGTATTAATTTTAACCGCTTACGATAACGACCAGTACATCATAGCGCTGCTGGAGGCGGGAGCCGCCGGATACCTTCTGAAGAATGTCAGCGGCAGCGACCTGGTCAATGCCATCCGCGCCGTATATGCCGGTGAAGCTGTACTCCACCCCGCTATCGCCCAGAAGGTCTTCAGCCGCCTCGGCTCGACCGGCCGGGAATCGCATGAGCCAACACAGCACGATGAACTCAGCGAACGAGAAATGGAAATACTGAGGCTGGCCGCAAAAGGGATGAGTAACCAGGATATTGCCACCCAACTCTACCTGAGCCGACGCACGGTACAGGCGCACCTGGCCAATATCTTTCGTAAGATGGATGTAGGTTCAAGGACAGAGGCCGTCCTGCAGGCGCTCAGAAAAGGCTGGCTGGTACTGGATGATTTAGCATAGTATTAAAATAGGATTATTCTTGTGAAGAATTTTTACAGGGTTCCGCACTTCTGGATTATCCTGGCAATCATGACTTTTGGAGCCCTAATCTACTACGCCGACCGAATTCCGTGGCTCCAGACAATGCTGCCCCAGGCGCCTTTTCAGCTCGCCCGGTATTCAACCTATCGCATCCTCTCTGTTATTCCGGTAGCTTACGCCGCCTTCGCTTTCCGGTGGCAGGGCGGCGTGATAACGGCAGTCTTAATCGGGCTGGCGCTAACGCCGCGCGCCATATTCTTCTCATCACCCGTATCAGCGGCAGTAACCGAGACCATCGCCTTTTTTTTCATCAGTCTGCTGGTGACCTGGCTGATTCATCGGCAGCAACAGGCGGTCCGTCAACTGGAGAAGGCTAAAGAGGAACTCCAGACTAGCGTTATGGTCATTAAAGAAAACGAAAAAAGGCTGGCCGCTCTCAACCGTATTTCGAGCACCGTATCGGAATCACTGGAGCTAAATACCGTCCTGAGCAACGCTATCGATAATGTCGTCGATGTTATGCAGGCGGATGTCGCCTGGATATTTCTCCTGGACGAGAAAAGCGGAGAGCTTTCTCTGGCAACCCACCGTGGCTCTTCCGAAGAACTTGCCCGGGGCGTGGACAAGCTCAAGCTGGGGGAGGGTTTCAACGGCAGAGTAGCCCAATCGGGAGAGCCCCTTTTCGTGGAAGACGCCTCGCAGGACCCCCGGCTTACCCGGGAAGTGGTCAGCAAGTTCCAGCTGCGCTCCACGCTTATCGTGCCGCTAAGCTCGAAAGGAAAGGTCAATGGTACTCTCTGCATCGCCATGCGCCGCTACCGGCAGTTTCTGCCGGAAGAAGTAGAATTGCTCACGGCCATGGGCAATCAAATCGGCGTGGCCGTGGAAAATGCCCACCTGTACCAGCAACAGCAGGTCACGGCTCAACAACTAAGGATATCCGAGGAACGCTACCGGGGTCTTTTTGAGAACGCCAGCGATGCCATCTTCGTTTGCTCCACGACAGCCAGAATTATCTCGGTCAACCGGGCGTGCGAGCAGCTTACCGGATACACCCTCAAGGAGCTAACATCTATCGCAATCTACGAACTCTTTTCCGGCGAAAGCAAGGAGAAAATTAAAAGGATTTTTTCCGAAAACCTGGAGCAGGCTCCGGTAGGGGGTATCGAGGACGCCCGCCTGACCAGGAAAAATGGCACCGAAGCCTACCTCGAGCTCAGGGTCAGCCCCATGCTCAGGAGAAACATGGTAATCGGCCTTCAGGTAATTACCCAGGATGTAACCGAGGAAAAGCAACTGCGGCGGAACATGGAATACTATATCAAACAGGTAACCAGAGCCCAGGAAGATGAGCGACTGCGCATCGCCCGGGAACTCCATGACGATACGGCCCAGGTACTGGCGACGCTCTCACGCAGTCTTGACTCCCTCATTACCGGAGAGAAGACACTGAAGAAATCTTCGATAGAGCGCCTGAAAAAGCTGCATGAGATGGCTAACTCCACCCTGGAAGGAGTACGCCGTTTCAGCCAGGACCTCCGGCCCTCAATACTGGATGACCTGGGGCTGGTGCCAGCCCTGGAGTGGCTCATCACCGACCTCGAGAAGAGCTATGGCATAACCACCAAGGTGGAGATTGCCGGTAGCCGACGTCGTCTGGCGCCGGAGATAGAATTAACCGTCTTCCGCATCGTGCAGGAAGTACTGAGCAATATCAGAAGACATTCTCAGGCCTCTTCGGTGGCAATGAGCCTGGACTTCGGCGCCGATGCCCTGACCCTGCTTATAAGTGATAACGGCCAGGGTTTCAGCATCCCGCGGAGGACAAGCGACCTGGCCCTATCCGGCAAGCTCGGCATCATCGGGATGAGAGAAAGGGCACGTTTAATCGGGGGTACATTAATCGTGCAATCGGAAAAGGGTGGCGGTACTATGGTAACTCTCAGGATTCCCAGCTAAGCGGCCATGAAGTCTTGATATCCGGGGGTGTTCCTTAAGGTCGTTTCGCAATGGCTTACTGTCATTCTGAGCGAAGCCTGCTTGCGCTAAAGCTCTCGCCTGCCAGAGAACTTGTTCGGCGAGCAGGTCAGCGAAGGCAAGCGAAGAATCCGTTATCCATACCAGAAGGACGGATTCTTCAGTCGCTTTGTTCCTTCAGAATGACAATAGTAAACGAACTCGTTCTTTCAAATGCTAAGCCGCATACCTTCATAAGCTATGTTAATGGTAATACGCAGCCTCTCAGAAACTGCGGCTATTTCTTCCCTGATTATCGGTTCGAGGGAGGTATCCATGTGGACGGCAATTACCTCCGGCAAGTAGCCTTTGCACTCCCGGAAGCCCCTCAATTCCTGCTCAAGCAGATGCGGGGTAAGATGACATGTTTCTTTAGCAAACTCTTCGCTGGCGTTAGGCAAGGTGACATCAATCATTAATAACCGCGGAGATATTCGTCGCCAGCAGTCCGACAATTCCGGGCCGGTATCACCGGTGTAAAACACAGCCTTCTCCTGTTTATCGCTAATCTGATAGCCAACGGCATCACCGCAATGATTCACCGGCACAGCCATGATTCCATGACCATCAATCCACAGCTGCCCGAACGGTTTAATTTCTCTAAAATTTACCGTGGGCTTTGTCTCGGGTATCTTCTGAAATTCAGGGTATAGTATCTTATTCAGCAGATGGTTTTTAATAGTTTCACAGACCTGAGAAGTGGAATATATATCAATACTGGCACCATGACGGAAAAGAGTGAGAGCAATTCCGGGAATGTCCCGAATATGGTCGAGGTGCTGATGGGTCAATATCACCGCATCAATTCCCCGCTGCTCTTGAATCGAAAGCCGGGAGGTCAATCCTCCAGCTTCAACAGCCAGAGTGCCATCGATGAGAAAGCTTACACAACTGGTTGTGGATGTTTCACCGTTATGTGCACCGAGAATACGAATATCCATTTAATTTCCCCCGCTCTCTTTCAAGAAATTCGTTATCTTGTATATCCACGGGGTATATCTCGCCCTATCATAACCTGTAAACCCTAACACTACTTCTTATCGGCATTTAAACGAAGTCCGGATATAAAAGCTTTTACGGCAACAGGGCAGAACTGACTGCCAGCGCAATTATGCAGCTCCTTGA
This sequence comes from uncultured Dehalococcoidaceae bacterium, assembly GCA_964422155.1. Taxonomy (GTDB): domain Bacteria; phylum Chloroflexota; class Dehalococcoidia; order Dehalococcoidales; family RBG-16-60-22; genus JBGPRB01. The sequence goes on along the minus strand of CAYQZZ010000044.1, from coordinate 10,588 downwards.
CCGCAGCGTCGACGGACATAGCCGGACGATAGGCACGGTCAGTAGTCATGGTATCGAAAGCATCGGCAACGGCTATCAGGCGAGCACCCAGCGGGATATCCTCACCTTTAGCTCCGTTGGGGTATCCTTTACCGTCGTATCTTTCGTGATGACAGAGTACCAGCTCGCTTGCCTTTTCCAGGAAGGGAATTTCCATTAATAAGTCCGCTCCAATGATGGAGTGCTCACGCATTATCTTCCATTCTGATGAAGTCAGAGGCCCGGGTTTATTCAATATCTGAGAATCAATGGCTATTTTCCCTACATCATGGAGAATGCCCGCATATTCCAGAGTTTCCAATTCCTCTGCTGAAAACGAAAGGTACGTACCTGCCAGCAAAGAGTACTCCTTTACACGCTGGGAATGCCCACATGTATACGGGTCTTTAGCATCAATGGCTGCCGCCAGTGCCGTGATAGTGTTCTTGTACGCCTCCAGAACTGTCTGGTGGAGCCTAGTGTTCTCAATCGCCATGGCAGCAGTAGTGGCTACGGAAACAACGGCTTCCAGGTCCTGCTCGCCGAACTCGCTCCCATCCCGTTTGTTAAGTACTTCAATCACTCCAAGGATTTTGCGATGTACTATCAACGGTGCGCATACAAGAGACTTCGTGGCGAAGCCGGTAGTATCGTCAATCATTTTATGGAAATTAGCGCTCCGGCTGACATCATTAACGATTAAAGGTTTGCCGGTACGTGCAACCTGGCCAGCAATACCATATTGAGTATTCAATTTCACCTGTCGCAATACCTTGCCCACCGGGCCCGAGGCGACTTCAAAATATAGCTCCTGGTCACTGTCCCTGAAAAGAAGTATCGAAGCAGCCGACGCATTGAGTGTCTGCTGGGTCATCTTGATAACCTGTTCCAGCATTTGCGTCATGCGCGGAACGGAGCCGACCTTCTTGTTAACCTCGTAAACCAGTTCCAGCCTTGCTTTATTTTCCTGCTCCGTGCGACCAGATAATGCTGTTCTTGACTTGGGCTTCACCAGGCTATCTACCATTCCTAATTTCCTCACTTACTAATGCAGTCTTAATGTATAATTCGCCCCTGACTCTATTTCCAGCAACTTATTTATTTAACCCTTCGAAATATCCTGCTATCAAGGCAAGAGTTTTTATCATACTAAAGATATAAAATGCACATTTATACGGTTACGCTTTCAAGGTTGCGAAATTGCACTCGGCTTCTTTCCGGTAGTCTGTCAAATTCTTCTTTAACTACCCATACCAGTTCGTTATCGCCGACTCCTTGAATAGATATATACTTGGGTACAAAAAGCTGTGCGTATTCAGCAGGCATATACTCCTGGACCTGAAAACCACGGTGAGGGAAACAGAAAGTCAAAGGGAGAAGATGCGATAACCTGGACGCATTATTTATACAATGCCCGACATAGTCCTTGCCGTTGCCTACACTGAACACCTTGCCTCTGGCCACGCCACACCGGAGAACACTGGGCGGCTTATTTACAGCCATGCTCATCTGAGGATAAAATACGTGCCTGTAGGCGTAACTAACGCTATAAAGGGTCGCAGCTAACCTGCAAATATTACTTTCTGTCATTCGGCGGGCATTCCAGATGAGAAGGAGTCCGTCTCCTAAAAACTTGACCAGTATAGGAAGCTCCGCCCAGTACGAAACGCGGATACCATCGTCTTCTTCGATGAGACCCTGCCTGATACTGCTGAAAAACCAGTCCAGGAAACTATTGAGAAATTTGGGGATAGCCAGATACGCATCCACCTGGTTGCAGAATGCCGTAAATCCAGTTAGGTCAAATACAGCGGCTATCGCCTCTCTCTCCTGGCAGGGCGTATTGATATCGCCGAGGTCCAGCATAGAGGGATTAAATTTCCTGACGATTTCATTATTGAGCAACCTTATCCCATTTTGCTGACTCTGAGTAACAGCTACTCCCGGCCTGGCGGACCTGACCCTTCTGACTATTATCCTTTTCATAAAAACAGTATCACCATATTCAATTTTTTTCCTTAAACTCAATTCATCATAATTTCAAAATTGTAAACAAAACATAAACATAGCTATGGAGTGTCTAAACAATTTGTGAACATCGGCAGAATACAGCCTGAACCGAACGCTATGGAATATCAGCTACGTAAGACGCTAAGTTACAGGACAGTCAGAGTCGGACGCCTATCAGTGCCACACCCAGAGCCAGCAAGACGATATAGAGCTTTATTTTAGCTTTCACTACCTTATCCCCCCACCCCTATTTCCCCATGCGCTAATACAAAAATTCACTTCATGGCTTTTTTATAAATCAACATTACCATTGCCGGGAGCCAAATACAAAGTATTGAGGACAGAGGTCGGTTAGCAACATCTAAATGTCATTCTGAGTCCGCCTTGGCGGACGAAGAATCCGTATCCCTGCACTTTGAAGGACGGATTCTTCAGTCGCCCCGACAAGTCGAGACTCCTTCAGAATGACAATACTAAACAATTTCTGGGACAAAGTATTGACAAACTGGATGTGACATGTTAGCATTAATATGCGGTAATCGGTTGCCGCATACCGTATATTGGGGAAGTGAAATGAAACAGGTCTATATTAAAGAACAGGTCTGCATCGGCTGCCATCTCTGCGAGGTGTATTGCCGGCTCAAACATGCGCGGTCGCAAGACCTGGTCAAGGCTTATAAAAAAGAATCGCCCCGGCCTTTACCAAGAGTCAGGGTGGATGAAAGCGGGATTGTGTCCCTTTCGGTGCGCTGCCAGCACTGCGTCGATGCCCCCTGTATCCGGGCATGCCTTACCGGAGCTTTATCCCGCGACCCCTCTACTTCGCTGGTAACGGTAGATGAAGAACGGTGCATCGGCTGCGGCACATGTTCCCTGGTCTGCCCTCTGGGCGTGCCGAAGCTGGATGCGGCAAAGAAGAAGATGGTAAAGTGCGACCTCTGCCAGGATGAAGAGATACCGGTATGCGTCGTTAACTGCCCTAACGAGGCACTCCTTTACGCAGAGGGATAAAAAGTCTTCGAATCTAACAGGCGGTGAAAGAATGCTGGCAACCAGGATAATAGAATATCTGATAATCGGGAACTCGGCCGGCGGCATCGGCGCTGCTGAGGCTATCCGCGAGGCGGACAGGGTGGGGACAGTAACCATCGTCTCCGATGAGCCCTACCCTGCCTATTCCAGGCCGCTTATCTCCGAGTACCTGGCGTACCCGTACCCTGTGGAAAAAATGCTGTACCGCAAACCCGATTTTTACGAGAAGAACGATATCCAGACTCTTCTCGGGGAAAAAGTGGTGAAGGTCAACCCAGCCGAGCGTACGGTCAGACTGGAAAGCGGGCAGACGCTGGCCTGGCAGAAATTGCTGCTGGCTACCGGCGGCACGCCGATTATACCCAGGATGGAAGGCAGCCAGCTAAAAGGCGTCTTTACCTTTAACAAGCTCGACGACGCTAAAGCAATCGACGGGTTCCTCAATCAACACCGGAGGAACGTGAGAGCCGTGGTCATCGGCGGCGGACTGATAGGTGTGAGCGTTACCGAGGCGCTGGTAAAGCGAGGGGCCGAGGTTGCCATCGTCGAGATGAAGGACTGGATTCTCAACACTATCCTCGATGAAGAGGCATCAGCCCTGGAGGCAGAGGCACTGGTACAGGCCGGCGTCAACATTATCACCGGACACACCACCGGGAAAATAAACAGCTACCTGGCCGGCGAGGTCAGCGGTGTCACTCTCGATGATGGCCGCGCTCTCCCCTGTGAGATGGTCGTCATCGCTATCGGCGTCCGGCCGCGCCTTGAGGTAATCGCCGAGAGCGGCATCAAAATAAACCGCGGCATTGTCGTTGACCGCCGCATGATGGCATCCTCGCCCGATGTCTACGCCTGCGGCGATGTCGCCGAGGCTTATGATTTCGTCTATGGTGAAAATCGACTCACCCCGATATGGCCCAACGCGTACGAAGAAGGCAGGGTCGCCGGCCTCAACATGGCGGGTCAACCAGCCGAATACCAGGGCGGGACAGCCATGAACGCTTTGAAATACTTCGGGGTAAACATCGCCTCGGCCGGACTGGTGAGCCCGCCCGATGATAGCTATGAGACTCTTATCAACAGGTACGACGGCACCTACCGGAAGGTAATTATTAAAAACGATAAACTGGCGGGACTGGTTTTTACCGAAGATATTGAGAAATCGGGAATTGTTTATAACTTAATGAAAGACGGTGCCAACGTCAGCAGCTTTAAGAAAACTCTCGTCGCCGATGATTTCGGCCTTGCTTCTCTACCGGAAGTTACCTGGCGCGCCAGACTGGCAAAACCGACCGCTGAGTCGGTCGCTATTACTCCTATCGAAAAGCCGGAAGAAGCCGTCATCGGAGACTAGCATTTCGCCCCGAAAGGAAGCCCCATGAAAAATTTAAGACAGGTAAATAATATCTATAATGATGATAAAGTAATCGACGCCTGCTCTATATTTGGCGCCATGGATACGGCGGGTAGGAGATTCTCTGGGGAGAGCGTCATCAAGGCTATCGCCAACATGCACGACCGCGGCAACGGACTGGGCGGAGGCTTCGCTATCTATGGCCTTTTCCCGGAACACGCCGACCACTACGCTTTACACATCATGTATCTTAGTAACCGGGGCAAGCAGGAGACCGAGGAGTCCCTCGGGAGAAATTTCAACGTGGTCTGGCAGGAGGAAGTGCCCACGCGCCCAACGGCGGCGGTAAAGAACCCCCCGCTGGTGTGGCGCTATTTCGTGGACGTACCGCCGGGCCTGCCGGAAAACCAGTCCGATGATGACTATGTCGTCGCCAGGGTAATGGAAATAAATACCAGCAAGAATGACAGTTTCGTCTTTTCCAGCGGTAAGAACATGGCCGTATTCAAGGGCGTGGGCTACCCGGAGGAGATAGCCGAGTACTTCCGCCTGGAGAATTACAAGGGCTATATCTGGACAGCTCACGGCAGGTTCCCGACCAATACGGTGGCCTGGTGGGGCGGGGCCCATCCTTTCTCAATTCTCGACTGGACCGTGATTCATAATGGGGAGATTTCATCCTACGGGATAAACCGCCGCTATCTGGAGCAGTTCGGCTATAAATGCACCATGCAGACCGATACCGAGGTTATCGCCTATGCCGTCGACCTGCTCATGCGCCAGCATAACCTGCCGCTGGAGATAGCCGTAAAGGTTCTGGCAGCACCCTTCTGGGACGATATCGAACGCATGCCGGATGGAGAGCAAAAGCTCGCGCGGGCGCTACGTCAGGTATACAGCAGCCTGCTCCTGAACGGGCCTTTCGCGGTCATCATCGCCCATAACAGCGAAATGATAGGACTGACCGACCGCATCAGGCTGCGTCCGTTGACCGTAGGCGAAAAAGGCGACATGCTGTACCTTTCTTCCGAGGAGTCGGCTATCCGCCTGGTATGCCCCGACCTGGACAGGGCCTGGATTCCCATGGGCGGCGAGCCGGTTATCGGCAGGCTGAAGCCGGAAGCACAGCTACGGATGTTAAAAAGCAAGGAGAAAGTCGCGTCGCATTAAAAATAAGGCTGTCCGAAAATGAATTATTGTCATTCTGAGGAGCGTAGCGACGAAGAATCCGCTGCCCACGTCAAAGGATGCGGATTCTTCACTTCGTTCAGAATGACAATTTTAGACAGCCTCATTAAGGGGGATATTAAATCCCTCTCAATCTCCCTTTAGAAAAGGGAGAGGTTTGTATAATACTATTCCAGCAATTTCCTGATGATGCGGGGGAGGAGAAAAGACAATGAAGACATATATTTCACCCAAGTTTCAAGTAAAGAGAGATACGGACCGCTGCATCCAGTGCCAGGTCTGCGTGAACCAATGCAGCTTCGACACGCATTACTATGACGCCGAGGATGACGAGGTAAGAAGCCGCGAAGAGAACTGCGTCGGCTGCCACCGCTGCGCCGTCTTTTGCCCTACCAGGGCGCTGACCATCAGCTATAACCCGCTGGACTACCGCGATAACTATAACTGGCGCCCCGAAATTATCGAGGATATCAACAAGCAGGCGGAAACCGGCGGGGTGCTCCTTACCGGCATGGGCGACGACAAGAGCCAGCGCATCTACTGGGACCACCTTGTGCTTAACGCCAGCCAGGTAACCAATCCCTCCATCGACCCGCTGAGAGAGCCGATGGAGCTGAGGACTTACCTGGGCCGAAAGCCCGACCGTCTGGAACTGGAAGCGGGCACGCACAATTTGAAGACGAAAATGACACCGCTGGTCAGGCTGGAAGTACCGGTCATGTTTTCTGCCATGTCCTACGGGGCGGTAAGCATCAATGTGCAGGAATCCCTCGCCAGAGCGGCTAAAGAGATGGGTACACTGTGGAACACCGGCGAAGGCGGACTTCATCCCAGCCTTTACAAATACGGAAATAACACGGTCGTTCAGGTGGCTTCAGGGCGTTTCGGCGTCCATGCCGATTACCTGGATGCCGCCAGGATAGTCGAAATAAAGATAGGGCAGGGTGCCAAGCCGGGCATCGGCGGACATTTGCCCGGAGAGAAGGTGAGCGCGGATGTATCGCTAACACGGATGATTCCCGAGGGCACCGACGCGCTATCGCCGGCACCACAGCACGATATCTACTCCATCGAGGACCTGGCGCAGCTTATCTATGCCCTGAAAGAGGCCACCAACTACACCAAGCCGATATCGGTCAAAATTGCCGCCGTCAATAATGCTGCGGCCATCGCCAGCGGCATCGTCAGGGGCGGCGCCGATATCGTCGTCCTCGACGGACTGCGCGGAGCCACCGGCGCCGCGCCCAAGGTGATACGCGATAACGTGGGCATCCCCATCGAGCTAGCGTTAGCCTCGGTGGACAGCCGCTTGAGACAGGAGGGCATACGCCACCAGGCTTCCCTCGTGGTCTCGGGCGGCATCAGGAGCAGCGGCGACGTGGCCAAAGCAATTGCCCTGGGTGCCGATGCCGTATATATCGGTACGGCGGCGCTTATCTCGCTGGGCTGCCATGTCTGCCAGCAGTGCCATACCGGCAAATGCCCCTGGGGCATCTGCACCACCGACCTGCGCCTGACCAAGCGAGTCAACCCGGAAATCGGCGTGCGGCGGGCAGCCAACCTGCTCCGCGGCTGGAGCACCGAACTGAAAGATATCCTGGGCGGACTCGGCGTTAATGCCCTGGAGAGCCTGCGCGGGAACCGCCTGCATTTGCGCGGCGTCGGCCTGTCCGATACCGAGCTTGAGATTCTGGGAGTAAGAATGGCAGGGAGCTAGCCATGAAAAACATCACAGAATTCATAGTTAATATCGATGCCGGCGGCGTTTATTTCAAGGAGTTAAATACCAGGCTGAGAGAAAGCGTCGCCAACGGCACCACGAAGATTGAACTGCGCAACGTTCACGGGCAAAGGTACATCGGGACCAACCTGAATAAGCCGGTGGAGATTGAGATATTCGGCACCCCGGGCAATGACCTCGGCGCTTTTATGAACGGACCGCAGATTACCGTGCACGGCAACGCCCAGGACGGCTGCGGCAATACGATGAACGAGGGTGAGATAATCGTCCACGGCCACGCCGGCGATACGGTCGGGCTTTCGGCCAGAGGGGGGGAAATTTTTATCCGCGAGGACGTCGGTTACCGGGCGGGCATCCACATGAAGGAGTATAAAGAAAAGAAGCCGGTAATCGTCATCGGCGGGACGGCCCAGGACTTCCTCGGTGAGTACATGGCTGGCGGCGTTCTGATTATACTGGGTATGAATCTCGGTGAAGGCACAAGCCACCGGGCAAAATACATCGGCACCGGCATGCACGGCGGCGTTATTTACGTGCATGGAAACATCCAGGATTACCAGCTCGGCAAGGAAGTGGGCGTCACCGACCTGACAGAGAAAGATTTCGATACTCTCCGGAAGTATGTGGCTGAGTTCGCCGAGAAATTCGACTATAAAGCTGAAGATATTCTAAATCAAAAATTCACCAAACTTTATCCACGCTGGCTCCGACCTTACGGCAGACTCTACGCATATTAAGGTCGAAGGAGTAGAGTATGGTGCGCGTGTTGATAGTCGCACAGGATAGCAAGACAAAATCCGAGCTCCACACGGGCCTGGCCCGGTATGACGTGGCCTGCGCTCTTACCTCTTACAATAACGGCGTCAGGGATGCCATTGCCGACGGGCGTCCCGATATTCTCCTGCTGGAGATGGGGGAGCAACTGCCCGATACCGGAATATGGGAATCCATCAGGAGAGCGAAAAGAGGCAAAAACCTGCCGGTGATAGCGCTCGTCCCGGCCGAGATGCTTGACAGCATTGACCGCCAGCTCGATGTCGATGATTTACTGATAAGTCCTTACGATACCCGCGAGCTAAATTTAAGGATAGACCGGCTGCTCCGCAGTACCAGAGACACGGAGAACCGCGAGCAGATAAAATCCAGCGGCCTTGTTATAGACCCCACCACATGCGAGGTTATGGTCGAAGGTAAAATAGTCGAACTGACCTTTAAAGAATACGAGCTACTCAAGCTGCTGGCGAGCAACAAGGGGCGGGTCTATACCCGCGAAGCCCTGCTCAATAATATATGGGGCTACGACTACTACGGCGGAGACCGTACCGTAGATGTGCATGTGCGGAGACTCCGGAGCAAAATAGAGGACGCCAGCCATACCTATATCGAGACGGTACGCAACATCGGCTACAGGTTCATCAAAGATACATAGTCTACGCTCTGTGTGTAACACAAAATTAACCTGCCTGTAATCCATTCGTAACATTATCCTTTTAAAATAAAGACATCTGGACCTTGGGGAGGTCGAAGATGTCTATCAGTCCGGCGGACACTGTCTGGATTCTCATCTCCTCAGCACTTGTCATGCTGATGACACCGGGTGTAGCCCTTTTCTACGGCGGTATGGTGAGGCGTAAAAACCTTCTTTCCACGATGATGATGAGCTTCGCCTGCCTGGGGCTGGTTGGCCTGCTCTGGGTGCTTTACGGCTATAGCCTGAGCTTCGGCTCCGACCATGCCGGCATTATCGGGGGGCTCAATTTTATCGGCCTGACGAATGTCGGCCAGGAACCATCGCCCGTTTATGCCACTACCGTACCCCACCTCGGCTTCATGATATTCCAGGCCATGTTTGCCATTATCACCGTAGCCCTGATTACCAGTGCCGTCGTCGAAAGGATTAAATTCATCTCTCTTCTCGTCTTTTCTGCTTTATGGATGACCCTGGTATACAGCCCGGTAGCGCACTGGGTGTGGGGCAGCGGTGGCTGGCTGGCCAAGCTCGGCGTTCTCGACTTTGCCGGAGGTTCGGTAGTCCACCTCAACGCTGGAATCTCGGCGTTGGCCCTGGTCCTGTTGCTGGGGCGGCGCCGCGGTTTTCCCAAAGATGCCATGGAACCCAACAACATACCGCTAGTGGTACTTGGCGCCAGCCTGCTATGGTTCGGTTGGTTCGGCTTCAATGCCGGCAGCGCCCTGAGCGCCGGCGGCCTGGCGGCCAGCGCTTTTGTCACCACCAATACCGCCGCGGCGGCCGCCGCCTTTACCTGGATGGTCATCAGTTGGCTCTATCGCCGCCCGACGATTCTGGGCACGGTTACGGGCGCCGTGGCCGGACTGGCCACAATAACTCCAGCCGCTGGCTTCGTGACACCCCTGGCGGCTATCCCGATAGGCATTGCGGCGACTGTTGTCTGCTACTACGCGATGCTGCTCATCAAGGCGAAACTCGGTTTCGACGACTCCCTGGACGTGTTCGCCGTACACGGGGTGGGGGGTATCCTGGGAATGCTCTCCGTGGGCGTTTTTGCCAGCCTGGCCGTGAACTCCGCCGGGGCCAATAGCCTGCTTACAGGCAGCGGGACACAACTTCTAAAACAATTAATCGGCGTCGTTTCGGTCGGGGCTTATGCCTTCGCGGTCACCTGGATTCTGGGCAAGCTGGTGGCCGTAACCATCGGCCTGAGAGTAGGCCAGTCCGAGGAAACGGTCGGACTGGACCTTTCGCAGCATGGCGAAAGGGCTTATGGAGGCTTACTCCGATGAAGAAGATAGAAGCGATTATCCGTGAAGAAAGGCTGGACGCGGTCAAGAAAGCCCTCGAGGAAAAAAGCTACTTCGGTATGACTGTCAGCGAGGTTAGCGGCCGCGGTAAACAAAAGGGGATTTCTCTGCAATGGCGCGTGGGAGAGTACCGGGTGGACCTGCTGCCCAAGCTGAAGATTGAACTGGTGGTACTCGACGAAGACGTATCAGTAGCGATAGATGCCATTGTGAGAAATGCGAGGACGGGTGAGACGGGCGATGGTAAAATTTTTGTCCTGCCGGTGGAGACGGTAGTACGTGTCCGTACCGGCGATAGAAACGAGAATGCAATCTGAACCGATTACAGGGGACAATATATGTAAGAAAAAAAGAATTAATGACAAAAACCGAACTATGATTTAAAATAACTTTATAACAGGAGGGACAAATGGTAAACAGGAGTAAAGAAGAAGGCAAAGAGTATATCCTTAAAATGGCCAAGG
>CAYQZZ010000043.1:3181-16928 GCA_964422155.1 uncultured Dehalococcoidaceae bacterium | reverse complement strand
TTGTGCCCGATTGCCGGTACATGCGGCCGCCGCGAAAGACGCTGCGGGCATACTGCACCGGTATGCGGCGGTGTGCCTCGGTGAAGATGACAATCAGGACGACGGTAATCAGGACAATAACAATATACACAACCAGACCCATGGGATTTCCTTTGGCCAGGAAACCCTCCTGGATTAATGACGGATAGCCAGCCACGATACCCCCGAAGATAATGATGGAGACGCCGTTGCCGATGCCGTATTCGGTAATAAGCTCTCCCAGCCAGACCAGAAAGACGGTGCCGGCTATCAATGATATTACCATGGCTATCGTGGGCAGGAGAGTTGTATCGCTGATGGCGCCGGCACGTTGTAGTAATACCAGCTGACCATAGCCAGAAAGGCCGGCCAGCGGCACGGTCAACCAGTGTGTAATCAGATTAATCTTGTTCCTGCCGGATTCACCTTCCTGCGAGAGGGCCTGCAGCTTCGGGATTGTCGGCACCAGCAGTATGATGATAATGGAAGCGGTGATATAGGGATAGACGCCCATCGAAGCCACGCTGAACTGCTTCATGGCGCCGCCGCTGAACAGGTCAAGCATGCCCAGCAGGGCGTTTGTCTCAAAGAGGTTTTTAAGGATATCAGGGTTTACACCCGGCATAGGCACGTGAGCGATAAAACGAAAGACTACCAGGATGCCAATGGTAATCAGGATTCGGCGCCTGAGGTCGGGCAGGCTGAAGGCATCGAACATTGCCTGCAGCAGTCTGGGTCTACTCGGCTTTTGCCGCATGCTCTACCTCCTCAACCGTACCGCCGGCTGACTCTATCTTGGACTTAGCTGAAGCCGAAAATTTATTTGCTCTGACGGTAAGGGGACGGTCGATGTCCCCGTCAGCCAGAATTTTAATCGGGTTTATCAGCGATTTGATAATCCCCGCCGCTATCATTTTCTCCGGCGTAACCTCACTGCCGGACTCGAACGAATTGAGTTCGCCGATATTGACGGTGCTGTACTCCGTCCGGAAGATATTGGTGAAGCCGCGCTTTCTGGGCAGGCGCTTGATTAACGGCAGCTGACCGCCCTCGAAGCCGGGGCGCATTTTATTATTGCCCGCCCGGGCCTTCTGGCCTTTGCAGCCGCGTCCGGAATAGGTGCCGTGCCCGCTGCCGTTGCCGCGACCAACGCGCTTGCTGGCTTTCCTGGAGCCGTAGGCCGGGGCGATACTATTTTGTCTTACCAATCTCTTCCTCCACTTTAACCAGATGTCTCACTTTATTTATCATGCCACGTAAGGAGTTCGAATCTTCATGCACGACGCTCTGGTTCAGGCGATGAAAACCCAGGGATTTAAGAGTTTTCCTCTGGCTTTCCTCGTAGCCGATGTAGCTTTTAATCCACGTAATGCGTAATTTACTCACGGGACGCCGCCTCCCCGGTACTTACTATCGACTTGCGTCTGGCTATCTCTTCTTTCGGGTTTTTCAACTCGCTGAGGGCCAGCATGGTCGCCCTGGCGACATTAATGTGGTTGCCCTTGCCGAGTGATTTTGTCAGGATATCCTTGATGCCGCAGGCTTCCAGCACCGCGCGGATACTGCCGCCGGCAATGACGCCGGTGCCCGGCACGGCCGGTTTCAACATGACCGCAGCGGCTCCATAATGTACCGTAATCCCATGAGGAATGGTGCTACCGGCCAAGGTAACCTTGATTAAATTCTTCCTGGCCTGAGCTCCGCCTTTGCTTATCGCGGCGGGCACCTCGTTGGCCTTACCGATACCGAGGCCGACATGCCCCTCACCATCACCGGTAACCACCAGGGCGCTGAAACGGAGGCGCTTGCCTCCTTTCATCACCTTGGCAACGCGGTTAACGTTGATAAGCTTATCGTTTAAATTTAGTTCGGCCGGGTCAATCCGACTTAATGCTTGCTTCATCAGACCTGCCATGTCCTCTCTTAGAACTTAAGTCCACCCTTCCGGGCTGCTTCCGCCAGAGCTTTTACCCTGCCCTGGTACTTGAATCCACCGCGGTCAAAGGCAATCTGGCTGATTCCTTTCTCCACGGCGCGTTTTGCCAGCAGCGAACCGACCATTCCAGCACGGCTGGCCTTGGGTTTCCCCTTGGTATCGTTTTTTATCTCGGTGTCAAGTGTCGAGGCGGAGACCAGGGTATGCCCCTGTGAATCATCGATTACCTGGGCGTAAATATGGTTCAGGCTGCGGAAAACACAAAGCCGTGGCCTGGAATCGGTGCCGTTCACCTTTAGCCTGACTCTGTGATGTCTTCTTATCCGTGCTTCTCTGGTATCAGATTTTCTCATTTTTAAGTCCTGCCCACAACCTTACCGGCCTTGCCCGGTTTAAGATGTACCGTTTCTCCGGTGTATCTGATGCCTTTACCCTTGTAATGGTCGGGTACGCGCAGGGCGCGGATTTCAGCGGCCGTCTCACCCACGTCTTCTTTATTTATCCCGCTGATTTTAATGCGGGTGTTTCCTTCGACGGATAGCGTTATTCCGGGCGGTGGCTTTACTTCTACCGGGTGCGAAAAACCGATGCGCAGGGACAGTTTATCACCGACCTTCTCGGCGCGATAGCCAACCCCGACTATTTCCAGCGTCTTTTCAAAGCCCTTGGACACGCCGTCTACCATATTCGCTACAAGGCTTCTTGTCAGTCCGTGGTAAGCACGGTGCTTTTTACTGTCGCTGGGCCGGGTCACGGTGAGGATATTGCCTTCCAGGTTGACGCGCATTTCAGCGGGGAGGGAGCGCGTGAGCTGGCCTTTGGGGCCTTTTACGGTGACGCTCTCTCCTGTAATATTTACCGTTACCCCTGACGGTACCGTTATCGGCAATCGTCCTATCCTAGACATCAATATCACTCCAAGATTTGTTTACCATATATAACATAGCAACTCGCCGCCGCCCCCCTGGCGCCAGGCCTGCTGTCCTGTCCTGAGACCCTGGGACGTGGAAAGAATAGCGATACCCAGGCCGCCGTAAACACGCGGGATTTCCTTCTTCTGAACATACACTCTGAGTCCCGGCTTACTGATGCGCTTTAATCCCGCAATGGCCGGTTTATTATTATCAAAATACCGTATTTGAATTTTAATCAGCCGGTGGGGCTTACCCTTGACTACCTCATAGTCGGTAATAAAGCCCTCCTCCTTAAGGATTTTGGCCATCGATAGTTTTATCTTGGAGGCAGGTACCAGCACACTATCGTGCCTCACCATGATGGCATTTCGTATTCGGGTTAACATATCGGCAATTGGGTCTGTGACTGTCATACATTCCTTCTTTAGCTTACCAGCTAGATTTTCTCACTCCGGGAAGTTGGGCTTCAAGAGCCAGATGCCGAAAACATATCCGGCATATGCCGAACTTGCGGATATAGGCGCGAGGCCGCCCGCATAGTTTGCAGCGGTTATGCTTCCGCACTGGATATCGGGGCGTTCGTTGTGATTTTAATATCATCGACTTCTTGGCCATAGCTAACTCACTCCATCCTTGGCGAAAGGCATCCCCAGCAGTTCCAGCAAGTGTTTGCCATCCTCGTCGTTCTTGGCCGTGGTGATGATGGTTATTTCCATACCACGTATCTTGTCAATCTTATCATACTCGATTTCAGGGAACAGAATTTGTTCCTTGAGCCCCAGGGTATAATTGCCGCGGCCATCGAAGGAATCCGTGGAGACACCCTGGAACTCGTGCATGCGGGGCAGTACCGCATTTACCAGCTTATCAAAGAAATCATACATGCGTTCCCCCCGCAGCGTTACCTTCAGGCCGATGGGCATCCCCGTCCTCAATCGGAAAGCGGCGATAGATTTTTTAGAGCGGGTGGTCAACGCATGCTGCCCGGCGATGGCCACCAGGTCCTGCTCCGCCGCTTCCAGCGCCTTGGCATTGGAAATAGCTTCACCCATGCCGATATTGAGCACTATTTTCTCAAGGCGCGGCACCTGCATAATGTTTTTATACCCGCAAATTTCCATCAGGCGGGGTATAGCTTCTTCCCGGTATTTTTGTTTCAGTCTTGCCATTTAATCAATCACCTCACGGCAGGCGCGGCAGAACCTGACCATCCGGCCATCTTCCAGCTTTTTACTGCCGATGCGTCCGGGCTTATTGCATTTATTGCAGAGTAACATGACATTGGAAATATCAAGAGGCGCCTCCAGGTCGATAATGCCGGCCTGACGGACAGCCCCCCTGGCTTTAGAGTGCTTCTTAATAAAGTTGATGCCTTCAACTATCACCTGCTGTTTCTTGGGGTAGGCAAAGCGGACCTTACCCTTTTTACCCTTGTCTTTCCCCGTGATAACCAGCACGGTATCGTCTTTCCTTATCTTCATAGTCTTCTCTGCCTTTATAATACCTCCGGCGCCAGGGAAACAATCTTGGTGTATTGCTTCTCTCTCAATTCCCTGGCTACCGGCCCGAAGATACGTGTCCCCTTGGGATTATTCTTATCGGTAAGAATCACCGCAGCATTTTCATCAAATCTGATATAAGAACCATCAGCGCGCCGGTACGGATGTGCCGTCCGGATAACGACGGCCCGCACCACATCGCCCTTCTTGGTCGCTGAGTTCGGTATGGCCTTTTTTACCGAAGCGACAATGGTATCTCCTAGATACGCATATTTCCTGCGGGTGCCGCCGAGGACATTGATACACATAATTTCCCGTGCACCGGAGTTATCGGCTACCTTAAGTCTGGTCTGCATTTGAATCATGTCTGTTTCACCACAATCCTAGGTTGTTATTTCTTCGGGCTTAATCTCAGCCACTTCGCCTTTGGTCACTATTTCCACTACCCGCCATCTCTTGAGTTTGGAGGTAGGGCGGGTTTCCTCAATCTTTACCGTATCGCCCGTCTTGCTCTGTTTCTTTTCGTCGTGAACGTAATATTTAACGATTCTCCTGATGGTCTTCTTATACAGCGGGTGACGCCTGGGTGTATCCACGGCGACGACCACGGTCTTGTCCATCTTATCGCTGATAACTTTACCGAACCTGGTCTTGCGCTTTGCTTCCATAGTTTCCAATCCTACCTTATACCCAGTTCTCTTTCCGTGAGCAGGGTGTTCAATCGGGCAATCTTTTTCTTAACCCTCCGTACTTCGCGATGGTTCACCAATTGCTTGGTAGTGAGACGAAAGCGGAGGTTGAAAAGCTCCTGGTGAGATTCCTCCAGTTGCTTCGTTAAATCTTCGGTGCTGAGGTCTCTGAATTCCTTTAATTTCAAAGCATTAACTCCCTATTTTGCCGCCTCGCTGCTCATGGCCGTGGCAGTTTCTTTAAAAACAAAACGGGTCTTCAACGGCAGTTTGTGCGCGGCCAGGCGTATCGCCTCCTTGGCCACGTTTTCACCAACTCCAGCCATTTCAAACATTATCTTTCCGGCTTTGACCACAGCTACCCAGTGGTCCGGGAGGCCCTTGCCGCTGCCCATACGGGTTTCCGCCGGCTTCTTGGTGGCCGGTTTATCCGGGAAAATGCGTATCCAGACCTGACCGCCGCGGCGGATATGGCGGGTAATGGCACGCCGCGCCGCCTCAATTTGAGCGCTGGTTACCCAGGCTGATTCCAGTGCCTGAAGACCGTAATCGCCAAAACCGATGGTATTGCCCGAGTGGGCTTTACCGCGGCGGCTTCCCCTATGAGCCTTCCGATATTTTACACGCTTAGGTTGTTGCATCCTTGCCCTCTTCCTATTTCTCAGTTACATCTGACGGTGTTTCGTCAGCTTTGGCTGTAGTTGTCTTCCGGCGTTTTTTGGGTGCCGGCGGTTTTTCTTCTTCTGCTTTAGATTTCACTACCTCAGCTTCAGGTGCCTTGGTTTCGGCTGCTTTAACGGCTCTTTTCGCCTTTGCCTTAGGCGGTTTTTCTTCCGGTGCCGCCGCAGGAGCTGCTTTAGCCTTTGCTTTGGACGGTTTCTCTTCTTCTACAGCCGCAGGAGCTGCTTTAGCCTTTGCTTTGGACGGTTTTTCTTCCGGTGCCGCCGCAGGAGCCGCTTTAGCCTTTGCCTTAGGCGGTTTCTCTTCTGCTACAGCCGTGGGAGCCGCTTTAGCCTTTGCCTTAGGCGGTTTTTCTTCTTCTACAGCCGCAGGAGCCGCTTTAGCCTTTGCCCTGGTCGGTTTCTCCTCCGGTGCTGCCGCAGGAGCCGCTTTAGCCTTTGCCTTAGGCGGTTTTTCCTCCGGTGCTGCCGCAGGGGCCGCTTTAGCCTTTGCCTTTACAGGTTTTTCTTCTGCTACAGCCGCAGGAGCTGCTTTAACAGCCACCTCGACCGGTTTTTCTTCCGGTACGGCAACGGTAATAACTCTGGCAGCTACCTCGACCGGTTTTTCTTCCGGTACGGCGGCGGGAGCTGCCTCAGCCACCGCTTCGGCAGGCTTCTCCTCTGCCTCTGCCGTCTTGACTTCGGGCAGAACCTGTCCCTTATATATCCATACTTTCACACCGATGCGCCCCAGGGTAGTGTGCGCCTCGGTAAAACCGTAATCGATATCAGCCCGCAACGTATGGAGGGGCACCTGCCCCTCATGTAAAGTCTGGCGGCGGGCGATTTCAGCGTTAGCCAGTCTGCCGGCGGCGCTGACCTTGATGCCTTTGGCTCCCGACTGAATGGTGCGGAAGATAGCCTGTTTCATCGCTCGCCGGTAGGCAACCCGGCGCTCTATCTGCTCGGCTACCGACCTTGCTACCAGATAAGCATCCAGTTCCGGTTGACGGATCTCCTGGATATTTAATCGGATTTTCTTCCCGATGAGTGCCTCGAGGTGCTGCCTCATTTCGTCAACCCGCTGTCCACCTCTCCCGATAACGATACCGGGTCGGGCAGTGTGTAAAGTGATAGTTACATCCTTGGCCTGGCGGTCAATCGCTATCAGGGAGATACCTGCTTCAGGGTATTTTGCTTTAATGTCCTCCCGTAGCTTGTTATCTTCCTGGATAAACTCGGCATAATGCGCTTCGCTATACCATTTGGACTGCCAGCCTTTGATGATTCCAAGTCTGAAACCCGTCGGGTGAACTTTGTGACCCAATTAGCCCTCCTGCTCAGCAACTATCACTGTAATGTGGCTGGAATTCTTCCGTATAGGGCTTGCCCGCCCCCTCGACCGTGCCTTGAACCGGCGCATACCTCGCGCCTCATCGACATAGATTTTAACAACCTTCAGGTCGGCGGGGTCCATCTGAAAATTATTTTCGGCATTTGCCGCCGCTGACCTTACCACTTTGGCGACAAGCTTCGCCTTGGGTGTTGGTGTAAACCGGAGCAAATTCAGCGCCTCGTCTACCTTTTTACCCCGCACCATATCCACCAGCGGACGTACCTTGCTGGCGGGTATGCCTGTGTTTTTAGCTACAGCTTTAACTTCCACTTTTCTTTTATACCTTATCTCAGGTTACTCTTTATCTGCTTTGGTCCCGTGCCCTCTGAAGGTGCGCGTGGGGGCGAATTCCCCCAGTTTATGGCCTACCATATTCTCATTGATATAGATGGGTACATGTCTCCTGCCGTCATGGACGCCGATGGTGAGCCCCACCATCTGCGGTAGTATGGTTGACCTTCTCGACCAGGTTTTTATTACGGTTTTCTGGCCGGAGCGTATCACGGCATCTACGTGCTTCATCAGCTTTTCGTCGATTGCCGGCCCTTTTTTGGTTGACCTTGACATTTTCCCTCTCTAACCGCCTATTTCCCTCTGCGTTTGACAATCATCTTATCGGAAGCCTTCGGCTTACGTGTCTTATAGCCCAGGGCCGGTTTGCCCCAGGGTGTCTTCGGGCCGGGCATACCTATCGGTGAGCGGCCTTCGCCGCCGCCATGGGGATGGTCCCGCGGGCTCATGGCGGAGCCTCTAACGGTTGGCCGCCATCCCATGTGCCGTTTGCGGCCTGCCTTGCCCAGGCTGATATTCTGATGCTCGAGGTTGCCTATCTGGCCGATGGTAGCCATGCATTCGCTGCGGACACGGCGGATTTCACCGGACGGCAGCCGTATCAGGGCGTATTCCCCTTCCTTTACCATCAGCTGGGCCGATGCCCCGGCGCTGCGCACCATCTGGCCACCCCTGCCTTTTTGCACTTCGATGTTATGTATGTCTATACCTGTCGGCATTGACCGCATGGGCATGGCGTTCCCCGGTTTGATTTCGGCATTATTGCCGGACATTACCGTATCGCCAACGTTCAGTCCTATCGGGGCTAGGATGTAGCGTTTTTCCCCGTCGACATAATAGATAAGGGCGATGCGTGCCGAGCGGTTGGGGTCGTATTCAATAGAAGCTACCCGGCCGGGAATATCGGTTTTATCCCGCTTAAAATCGATGATGCGTAGCTTTCGTTTTTCCCCGCCTCCCCGGTGCCGCACGGTAATTACCCCGCGGAAGTTGCGCCCAGCCTTCTTGTTCTTGGCAACGAGCAGCGACTTCTCCGGCTTATCCCTGGTTATCTCGTCAAAGGTATAGCCGCTCATGCCCCGTCGGCCGGGAGAGGTTGGACGATATGCTTTTATAGCCACCTGGCTTCCCCCTTTATTCTAAACACCTTCAAAGAATTCTATTTTATCCCCCGGTTGGAGGGTGACAATCGCTTTTTTCCAGGGGTTTGTTTGCACCTGCCGTCGCCCCACTCTTTTTGTTTTGCCCCGCATGGTGATGACGTTAACTCCGGTGACTTTTACCTTGAAAGCCTTTTCAACAGCCTGCTTAATCATCGGCTTGTTAGCCCCATCGGCTATTTCAAAGGCGTATTTGTTTTGAGCCTGCAATACCGTGCTTTTTTCGGTAATCAGCGGACGGCGCAGCACCTCATACAGATGCATCATCTCCCCCTTGTTTAAATCCGTTGCCCCATAGCTTTTCCGCCACCCGTACCGCAGCCTCGGTCATCAGTAGCGTCTTATGGGAAAGAATATCAATTATATTAATACCGTTGGCTGGCATCGTTTTAATTTCTGGTAAGTTGCGGGCTGATTTAATGACGTTTTCCTCCGGTGCCGGGGTAACGATGAGAGCCGAAGAATCTATTCCCAGAGCGATTAACACCTCTATCATCTTCTTGGTCCTGGGCTCGGTAAAATCGAATCCATCAAGTATCTTTAACTCGCCGTCCCCTGCCTTGGCGGACAGGACACATCTCAGGGCTAAACGCCGCATTTTGCGGGGTATTTCCTGTCGGTAGTCCCTCGGGTGCGGCCCGAAGGTAATACCGCCGCCGCGGCGCAGAGGTGATTTTTTGCTACCGGCGCGGGCATTACCGGTGCCCTTCTGCCGGTAAAGCTTCTTGGTGCTGCCGCTGACGGCGCCTCTGGTTTTCGTCGATGCCGTTCCCTGGCGGGCGTTAGCCCGCATGCCCACCATTACCTGGTGCACCAACGCTTCGTTGAACGGCACGGCAAAGATGGTATCGCTTATTTCAATCTGCCGGATTACCTCTCCGGAAAGGTTATAAACTGGGACTTGCACCTTACTTCTTCCCCCTCTTGGACTTGCATATCAGCAGCAGACCGTTGGTCATGCCGGGCACGGCACCCTTGACCAGCAGCAGGTTGCGTGCCGGGTCTGCTGTTAACACTTCCAGGTTGATTATGGTGACCCGCTCGCTGCCCATATGCCCCGCCATGCGTAGACCTTTAAATACCCGGCCGGGGGTGGTATTGGAGCCGATGGAGCCCGGGGCGCGGTGGCGGTCGGACTGGCCATGCGTTTTGGGGCCGCCTTTAAAGTGATAGCGTTTTACGCCGCCGGCAAACCCCTTGCCTTTGGAAATGCCGGTAATGTCAATCATGTCTCCGACTTTAAACAGGCTGACATCTATCTTCTGGCCGGCTTCTATGGCCGGGCTATTATCCAGCCTTAATTCACGACGATATTTATATTTTACCGGCTCTTTCTCTTTGGAGCTTCCCCGCCGGCCGGCTCTCTGTTTTTTCACTTCCCCGAAGCCGAGCTGCGCCGCGCTGTACCCGTCTTTCTCTACGGTTTTTACCTGCGTTACCGTGCAGGGGCCGGCTTCGATAGCGGTTATGGCCTCGGTCTTGCCGCCTTCGCCGAAAACCTGGGTCATGCCCAGCTTCTTGCCTAAAATTCCTTCAGTCATAATTTCACCAGTTCAAACCTTTGTTGTCATTCCCGCGAAGGCGGGAATCCAGAAGTGGGGGGGGCGGATTCTTCGCTTCGCTCAGAATGACACTTTTCGGTTATTATACTAACTCCTGTATTACAGTTTAATATCTATTTCTACTCCCGAGGGCAGGGTCAGCTTGGTGAGCGCATCAATCGTCTTGGAAGTCGTCTCGACGATATCGATGAGGCGCTTGTGGGTGCGGATTTCAAACTGCTCCTGCGAGTTTTTGTCGATAAAAGGAGAGCGGATAACACAAAATTTCTGAATGCGGGTCGGTAGTGGTACCGGCCCGACGGCCACCGCTCCGGTGCTTTCCACCGCCTCCAGGATTTGCCGTGCCGATTGGTCGACCAACTTGTGGTCATACCCCTTTAGTTTGATGCGGATTTTCTGTTTAGCCATATTTCCTGCCTACAGCTTTTTCTATAATTTCATCGGTTAATTCTGCCGGTAGTTGCTCATAGCTATGGAATTCCAGGGCGTGAGTCGCCCTGCCTTGGGTCAGCGACCGCAGTCCGGTGGCATAACCGAAGGATTCGGCCATGGGTATCAGGCAGTGAATGATATACGTTTCCCCCTGTGCATCGACCTTGCCGATGTGCCCCCTCTTGGCATTGAGGTCGCCGATGATATCACCGACGAACTGCTCCGGCGTCACGACTTCCAGTTTCATGATGGGCTCCAGAAGGACAGGTCTGGCTTTCTTGACGCCGTCTCTCAGCGCCAAAGAACCGGCCATCTTGAAGGCTATTTCTGAGGAGTCGACCTCATGGTAGCTGCCATCATAAAGAGTGGCCTTGATATCCACCACCGGATAGCCGGCCAGAACGCCGGTCTCCATAGCCTCTTTAATGCCGGCCTTGACCGGCGAAATAAACTGCCTGGGTATGGTGCCGCCTTTAATGGCCTCGACAAATTCAAAGCCCTTGCCGCGCGGCTGAGGTTCGAGCTTGATATTGACATGGCCGTATTGGCCGTGGCCGCCGCTCTGCCGGACAAACTTGCCTTCTACCTTCACCGGCACGGTAATCGTCTCTTTATAAGCCACGCGCGGTCGGCCTACTTTTACCCCAACATTAAATTCCCTGATGAGTCGGCTGACGATAACCTCCAGGTGAAGCTCGCCCATGCCGGAGATAATGGTCTGCCCGGTTTCCTCGTTATAGGTAACTCTGAAAGTGGGGTCTTCTTCGGTCAATTTTTGCAGGGATTCACTCAGCTTATCCTGGTCGGCCCTGGTCTTGGGCTCGATGGCGACGGATATCACCGGGTCCGGGAAGCGTATCGATTCCAGCAGTATCGCTTTCGAAGAATCGCAAAGCGTATCGCCGGTAAAGGTATTTTTCAGTCCCAGCGTGGCCACGATAGCTCCGGTATCGGCAGAGGTTATATCCTCGCGGTGGTTGGCGTGCATCAGTAACAGACGGCCGATGCGTTCTGGCCTTTCCCGTGTCGGGTTATAAACCTGTGCTCCAACCCTCACTTTACCCGAATATACCCGGAAATAGACCAGCCGCCCCACGAACGGGTCGGTAACGACTTTAAACGCCAGCGCGGAGAACGGGGCGTCATCGCTGACCTCACGCGTGGTCTTCTCTCCCGTCCTGGCATCGGTACCGCCTATCGGTGGTACGTTCAAGGGGGAGGGAAGGTAGTCGACAATAGCGTTGAGCAGGGGCTGAATACCCATGTTCTTCAGGGCGCTGCCGCAAATAACGGGTACCCCTTTATTTTCCAGGGTTACCCGTCTCAGAGCTTGTTTTAATTCATCGGGCTCAAGTTCATCGCCCTCGATATAGGCTATCATCATGGCGTCGTCATGCTCGGCCAATTTAGCTATTAAAGACTGCCGGCTCTCGGCTGCCCTTGTTTTTTCCGAGTCCGGAATCGGTATCTCTTCTAGCGCCGCATCAGGGTCGGTGGAGAAGCGCCATGCCTTATTTTCGATAATGTCAATAACGCCCTGGAAGTGCTCCTCGGCACCCAGGGGAAGCTGTATCGGTAAAGGATTCGCCTGGAGACGCGCTTCAATCATGGAAATCGTCCGGTTGTAATTAGAGCCGATGCGGTCCATCTTGTTGATGAAGCAAATTCTGGGCACCTTATATCTATCTGCCTGCCGCCAGACTGTCTCCGACTGGGCTTCGACACCGGAAACGGCGTCGAAGACGACCACGCCTCCGTCGAGTACCCTGAGGCTGCGTTCGACTTCGGCGGTGAAGTCCACATGCCCCGGCGTATCGATGATATTGATGCGGTGCTCGCGCCAGTAGCAGGTGGTGGCCGCCGCCGTGATGGTGATGCCGCGTTCCCTTTCCTGGTCCATCCAGTCCATGACGGCCGTACCTTCATGCACCTCGCCCATTTTATAGGTCTTGCCGGTGTAATAGAGTATCCTCTCGGTGACGGTGGTCTTACCGGCATCGATATGGGCGATAATGCCTATGTTGCGGATGTCCTCCAGAGGAAATTCCCTGGACACTTTCTTCTCTCCCGCTGTCGCTTGCTTTATTACTTTAACACTGCTATTTATTACCAAACCCCTTACCACCTGTAATGGGCAAAGGCCCTGTTAGCCTCGGCCATTTTATGCGTATCTTCACGTTTTTTAATGGTTGTCCCCTGTCCCTGGAAGGCCTCGGCGAGTTCGTCGGCCAGTTTTTCGTGCATGGCTTTACCTTTTCGTGCCTTGGCGGATTGTATCAGCCAGGTCAGGGCTAGGAAAAGTCCGCGGTCGGGCAGGACCTCAACTGGAACCTGATAGGTAGCGCCGCCGACACGCCTGGGTTTTACCTGAAGGAGCGGCGTAGCGTTTTTCACCGCCTGTTCCAGCGCCGCTACCGGGTCTTTGGAGACCTGCTGTCCCAGCTTCTCCAGAGCGCCGTAAACAATACTCTCGGCTGTTCTTTTCTTACCGCGCTGCATTACCTTGACAATCAACCGGGATACGGTTGTGCTGCGGTATTTAGCATCGGGAATGATTTCTCTCTTTTCTGCTGTTCCTCTTCTTGCCATGGTATTACCTCGGACTAAGTGGCCTCGGCCTTTTCTTTCGCCTTTTTGGCCCCGTATTTGCTGCGGCCCTGCTTGCGATTGGCGACGCCGGTGGTATCCAGCGCCCCCCGGATGATATGGTAGCGTACACCGGGCAGGTCCGGGACACGGCCGCCCCGTATCAGGACTACCGAGTGCTCCTGCAGCTCGTGTCCTTCACCGGGTATATAAGCGGTTACCTCTACATGATTGGTCAGCCGCACCTTGGCTATCTTGCGCAGGGCTGAGTTGGGCTTCTTGGGGGTTGTCGTCTTGACCTGGATGCAGACGCCCCGCTTCTGCGGGGAACTCTTTCCCTGCAGCACCCTGTTCTTCAAAGCGTTGTAGGTAAAACCCAGTGCCGGCGTCTTGTCCTTCTTGGGATTCTTCCGGCGCCCCTTGCGGACCAGCTGATTTATTGTTGGCATTGTCTCTTTTCTACCCCCCCTAACAATTATAATGGATGAGCCTGAGCCCATCCATTACGAATTCTTGTAATGTGATAGAGAGAGGTTTTTCAACTCAATCTATCTACTTTTACTGAATTCTAAGCACCAAACATTAAATTTATCATATCTCCA
>CAYQZZ010000043.1:0-3081 GCA_964422155.1 uncultured Dehalococcoidaceae bacterium | reverse complement strand
TCTATCTACTTTTACTGAATTCTAAGCACCAAACATTAAATTTATCATATCTCCATACCGTCTGTCAACATCTGCAAGAGGAAATCTATCAATTAATTTATCCAGATTTTGTAATTAAGGGAAAATACCATATATTATATAACTATTATTTTAATAATGTTATTGCATACCTAGATAAGGCGAGGTAAAATGGCATCAATGAAAAAAGTAAAAGTAGAAATCAGTGGTAGCAGCTATGAGATACGTGTCGGGTCTGACCTGCTGTCCCGTGTAGGGTTGTGGCTTAAGGGGAATGGGCTTTCCGGAAAAGCGGTGATTATTACCGATAATAATGTAAAGGGACTTTATGCCACTATCCTTGAACAGGGTCTGACCCATGCCGGCTTCGATGTGACCGTTCTAGAGGTGCCAGCGGGGGAAGAGCAAAAGTCGCTGGAAAATGCCGGTAGACTCTACAATAGCCTGACCGATGCTTATGCCGAGAGGACGACTACCATTCTGGCGCTGGGAGGAGGGGTAATCGGCGACCTGGCTGGATTCGTGGCGGCCACCTATATGCGGGGTGTACCGCTGGTACAGGTACCGACCACCCTGCTGGCGCAGGTTGACAGCAGCATCGGCGGCAAGACGGGCGTTGACTCTGGCCGTTTAAAGAATATCATCGGCGCGTTCTACCAGCCTGTACTGGTTGTCGCCGACATGGACACCCTGAAAACGCTGCCAGAAGTCGAAATTTATAACGGCTTTGCCGAAGTTATCAAGAACGCCGCTGTCAGGAACAGAGACCTTTTCAACTATCTTGAGGTCAACATGGCGAAAGCTAGAGAGCTTCATCCGTCCGTAATGGAAAATATCGTACTAGAGGCAGCCAGGACAAAAGCTGAGATTGTGGCTAAAGACGAAAAAGAGACCGGTTTGAGGGCTATCCTGAATTATGGTCATACCGTCGGCCACGCCGTCGAAGCCATCTCCAATTTCCGCTTGAAACATGGCCAGGCGGTAGCCATCGGCATGATGGCGGCGGCTAAAATTTCCCGGCGTATGGGTTTACTTCAGGAGAACGAGCTCGTCAGGCTGGATGAGGTTATCAGGCAGGCCGGACTGCCCACGAAAATGCCGGACCTTACCAGAGACGAAAAAGAAAAGTTACTGGAAGTTATAAAACATGATAAGAAGGTCCTGAATGGCAAGGTCAGATTTGTCCTGCTGAAATCGATTGGTAATGCCTTCGTCAGCGATGAAGTTCAGCCGGCCCTGATAGGGGAGGAATTATTTGGCTGGAGAACGACCTAGGATATGTGTCGCTATCGTTAATAGCGACCTGGAAGCAGTGGCAAGAATCGAGCCGCTGGTGGACCTGTTCGAGGTGCGTATCGACCTTATCGGCGAAGGCTGGCGGGAGGTAGTTGAGCACCTGGGGAAACCCTGGATAGCCTGCAACCGGAGTAAAGGGGAGGGCGGAAAATGGCGGGGGGGAGAGTCGGAAAGAATTAAAGAACTCCTGAGCGCTCTTGAGCTTGGCGCCAGCATCGTCGATATCGAGCTCGGCACGCCGGGTTTAGAGAAAGTGGTCGGGGAAATTAAAGGTCATGCCGACTGCCTGCTTTCATATCATGACCTGAAGCGAACGCCCCATGTTGAAAAGATGAGGGAAATTATTGAGAATCAGGTGGCGGCCGGGGCTGATATCTGCAAGGTAGTTACTACCGCTCGCAGCTTTAAAGACAATCTGTCCGCCTTGCAGCTTATTGCCGACTTTCCGCAGAAGAAAGTGGTCTCCTTCGCCATGGGGGATTTAGGGCAAATCTCCCGGGTGCTTTGTCCGCTGGCGGGGGGTTATTTCACCTATGCATCGGTTGGGGAAGGCAGCGAATCGGCCGCCGGGCAGATAGCGGTGAGGGAATTAAGGGACATTTACGGGATACTTGAAAATGGGTAGTAAAGGAATTTCCGGCAAAACTAGAATCTGCGCTCTCATTGGTGACCCCATCGAACATACCATGTCGCCGGCAATGCATAATGCCGCCTATAAAAAGCTCGGGCTGGACTTTATTTATCTTCCTTTCCGGGTAAAGCCGGAGCAGCTGGCTCAAGCGATTGAAGGCCTTAGAGCACTTAATGTCAGGGGTTTTAACGTCACCATACCCCACAAGGTGTCCGTCATACCCCTGCTGGACGGCCTTGACCCCCTGGCGGAGAAAATTGGCGCGGTCAACACTGTGGTGAATAATGACGGTGAACTCAGGGGTTACAATACCGATGCCGCCGGATTTCTCCAGGCTTTGCTGGAGCACGGGATTGAGCCGGAGGGTAAGAAAGTCATTGTTCTGGGCGCCGGCGGTGCCTCCAGGGCTATTACCTATGTCCTCGCGGAAAAGGGCGCTCACCTCACGGTGCTCAACCGGCAGCTGGAGCTGGAATGGGCGGAGGATATTGCCCGGTTGATTTATCACGACCTGGGAAACGAAGTGACCGTAATGGAACTTAGCCACCTGGCCGAAGCGCTAGCAGGCGCCGACATTCTGGTTAACGCTACCAGCGTGGGTATGAGTCCTCAAAGTGAGGAGAGCCCGGTCCCCGCGCATTTGCTCAAACCTGACCTTATTGTTTTCGATATCGTTTATAATCCCATTATGACGAAGTTGCTCAGGGAAGCCGCGGCAGCCGGAGCCAGCACAATAGGGGGCATTGATATGCTCGCCTGGCAGGGGGCCCTGGCTTTCGAGAAGTGGACGGGGCAGAAGGCCCCGCTCGACCTGATGCGGAGAGAAGCGATAAAAATGCTGGAGAAAGAAATTATTTAATTAGTTAAGCTGTCATTGCGAGTCCTTCCGCTGAAGGACGTGGCAATCCCAAAGAAGCATCATAGAGATTGCTTCGCTACGCTCGCAATGACATAATGTAATAGTTGCTAAAAGGTTTCAGAAATATGAAGACTAGCATCGCCCTCATAGGGTTCATGGGGACGGGGAAGACGGTGGTGGGTAAGTTGCTGGCCGAAAAGCTCGGCAAAGAGTTCATCGAGATGGATGCATTAATTGAAAAAAAGGCGGGTAAATCTATACCTGAGATATTTCGCCA
>CAYQZZ010000042.1:0-17661 GCA_964422155.1 uncultured Dehalococcoidaceae bacterium | reverse complement strand
ATGTTATGGAGAACTTGGCGTTAGCAGACCTCTCCAGTTTTCTCCGTATCAACTCGGCATCGTCAGGATTATCTTCGATGAGCAGGACTTTAATTTTCTTGACTTCCATATTTACGTTACCTTATTTTCAGCATCGTATTTCGGGTGTAGCCTGTAATGTCTATTAAATATCAGGCGGTGGTTCATTTATCAGGAGCCAGTAAAGCCCGATTTGACGCACCGCCTCCACGAACCGGTTGAAGTCCACCGGCTTGCGAACGTAGCTGTTAGCCCCCGATTTATAGCTGCTGATAAGGTCCTGTTCCTCTTTTGACGAGGTAAGGATGACTACGGGAATAAGCTTGGAGCGCTCGTCGGCACGCAGACGTTCCAGCACCTGTAGACCGTCCAGTTTGGGTAATTTCAAATCGAGGAGAATAAGTCTTGGCGTGTCTTTAATATTTCGTTCGGTGTAGGCCCCTCGGCCAAAGAGATAGTCCAGGGCTTCCACGCCATCGCGGGCTATCACCACATTATTGGCGATATTGTTTTTACGGAATGCCCGTAATGTCAACTCCACGTCGTCGGGATTGTCTTCTACGAGCAATATCGTTTCATCTCTTTCAACCATTACCGTACTCCTTCATTCGAGAGTAAAATAGAAGGTGGCGCCTTTACCCACAACTCCTTCAGCCCGGATGTTGCCGCTATGCCGGTTGATAATTCGCTGCACCGTAGCCAGACCTATACCGGTTCCGGGGAATTCGGCGGTATCATGAAGGCGCTGGAAAGCCATAAAGAGTTTATTCGCATAAGTCATATCGAAGCCGGCACCGTTATCCTTCACAAAGAATGTTTTTTTATCGCCGTTATGCGAAATGCCGAACTCAATTTCAGCCTGCGGAGTTTTACTGGTAAACTTCCAGGCATTTCCAAGCAGGTTTTCCAGCAATACTCTCAACATCTGGAGGTCTCCATTGGCGGTCAGGCCACTGCCGATGATGAATTTAGCACGACGTTCCGGCTGCGTTTCCTGGAGCCTGGTGGCAATTTCCTCTGCCAGTACGCTCAGGTCAACCTTTTCTTGATGCATTTCGCTTCGGGTCAGGCGTGATAGCTTCAGCAGACCGTCAATGAGTTCTCCCATCTTTTGACTGGCGCTGCGCAAGCGGTTCAGATATTCCTGACCGTGCTCGTCAAGCTTATCCCTGTAATCTTCCAGCAACGCCTGGCTGAACCCGTCGATACTCCTGAGCGGTGAACGCAGGTCATGCGAGACGGAGTAGCTGAAAGCTTCCAGCTCTTTGTTCGTGACTGCCAGCCGGGCGCTGGATTGCTCCAGGTTGACCATAGCTTGTTTCAGCTCTTCTTCCGTTTGTTTCAACCTGGTAATATCGATAGATTCGGTCAACATATACGGTTCGCCGCCGATATTGATTAACTCTATCGAGAGAAGTGACGTGTGTATCTCGCCCGATTTCCTGCGGAATAACACTTCTTCACCCCTAACTCGGCCTTCTTCCTTAAGTATCCTCAATATTCTATCGTGGCTATCATCATTCACCCAGCTGTTTAATTCGGCGGCTTTTTGGCCGATTACTTCTTCACGGGTAAAACCCGTAAAATGAGTATAATTTTCATTGACTTCAATAATTCTGCGGTCTTTTAATGTTATGATAGCCATAATATTGGGGCTGGCATGAAAGGCTTTGGAAAACTTCTCCTCTGACTCTTGCAATGCCCTCTCCATCTGCTTGCGTTCGGTGATATCCTTAACAAATACTGAGAGGCTGTTTTTTGCAGGATAAGTGCTTATCTCAAAAAAGTGGGTTTTATCCAGAATATGGAATTCGTTAATGAACTGTTCTGGTTTCTTTGTTCTGAGCACTCTTCGGTATACAGCCTCGGCCCTTTTCGTTTCTTCCGCATCCGGGAAAATGTCGTAGAGATACTTTCCGAGGGCATTTTCAGCCGTTACTCCCGTAAGCAATTTGGAAGCCCTGTTCCAGTACGTATATCTCAGATTCTTATCTAGTGCAAAATATACATCGGTAATGCTCTCCGCCAGTTCCTTATATTTTCTCTCACTCTCTATCAATGCCTCCTCTGCTTTCTTACGTTCGGTGATATCATGTTGCATTACCAGAATACGTCGCTTCCCGCCCACTTTCAGCAGACTAATATTAAGCTCGGTCCATCCGGTGGTCCCATCCTTGCGCTGGTAGGAAGCCTCAAACGGTTTGGGTGTTTTCCCTCTTACAATGGAATTAAATAGGCGAATATATTTGGGAATGTCTTTAATCCTAATCGAGGATATCTTTGAAAAGTGCTTGCCAGTGTATTCACCTTCAGTATAACCACTTTTATTGTAAACGGCAGAGTTGCAATATATAATCACACCCTTCAAGTTCAGAATTGTTATGCCGATTGGGAGAATGTCGAACAGCCTTTCGTATTCTTCCTCACTCTCCCTTGATGCCTCCTCCGCCTGCTCAAGTTGCGACAGGTGTTGATAGGTGGCTTCAAGCCCTTGAAGAAGCTCCTTCTTGGTTTTGTTAGCTTTTTCCATTTGGTCACACCTGAATCAGGTCATAAAGGAAATTAGCCACATTGTGACCTGACAAATCTGTCATTACGCCGATAAGCACTAATAGCCAGTAGTCGCCTGGGTTACCAGTCCGGTAGTGCTGCAGGAATAGGTACCCTTGGTCGAAGCTGTCCTCAGGTAATTGGGATACAACCCGTTTCCGGTAGGGAATGAGGACATATTAGCGGTTGCCGTTGTAGCCGTAACCGAGGTCAGACTGTTTTTAGCCATCAGAGTATCCAGAGCCGTCTGCACGGTAACCAGTTCGGCCTTAGCAGCTTCAGTCTGCCCTGAACCGGCCAGTCCGGTAACATTAGGCAGGACAACTGCGGCCAGTACCCCCAGTATGGCGACGACGATAAGCAGTTCTACCAGGGTAAAACCTTTGCTATCACGGTTGATTGTTCTAAGAAACCTGCGCATAATAGCACCTCCTGAGATATTATGGCGTTGATATTTTTTCACTGTTCACCTCCTGAGAGAGCTTAAAACTGAGTGTTGTATCAAGTGAGTTACATCATAAGCTATCACCTCTCTCCCCTTTGTCTTTGTAAGCATTATTAGAATATGTGGCTGCGGTATCACCGTTGGTTTTCAGGTGGTTTATACCCCACAGGCATGCTGTTCTTCGTTATGAATTCGGAAAAATCGTTTCTACCTATCCGGTAGTGCCCGCCGGGGAGTCTGAACGCACGTAACTGCTTGGTGCTTATCCACCGTAATACGGTCGTATTACTTACACCACAGCGCTTGGCGATAAAACCGACAGATATATATTCAGGAGCCCACTGCTCATATGCTTTCTGCAAGCTAACCTCCTATTCTCAGGCATGGCGTTACCCGCGGTTTTGCCAGGAAACCAGAACTGTTAGCATATTTGGCGCTAGCAGTGTTTGATATGTTTGAAGTATATGAAAGTAAAGTCACGACTATATCACAGAGCAACGATGATAGTTCACAGAAATGTCACAAGAGAACTCTTTATATACGTATTTTTACCGGAACGGACAAAAACAACGCCAGGAATATTGTGAGTATCAGGGAGGATTCAGAGTGGCTGATGAACCTATCCTTGATAAACCGGCTTCCCCTCCCCCCTTTTCGGGGAAAGGGGAAGTCGGGCTGCAGATAAGGAGGCGGTTTTAGGCGGTTTTTCTACGGTTACGCGTTCGCCAGTAGACTAATCCGATGATGATAATACCAGCAATGATGACACTGATGAAGATGAGCCAATCGTTATTCTTCGATGGCAAAGCCCTGCTTAACTTCTGGCACTGCCAGTACCGGTGCCGGCAGGAAACCGAGGAGGAAGACAGCTGTAATCAATATACGAAGGAATTGGCCAAATGATGAAAGAACAATTTTCCCTCCCTTGGACATTTTACGTACCTCCTGGTACAGCTTTTTCGAAATAAATAAATATATGTGATGATATCATGTATCAAATCGTTTTCAGGCTTGATTATTTACCGGTATGTTTCTGAGCGGTATCTTGTGCTTTTCCGCGAAGGCGTAGAAGTCATCTCGATGTATTCGGTTTTGACCTCCCGGGAGCCTGAAGGACACCAGGTTACCTTTTTCAATCCATCTTAAGACGGTTACTTTGCTCACCCCGCAATGTCTGGCGACAACGCCGGTGGTGAGATATTGTGGGTAAAAATTATCAGAGTTTACTTCCAAGTTAATCCCTCCTTCGAGTTAATAGCGTGGTTTTACTGACCATCGGGATTGTCACGAATCTACGAATTTAGAGTTATTGGGGTTCCTTACATTGTTCACGCGGTTAACCCTGTTGACGAAAGTTCTGGAATTACTTTAGTACCGCGTGCTTACAAACGTATCACAAAAATATAGCGTACCTTCACAAAAAAATCACATTAAAAAATGTATTTATCGAAATGCGGAGATTAAAGAGCGCTATATCTATTATGGGGATTGATATTGTGTTGACGTATTTGATTTGTATGAGGTTGTCAATTCGGCAGGATGGGTATGAGACACAGCTTAGGAATAATTAAGCTGGTTACACGGAAAGGGCAGTTGGGTTAATTGATGAGAAAGGGTTTTTTTCTCAAAGCTACCAGTAGCCATCCCTGGTCTTGCCGGTTACATAGGGATTATCCCTGCGTTCCGCGCCGATGGTGGTCTCTCGGCCGTGGCCGGGATACACGATAGTATTGTCCGGCAGTACCATTAGTCTGGTATGAATGCTGTTTATCAGCTGGCTGCGGCTGCTCCCCGGCATCATGGTTGTGCCGATACCGCGTCGAAAAAGCGTATCTCCGGTAAATATCTTATCATCGGTGAGCAGGCAGATGCTCCCGGGCGTATGACCCGGCGTATGTATTACTGTAAAGCCCTGGCCGCCGATGTCTATTACATCTCCTTCGTGCAGTAACCTGTTCGGCGGGTGCGGCGTCTTATAAGATATACCGAACTGGGAACTAAAAGAGCCGCGACCTTCGAGAAAATCGGCATCGGCAGCATGAATGGCTACCTCGGCGCCGGTTCTATCCTGGATATCGTACAGGGAAGCAATATGGTCGGAGTGTCCGTGGGTCAGTATGATAATCTTGATTTCAAGCCCGGAATCGGTAATTGCATGATTGATATCCTCGGTATTACCTCCGGGGTCGATTACCAGGCCTTCCCCCGTGGCTTCCGAGCCTGCGATATAGCAGTTGGCTGACAGGTGTCCAACCACCAGCCTTTTAATAATCAGTCCATCGTCCATGCTAGCAAAGTTGGTGCTCCCGGGCAGGGCAGACATTTCCAAAATAGCAGAGTAAGGTAAATTAAGCAAGTCTGCTCTGCTGGGCTTGTGGTGCTGTGGTTCTATACCGGGGTAGGAATCGGGATGGCTCAGGCTCTTATCAGGAGTAAAGGAGTCGTTCCTCCGAGGAGGACTTTCTGGGCGACGCTACCCAGAGTCCAGAGATTGACACCCGACTGTCCGTGTGTCGACATGGCTACGAGGTCGCTGGCAACCTCATCGGCGAAGTCGATAATCTGGTCGGCGGCGGCACCTATTCTTACCTCGTATCCGGCAGAGATGCTCTGTCCTTCGAGCTGTCGGCACCAATCTTGAAGGTAGGTTTCTGCATTGGCAAATGAATGATTTGTCTTCGGAATTACTTGAAGCAGAGTAAGTTCCATCTGTAGATTTCGGGCGATTTCACTGATATACGGGATTACTGCCTCGCTGATGGAAGAGCCATCCAGCGGTATCACCGCTTTCTTCAGTATGCGTTTGGCGCGTACATCGGGATGAGCACCTTTGGCTCTGATAAGAAGTAGCGGCTGTCTTGTCGTAGCCCTGACGACCTTATCGGCAACGCTGCCTACCGCCCATCGGCCGATGCCGGAGCGACCGTGAGTTGCCATGACAATCAGGCAGGGATATGCTTTGTTGGCGTAGTCCAGAATTCCTTCGGCGGGATTACCGGTCCGGGTGGCTGTACCCACTTTAATGGTTTTTATTGCCGAGTTCTTAAGATACTTCCTGACCTGGTGCCCGGTGATATCTACTATTTTTTTGGTGTATAAGTGGTGGTTCCGGTACTCATTCGGTTCCTCCGAGGGGAGGACCGATAACAATATGATATCAGAGCCCATTTTACCCGCTATCTCCTCAGCGTAGGGCAGGGCTACCTCGGCTAGCGGAGAGCCATCTAACGGTACCACCACTTTTGTGTACATTGACGTAATCCTTTCACGTCATACTGCGTCGAGCATCTACCTGACGTTAATATCCCTGGGAACCGAGGGGTATGGGTTGACGGGACGCGGTACGCTGGAGTAAAGAATTGACTCTGGCCAGTAGCTCAAGGGGACCGAAAGGCCTTCTCATAAAATAGTCGGCTCCGGCATTGATGGCTTTGACACAGGTTTCGGTACTGGCGTGCGAACTGATAAGAATCAGGGGAATGGTGGTCAGGTTGCGTATTTTTTCACAGAGTTGCCAGCTTTCGGCATCAGGGCTTTCAAGTACAATCGTTACATCATAATCCTGTTTATCGAGCCGCTGCAGGCCCATGGCAGAGTTGTACGCCACATCTACCTCGTAGCCCGTTCTGGCAAGAAGCTCAGGGACTATCGAGTGGTTAGTTACATTATTAATAAATAGGACCTTTTTACTCATTGTTTTCAATTCAATGTAATACACTTGACCTACGGTTGAAAAGCAGAAAAACATCTATTTCATTTAAGGGTTGACCCCCATTGTTGAGATTATTAGAAGAATTGAGGGATAGACCCTAGTAAAAATAGTGATTACTATTGATGTTTTCGTGCTGAATACCTATTACATTAGTACTAGGACGTGCCGGATACACGGAATCAACGCCGGGCACGGAACGGTATAAACATGCAGGAAAGACAGGCAACCGGACTTTTTCTGGAGATTTTTGTGGTTGTGGCGATACTGGGCATTCTTTCGGCCATAGCTATTCCTCATGTCGGCCAGATGATTGATAAAAGCAAGGTTGAATCCCGGGAAGTCGAGTTGCATAATATCCAGACCGCCGTGACCGAGATGCTGTATGATAGCACTGCCCGAACCCTTGAGCCCGAAGGTCCCACCATCGACATGAGCCAGGTCCATACTATAGATACGCCGCCGCTGGTTTTGTCAGACTATCTGCTGGGCCTGAAGGGCACTTCCCTGGAATTAAGTTGCCGTTATATTTTTAAAGCTGATGGCACGGTAACACAGGTACTACCTTAGTTATTACCCTCTATTGATTAGTTAAGTGGCGAACCCTCGAATCTCTAGTAACCCTTCTTTCTGTCTATTACGTTAAGCAATTTCTTGCCGTTCAGGTAGCGTCTCAGGTTCTCACAGAAAAGTTCGGTGGCGCGTATCATATAGTCTTCCATGCCGCCGGCAACATGGGGACTGAGGATTACATTGTCGAAATCCCAGAGTCGGCTCTCTTTAGGAAGGGGCTCTGTCGCGGTGACATCCAGGCCTGCCCCGGCTATCCATTTTTCATCCAGAGCGCGTATCAGTGCTTCTTCATCGATAAGTCTGCCCCGGCCGATGTTAATAATATAGGCGGAGGACTTCATCGCCTTAAGTTCCGCCTCTCCGATAATATGGTGTGTCTCGGGGGTTAGCGGCAGGGTCAGTACTACATAGTCGCTTTCGGCGAGAAGTTGCCGCATTTTATTTTGTGGCAAAAGCATATCGACGTACCTGGCTTTACCTGCCTGTTTTGCCGACCTCCGGGTGGCGATAACTTTCATGCCAAAGGCTTTGGAAAGCCGCGCCACTTCGCTCCCGATATGGCCCAGTCCTATGATACCCAACGTCTTGGAACGTAATACGTGCGGCATGTACCTTTGCCACTGGTGTTTTTGCTTCATCTGGAAGCACAGCGGCGCACCCTTGGCGAACATGAGCATCAGCTCGAGGACGAACTCGCCGATTGGGGTGGCATGGATACCGCTGACCCCGGTGATGGTCACCCGGCTTCGCCAGATTTCGGTGTCCCGGAGGCGGTCGACACCGGCGGATGTCATCTGGACCCATTTCAACTTTGGGGCCCGCGCGGTAATGTTCCCGGGCACGATAAAACCGAAAATCACATCGGTCCAGGCCAGCAGAGCATCGAGTTTCTCTTTTCCCGAGTTGTCGCCGCGGAGTTCAGCAACTGCCAGAGCGGCACCGTCTTTGACATTTATTTTGGGACTGACAAGGCCAATACGGCGCAGGCATTCTTCATCGGCAAAGGGCATGGACCTATCGAAAGCGGGCGTGACGACAAGCACATTTAGTGATTCCATGGAAATTATTCTCCTGTTTATTAATAATCGTTACCATAACGTATTGCGTTCTCTCCGGCAATACGGCCTGAATTAATAGCAAAACCGAAGGCGCTGGCGCTGAGGGCGCTGCAGTATATTTCGGACTCCCAGCCGCTGGTAGTCACACCGGCAGCGAAAAGTCCAGGAATAGGGTTGTTTTGTTTATCCAGTACTTCCATGCGTTCGTTTATTCTGATGCCGCCTATGGTATCCAGCATGACGGCCAGACCTCGAATGGCATAGTAAGGAGGGGTTTCAAGGGGTTTTAGATATCTTTGCTCCTTAGCGAATTCTTCATCATATCCCTGGCGGCAAAAGACATTATATTGAGATATGGTGTTTTTCAGGACTTCGGGTTCGGCGCCTATCCAGCGGGCAATTTCCTCCCAGGAATCGGCTATCTTTACCCTGTCTTTATCTGCCTCTACCTTTAACGCTTTTTCCAGTCCCGGCATTTTCCCCTCAAACAATCTTCGTGTCGTTGCATCAAAGAGGGCGTAAGAGACCTTATCCGGCTGGCGGAGCATGGCGTTCACGCTCTCGAAAACATGATAGCCGATTTCTTCATCGATAAATCGTTTTCCTTCTTTATTCACCCAGACAGTGGCGGGGTCTCTCTCGAAGGTCATCAGGGGCCATTTGTGCAGGTCGAACCTGGGCCCTTCTTTCACCATGGTGGCAGAGTCTTCGATAACAGCCCCTGCTTCTTTAGCCAGGAACAGGCCGTCTCCCGTGAGAGGCAGACCGCTCAAAGACAGTCCATCGCAGTATGAGGGGAAATATTTTTTGAGAAGTTCATGATTCCCGGCAAAGCCGCCGGTAGCGATAATAACACATTCAGTTTTTATTTCTATCTCTTCATCGCCTTTCACTACAAGAACGCCGGCAATTTTTCCGTCTTTGCCCCGTATAATTTTCTTACAGCTGCTTTGGAGAAGCATCTGCACTCCCCTGTCGCGGCAATCTTGAGCCAGGACCTTTATCAGAAGTGCGCCGTTACCCCTGGGGTTGTGCTGAACGGGTGGCTGCTGGTCCGGGTAGAGACGGATGAGTTTAAACTCCAGCCCCTTTTCCTCCAGCCATCGGATGGTATCTCCCGATTTACCGAGGAACGCACGGAGAATCGCGGGGTCGATGCGACTCCAGTGCGCCCAGTCCATAGCCTTCTTAAAAAGAAAATCTCTATCGGCGACGATTTTCTCCCGTGCCTGGACAGGACTTTCACAGGCAAAAAGCCCCCCGGCCAGGGCGGTATTACCTCCCAACCTGCTCCGCTTCTCCACTACCACGATGCCGGTTGCCTCTCTTTCCGCCGCCGTCAGCGCTGCCGAAAGGCCAGCCCCTCCCCCGCCGATAATCACCAGCCTGGCCTCAATACCCTTTTCTTTAATTTTTTTCGTGGTCATTGCATCAACACCTATTTTTAACCCTTCAAGCTAGTACTTGGTTGCATATGAAATATATATTTCCTCTCCCCTCTGAGGGAGAGGATTAAGGTGAGGGGGTTTTATTTTCACCCTCACCCAACCTCTCCCGTCAAGGGAGAGGTGATAGAATATGGATTAATGCAACTTGGTACTAGAGCAAATTATATCCCATTTTCAGCCAGTTCTATTTTGCTGAATCTTTCTGCTCCCTTATCCGTAATCAGGTAGGTATATCCCATGCCGCAGGCATCGCCGCCGATTTCGGTCATGATGCTGGGATGAATGGCCAGCGTCATACCCGCCTGGAGTATCATGGCATTGGACTCGGTAATAGACCAGAAATCGAGCGCATCCAGGCCGATGGCATGACCGGGACGGAGCGGAGAGATGTATCCGTTCTTGCGGACGGTATCCACCAGAGCGTGGTACACATCGGAGACTTTTGTACCGGGACGCAGGATGTCCAGGGCAGCCTTGTTGGCTTTCTCCCACACGCCGACCATTTTCTTAATTTGCGCCGGATACTTGCCTACGGGCAGGGTAACCGGCAGCTGTGCGTAGTAACCTTCATAAGCGGGCGTAATTTCCATGAACAATGTATTGTTGGCTTTCAGCCTTTCTCCGGTCGGGCAGAAGGTCATGTTCATCCTTGAACCTTCGGCATCTATCAGGTCGAAAGAATATTCACAACCCATCTCGTAAATTGTCTTTTTGACCAGTCCGTAGATTTCGTAGTCACTGAGGCCCGGGCGTACTGTCTTTTTCAGCACTCTATAAACCTCATCGGCGATGGCAGCGGCCCGGCGCATTTTCTCGATTTCTTCGGCACTTTTTATCGAGCGCAGTCGCTCAAGAATCTTAGTCGAATCTACAAGTCTTTCGCCGAAACCCTCTTTTACTGCCAGGTATATCGGGACTGAGATACATCCCATACCGATAATGCCAATCTGGTTGCCCTGATAGAAGCGGGACAGCTCTTTTTTAACCTGTTCCGCGGAATCAGTCGTTTCCCGCAAATCGAGTAAATCGAAAGCCTCCAGTGTTTTACGGATTTTCGATGAAGAGGACTGGCCGGGTCCCATTAGAAAAACAGGGCGGCCTTCCCGCGGGAAGATGCAGCATCCTCCCCTCCCGTGCCCGGTTATATAGCGGATATTGCCTCGGGTGAAGTCGTCCGCCTGTCCCACGACGAGGAGACAGTCTATCTTATCTTTCTTCATAAGTGTGCGAATAGCTGTATAGCGTCGCTCGAATTCCTGCCGTGAAATGCCCATCTCGATACCTCCTTAAACGTGGCCGCCATCGACCAGGAAGGTCTGCCCGACAATTTGTCTGGCGAGGTCCGAGGCCAGATAGGCTACCATGTTGCCCACGTCCTCGGGCGTGGTCGCCCTTTTCGTCGGCACCGTGGCTACCGCGCGTTCCAGTTCACCCGGCGGGAAGTTGCCGGTGCGCAGGAAGTTGGTATCGCCGACCCCCGGCGCTACCGCGTTCACATTTATCCCCGAGGCTATTACCTCCTTCGATAGTCCCTTGGTGAAAGCGATAATGGCGGCTTTGGTGGCGCCGTAGTGAACACATCGGGGCATACCGCTGATGCCGGCGCCCGATGCTATACTGATAATTTTACCGCTTTTACGTTCGAGCATCTGGGGCAGGACGGCCTTGGTGCAGTGGAACACGCCGTAAATATTGAGATTGATGACTATTTCCCAGTTCTTTTCCGGTGTCTCCACGAAAGGCGTCGGCGTGGTGGTGCGGCCGGCATTGTTTACCAGGATATCTATCCTGCCGAATTTATCCAGGGCCTTTTTTACCATGTCTTTTACTTCGGCAACTTTGGTGACGTCCGCTCTGACGGCCAACGCCTTACGGCCCAAGGCCTCCACGTCTTTAGCTGTTTTCTGAGCGCCTTCGCCATCAATATCATTAGCCACTATATTGCACCCGTATTTTGCCAGGGTCAGGGCTATACCCCTCCCGTATCCCACCGGGCTGCCCGCGCCCGTTACCAGTGCTACCTTATCTTTTAAACCCAGGTCCATTTTCCCTCCTTCGCTTTCTTTCTATTAGCATTATATCAATTTCTATTAAGACCAGAAAGCTTTTGCTTAATATAGGTGTTGATTGAGTGACGGCAGAAAGAGTAAAATCAGGTACGAGCTTAAAGCTAAATTAATTTAAAAATAATACAAAGGAGATTATTGGCATGGAAAAACAATGGTCTGAGATGACCAAAGAAGAAAAGCGCGATAAAAGGATGAAGAATTACCTTAACCCGACGGACATTAAATTCCGTGATGCTAAGGCGAAAAAGCTCTATAAAGAGCGGGTAACCCGCATGATGAAAGTCTCGAGGTGCGAAAAGCCCGATAGGGTGCCCGTATCCCTGCCGACGGGACACTACCCGGCGTACTACGCCGGATACGACTTCAAGACGGTGATGTACGATGCCAAAGCCCTCAAGGCTGCCTGGAGAAAGTTCCTGGAAGACTTTTATGAAGATATGGATACGTTCATGGGACCGGGCCTCATTTTCTCCGGGAAAGTAATGGATATTTGCGATTTTAAAAATTACACCTGGCCGGGCCATGGACTGGGGGACAATGTCAATACCTTCCAGTTCGTCGAAGCCCAGTATATGAAGGCTGATGAATATGATTATCTGATGAAAGACCCTTCCGACTTCGGATTCAGGGTATTGACGCCCCGTACCATGGGTGCCGCCGCAGGACTGCAGTATTTTCCCCCGCTCAACACGCTGATGGGCACCCCTATGGTCATGACCTACCCGTTCACCCGACCGGAGATAAGAGACACCTTTAAGAAACTGATAAAAGCCGGTGAGGCGATGGAAAAGTGGCAGAAAGAGCTTATGGTCGTCAGCAAGGA
Source organism: uncultured Dehalococcoidaceae bacterium (assembly GCA_964422155.1). Lineage (GTDB taxonomy): Bacteria > Chloroflexota > Dehalococcoidia > Dehalococcoidales > RBG-16-60-22 > JBGPRB01. The sequence goes on along the minus strand of CAYQZZ010000042.1, from coordinate 4,968 downwards.
GGCTGTGGAGGCCGGGTTCCCGGCGGGGCGGGGAGGTATGGGAATAGCGCCCTTCGATCTCATCGGGGACTTTCTCAGGGGAACGGAGGGTATCGCCATCGACATGTTCCGCCAGCCGGAGAAGCTCCTGGAATGTATCGACATGATTTACGAACTGATAGTACCCAGGATGATAAGCAATATCAATGCTGCCGGCGGCTTTTCGGTGGGTTTCCCTTTACATCGGGGCGATGATACCTTTATGTCACGCAAGCAGTTCGAGAAGTTCTACTGGCCCAGCCTGAAGAAGTACATCGATGCCTTAATCGAAGAAGGTATCCAGGTCTCGCTCTTCGCCGAGGGGCATTATAACCAGAGGTTGGACTATATCGGCGACTTCCCCAAGGGCTGGGTATCATGGATGTTTGATAAGACCGATATGGCTAAAGCCAAGAAAATGATTGGCGATAGGTGCTGTATTTCTGGCAACGTGCCCGCCTCGTTAATGATTGCCGGTACACCTAAAGATGTCAAGGAATGTTGCCGCAAGCTTATCGAGACGTGCGCCCCCGGCGGAGGCTATATCCTTGCCGGCGGCTGCACGGCCACGGAAACGAAGAATCCGGATAACTTTCGTGCTTTTATGGAAACTGCCGTGAAATATGGCACGTATTAGACAAAAAGTATTAAAAATATAATAGATAGACGAGGGAGAGCGTAACGGCTCTCCCTCCTGTTTGTGGGTAAAAGGTGTTTTCAGTTACTTGCTACTTAATGGTTTTAGCCGTGCGTTGCGTAATCCTTCGGACGTTTCCTTGCCGGTGACCGGATGCTTGAAGTGGAAGGGGAAGATATAGCCGGAGACATAACGCAGGTCGGCTTTATCTACGGGGATATCGGGCTTGGGCATGGGGGGAAGAGGTCTGGCACCCTCCCTTGGAGGAGCGCCTGCCCCGCCCTTGACGAACCGTCCCCCGATGTCTTCCGGCATCGACCATTCTGCGATTCTCGCACTGTAGGGTATCACCCACTTTATTGAGAGTATTTTCCAGATGCCCTTCTCTTTGATATAGCCCATTTCGTATATACCGCTCGTCAGCGAGCCGCCGCTAACTTTGCCCCTGTCCGACGAGAAAATACCTCCGAAAGCGTACCACCGTCCCTTGGCGGTTTTACCGTCCTTTGAGATTGTAATAAGGCCGCCAGTCGGCATCAGCTGGTGCGAAAATCCCGGCGGATTATCGCCCTTGGAAGCGTGCGCGAAATACTTTTTCACCCCTTCCTTCCCCAGCCACTTGCCTTCCAGCCAGTCCAGGACAACTTCTTGGCTGTCTGAAAAACAGTCGATTATCGCATCTCCCAGCATATGCTCGACATAATAGTTGTAGGCCTTTTGCAATCGTTTAATCGCCTCGATATCCTCGAGAGTCATCATCCTTTTCTCTTGAGCCTTGAGTTTCTTCTCAAGAGTCTTAATCCTGGCTTCCATTTCCGCGATTGTCATCATTTTCCTCCTGCTTGCGTTTCTATTGTCACCATTATAAACATACGCTGGCACTAATTCCAGTTTTTACCCTGTATATTCAGAATAAAAACTCTTTGCTTATTTTTGTTCTGTCTACTTGTGCTTGGCAGGTTATAACCTCACCCCTTTATCCCCTCTCCAGCCAACATCACTGGTAAGAAACCACAGATATTGATGGCTGGAGAGGGGAGTTCAGGAGAGAGGGGGCGAAGCCCCCTCTCATATTCTTTCCCCCTCTCAAACATAATAAAAATTGAGCACTAAAGATGCACTTGTTTGAGAGGGGGACAAAGGGGGTGAGTATATAAAATCGACTATATACAAACAGAGCTATTTAGTTGCAAACCGCTGGCTTTTACCAGTAAAATCTAAGTTGATTCAACCTAACGGAAATCCTGAGAACGATGAGAGCAGAAATTATTTCTACCGGCACCGAATTCCTTCTGGGTGAAATTGCAGATACCAATACCTCATATCTGGCGGGTCAGCTGGCTTCGCTGGGAATCGACCTCTATTTCACCTCGTCGGTCGGCGATAACTACGAGAGGTTATCAGGGGTTCTGAGGCTTGCCTGGCAGAGGTCGGAGCTCATTCTAACGACAGGCGGTCTGGGCCCGACGCAGGGTGATATTACTCGCGAAGCTATCTCCGGTCTGCTCGGTGAAAGTATGAAGGTAGACCCGACTCTGAGGGAAACACTGGCGAAGTTCTTTGCGGAACGGGGCCTGGAGATGTCACCTAATAATCTCAAACAGGCTACTCGGATTCCTTCGGCAGCACCGATTCCGAATGCGCGGGGCACCGCTCCCGGCTGGTGGGTGGAAAAGGATGGGCGGGTCATCATAGCCATGCCCGGCCCCCCTGCTGAGATGCAGTTTATGTGGCAAAATGAGGTTTTTCCGAAATTACAGCGTCGGGCGGGGGCCATTATCCTGTCCCGTACTCTCAAGACCTTTGGCCTGGCCGAATCGAAAGTTGACGAGTTACTGGCTCATCTGCTTAAGTCCTCCAATCCCACCCTGGCTACTTATGCCAGGCAGGACGGTATACACCTGCGCATCACGGCTAAGGCAGGCCGCATTGAAGAGGCGCAGGCCATGATTTCAACTCATGAAGCTGCGGTTAAGGCTGTTGTGGGTGATTATATCTGGGGGGTGAATGACGAGACGCTGGAGAATGTGGTGGGGCAGATGCTTATTGATAGAGAGCTATCCCTGGCGGTGGCGGAGTCTTTCTCCGGCGGTTCCTTGATACATACGCTGGCCCGGATTCCGGAAAATCAACGCTTCTTCAAGGGGGGACTGCTTACTACCTCTGATGAAGCTAAAACTGCCCTTGGCCTTGAGCCCGGCCTTGCCCGGGGTAATGCTAAAGCAGCCGAAACCGCTGCCGCGATGGCATCTCTGGTACGCCATAAAATGAAGGCAGGTATCGGCATCGGCATAGAGGGCTATGCGGAGACGGTGGACAACATGATGATGGCCAGGGTCTTTATTGCCATTGCCGGCCCGGTGACTGGACAGCCTCAGGTGCATACCTATTCCGGAAGACTTACTCAGGTGGTAGGCCGGATTGCCTACCAGGCTCTCTTCGACCTGAAAAAATTCCTGACATAAGCCTTCCCACAATTGTCATTCCAGCCCCGATGAAATCGGGGTAAACTCCAGCGGGAATCCAGTATCCCCACTCTGTCATTCTGAGTCCTTCCGCTGAAGGACGAAGAATCTCGGGGAGGGGGAATCAGTCTGGATTCTCAGGTCAAGCCTTCAGGCTGAAGCCCGAGAATGACATTATTATTCAACCCAGGAACAATCGTGTTTGGCGCTAAGTCCAACCTGCATAACGCTATAAGGTTTATCAACCTTGTTGCAGACGATTGGAAAGTGCGGCGTCCCCTTGGGTAACGAGACCACGGTAGGCACATTAAAGGTGTGTTTTTCGTGTTCCTTGCCAATCTCGATGGTAATTTCCGCCCCCAGGTAGCTCAGGTTATCGGTGTTATGCCCGAAGAATATCATGCATTCATCATAAGAATGTATCTGCGCCCCTTTTCCCGGATACCACTGCCCGGTCTTGTTGTAGAGCCCCATCTTAAAATTGAGAGGGAGTCCTTCCAGGTCGTATCCCGACATGGAAAACTGCTGTTTAGCGTTGGCTCCCCCCGGTCCCTTTTTAATCGGCAGCTTTTTTATGAGGTGTTTGTATTTTTTCCCGTCGGTAGTGCCTTCCTGTTTCACCGGTGTACCCGCATATTTCGGACTGAGGGCCAGGTGGAAATGCCCGAAAGCTTTATAGACTTTCTCGGTAATTAGCGGACAGTGCGGTACCCCTTCGGGAGCGATGCCTACGGTCGGCACGCTGAACTTGTGTTTTTCATACTCCTTGCCCAGTGATAACTCCATGTCCGACCCGAGATAACTCAGGTCGTCATCGTTATAGCCGAAAAAGAGCAGGCATTCATCAAAGGCATGTGCGTGCGCCCCCATATTGGGAGCCCAGTCGCCGGTCTGGTCGTAAACCCCCACGATGAAATTAAGGTTAAACCCTCCCAGTTCCTCGCCCCCCACGAACACCAGCTCTTTGGCGTTGGCACCTCCCCGCCCTTTCTGGTATTTTAATGTTTTAACTAAATTCCCGTATTTCTTCTCGGCCACAGAAATATTTCCTCCTTATTCCATATATAGGCAAATTCTATGCCATTGGCAGATATATTTCAACAGACACTGTACCATCCCACGATGTAATCGGCCGTCACTTGATAGCATGGTTATTCACCATGTGCTGTGTCATTGCGAGTCCATCCCGACGAAGTCGGGAGGCGAAGCAATCCCTTAGATAGAATCAAGCCATTGATGGAGATTGCCACGGGCTCTCGCCTGCCATAGTCACGGAGAGACGGCGAGCAGGTCGGCGAGCAGGTCGCCCTCGCAATGACAACCTCCCAAGGGGGTGTAGCCAAAACCAAATAGTACCTTCATCTGGATATATTGACACTCGTATCTTTCAGTAGTATTCTGTATTAATAGCTTTAACTCGCGAGGATTTCCATAGCCAACAACCTCAAATCGGGGCGAGCATTTTTTTAAGGAATGATTTTATGACTGATTCAAAAATTCGCCACGTGACTGTTCCCGGGCTGCGCCTCCACCTGAGAAGAGGCGAGCCGAACATGCTCTGGCTCAATGGGCAGGACCTCCTCCTGCTGAATAATACCGCCGCGGAGTTCATTGAGTCCTTTATTGAGGTGATGAACCGATACCCCGAAAAGCTTGAAGCAGCCAGCTTCAAACAGGAAATCGCTGTCCGCATGGAGCAACGGTATCCTCAGGTCCCGGCCGATGTATTGATAAGGGACTTTGATGCAATCTATGGCACCTTGGTCGAAATCAGCAAGGGCAGTTGCCCTGTGTCGGACATGAAGCTGGAGACGCGGGAGACCAGTCCCGGACTCTGGACAGCCCCGC